>DJVY01000197.1 GCA_002440885.1 Bacteroidales bacterium UBA6244
TTGTTTACCACATGCATATGATACGGAACCAGGTGGTAAGCCCGCTTGAAATGAAGGATGGCACTATCCATTTGCCCCGCATTGTAGTATTGAAGTCCGATATACCAAGCCAGGGGAGTGGTAAATGCATCGATTTGGTAAAAAGGTGATTCTGCTTGACTCAGCAGCTCAATTACCTGATCGGGTTTGTGTTGCATCCGGGCAAGAAGCGCCTGTTTCGTCAGCGATTCGGCCTGAAATCGCATGATCCCAATGAGCAAGATAAACAGCCATAACGGTATAATAATGAGCCCGGTATGCCATTTCTTCATCCGTAAGCGGTTAGCCTGTGAGGAGACAGACTCCCTTTCGCCTGTAATAATGAGCGAAAACATGGCCACAAGCATGATGTTTTGCACGATACGTTCATGCGGAAAACTGAAGAACGAAAAAATGATATACCCGGTTAAAGCAAAAAGAAGACTAAACCAGAGAAAAGTGGTGGGAGCATCGGTACTGTGTTTTATCCTGCGAATCAGCTTAATGAGGGCTAGCAGAAACATAAACAGGTAAATAAGACCTCCAAAAATTCCCAGCTCACTGGCTACCCAGAGAAAATCATTATGTGGTCGTTGGTAGTAGGTGATCTGGTTTTCTGAAACTAGTCCGGCATTCCCGAATTTTAAGATTTCGGTTTTCCAATTAGCCAGGCCAACGCCCCAAACCGGTTGTTCTGCTATCATTTGATAGGTACGCTTCCAAAGCTCTATCCTGTCTTTTCCCGATCCGTTATCCGATGCAAAAGAATTAGCCAGGTGTTGTTCGGCCTCCCCTGCATGGGTGAAAAAGAAGAAGAAGGCGATTGAAATAAATAGTGTTACCACCATAGTCAGGACAAGGGTTTTAATCCTTTTCCACATAATTTGCTTGAAGAGTGAGACAGGCACCCTGTTTGCCCAAAAAACCAAAACCAAAACGAGCGACCCTGCCAGCAGCGCAAGCCATGTGGCCCGGTTTGATAGCAGCAGAAGCAAGAACAAAGTGAGGGCCGACAGAATTAGATTACCTGTCGATAGCTTCCCTGGATGATTGGTGATAAAACCGTACAGCTGAAACGGAAAGGTTAAAAACAACACCTGAGCCAACATGTTGCGGTGACCAAAAGCGGTTTTAATTTGGTAGGTGTCTAAGGGGATACTGAGTGGCCCTCGTGCTACCAAAAGCATTAATTCATAAAGCCCGTAAATGGTGAGTAAACCGCCCAGTATGGCCAGGAAAAGTGTAACCTGAAGTTTAAGTTCCGAAAAGGTATAATTCAACAAAAGAAAAAACAAGACCAACAAAAACAGTAGATTCTTTACCCATTCAAATAGCGCATCGCTGACCAAAGGTGTCCATAATAAGGAAACCCCAGAAAATACAACGAAGGCCAAATAGAGGTTAAACAGGGGATCGGATGGACATAGCCGGTTGGTTTTTTTTGACACCACAAAGACAACAAACAAAACAAGAACCAGCAATGTTGTACACAACAAGCGGATGACTAACCCTGCATCGAGGGTGGCCTCGCTAAACAGAAATGGAATGCCCACCAACAAGAAAAACAAGGTAATGCTTTTAAGGTAAACATTCAGCTTAATTGGTGACATGATGAAAAGTATGTGAAAAAAAATGTTGTTTGGCTGTCAAATGTACCTAAACTTCCGGAACAACAGGTAATTTTTTTTGAGGACAGTCTGCCCTAGTGCACAACTATCAAAAGCCACAGTAACAAGGTTTGTTTTAATCCCTTAAAACCCTAGTTGATTGTAAATGAAATGTCACTATTTTGGTTGTATAGTTCACTTATTAAGTAAAGTAGTTTTAAGTGTTAAAGATCAATCACTTTTGTCATCTGTATCACCTTTATGACAAGACTCTACCGAGGTTCGAATATTTCGATCCACAATTCAATGTTAATAATCAAAGTACTACTCTTTCCTTTTTTGACAATTACATCAGCTGGATATGTAGAAAGGAGTTGTTTTTTACTTAAATTTGTCGGAGTTCTGTTTTTTGTTCAATAAAATAATGATAAAAATGTTGCAGGTAGATTTTTCATCAACGGCAGGTTATACAGTTGCTCATGTCATCGGACGTCTCGACACCGTTACAGCAACTGATTTTGAGGGTCAAATGTCAAAATTAATTTCGGAAGGGGTTACCCGGATAATCTTCGATTGTACCAAACTCGGATATGTGAGCAGCTCCGGGTTGCGTGTCTTTCTGCTGGTGCAGAAACAAATGTCTGCCCTTGGCGGCAAGTTAAAAGTGTGCTGTTTGCAGCCCTCAATCCGCGAAATATTTGATATATCGGGATTTTCGCAGATATTCTCACTGTTCGACTCCGTTGAGTCGGCTTCGCAACATTGACATACGTTCTAAAGTGGGTTGCTGTTACTACTAAATGACATAAAATTATGAGCCACCAGACTGAAACAAAAGTTGTTAGTTTAACAAATCGGCTGAATGATCTGGATAAAATTGCAGGAGCGCTGGAGGATATTGCCGAACTCTGGAGCTTGCCTGTTGACCTGACCATGACCCTGAATCTGGTTATAGAAGAGGCTTTTACCAATGTGGTGAATTATGCCTTTCAGGATGAGTCAGTTCATGACATTGAACTGGTGATTCAAAAAATCGACAACCGACTGGTTATTAGCCTGAAAGATGATGGAGTAGCTTACGATCCTACCCTGAACTCCGATCCTGATATTTCTATGTCGGCCAGAGACCGTGAGATTGGTGGTTTAGGCATTTTTCTGATTAAAAAGATGATGGACAAGGTGTCGTACGAACGTCGTGGTGAGGCCAACATCCTAACCATGGAGAAATTAATTGCAGATTGACGGGTTAACCCGGCTTTGAGAAAAAAAAGTGGAGTGTCCGGGGTTGTAATATTCAGATTACCCCAATAAAATAAACCAAATCACATGAAAAGGATATTGAAAGATTTGTGGCTCATTGTAACGCTTATCGTGGCCGCCTCGGCGCTCTTGCTTTTTTCTGATTTAGGCCAACGACAAACGGATGAGCCTTTTGAAGAACAGATATACCCCGAAATCGCTATCCTGCAAATTTCTTCTACTCCACTGCTTGATAACCATGTGGCCGGGGTGATCGATCGTTTGCAGTTGATGGGGAAAGTGGCTCCCGACAAAGCCAATATCACACAATTTAACCCTCAGGGCGACCTGACCACCGCCAATACCATGGCCAAAGAATTGGTTAACGGCCCGTATGAGCTGGTGATTACTTCCAGCACACTGGCCTTGCAAACCTTTGCTCAAGCGAATAAAAATGCAGGGAAATTGCATGTCTTTGGTGCTGTTACCGATCCGATGGGCACAGGCGTTGGCATAACCGGCGTAAACCCCGATCAGCACCCGGAATACATGGCCGGTGTTGGTACTTTTCAGCCTGTGAGCGAAGCGTTTCGTATCCTCAAGCAAATCAACCCGAAGATCGGAAAAGTAGGTGTTGTATGGAATCCCGGTGAGCAATGCTCAGAAGCTTGTTTGCTCGAAGCACGTCTTGTATGCGATGAGCTGGGCATCGTCCTGGTGGAGGCTGTGGCTACCAACACATCTGAGGTGTCGGAAGCCATCAGGTCGTTGTTGTCGAAAGGGGTGGAGGCCGTGTGGATTGGTGGTGATACGGTGGCCATCGCATCAGCTGCCATGATAGTGAATGCCTCCAGGCAGGTGGGTGTGCCTGTTTTTACCAACGATCCGGTTGATGTTAAAACAGGGGCGCTTTTTGGCTTGGGAGCTGATTATTTTACCGTGGGACAGCTCACGGGTCAGTTGGCCGGCGAAATCCTTAACGGGAAAAAGCCTGCTGTGTATGGCATCAACAACATCGTCCCTGTACTGCTTAACGTCAACATGGCTGTGTTGCAGGAGTTGGGAGATTCGTGGCAGCTTACTCCTGAACTACAGGCCCAACTTGGTGAAAACAAAGCTGCTAAAGCAGATGAAACACCTGTAACACTGGATTTCGCCGAACTGGATCAACAGGGCGTGCAGCCTACCATGGCGCAACTGAAGGAAGCCGATCAATACCTGAACCTGAATAGGAAGATTGGAAAACCTGCCCGTGTGGCCATCATTAATCTGGTAGAAAATAAGGTGTTGGAGGAGGCTGAAGATGGTGTTCAGGCCGGATTGGAGGCAAGCGGACTACGCGCAGGAATCGAATTTGAGGTTGAAAAATACTGCGCTCAGGGTGAAATGGCTCAACTTTCGGCCATCATTGATGCGGTGATCAATGAAAAACCCGATGTTATTGTAACGGTCACCACTCCGGCTATGATTGCTATGGCCAACAAGGATACCGAAATTCCGGTGGTGTTTACTGTGGCCAGCGATCCCTACAAACTGGGTATGTTTAAAAACGGACGTCCTGCCAACATCTGTGGTATTCACGACAATCCACCTGTGGCTGAAGTGCTTAAAATGGCGCGGGCTTACGTTCCAAACATGAAGAAAGTAGGAACCATTTATGATGCCGCTCAGATGAATTCTGTTTTGTCGGTAGAAAAGCTCCGTGTGGCCGGGAAGGAGCAAAATATAGAGGTGTTGGAGGCAACGGCTTCCACGGTTTCCGATTTGAGTATGGGCACACAATCGCTTTTACAAAGAGGGGCAGAGGCCATTATGGTTTCGGCTGATAACCTGGCCAGCACCGGATTTTCGACCATACACCGGGTGGCTTCATCTGCCGGTGTTCCCATTTTTGCAACCGAACCCCAACTCGTGGAACAAGGAGCAACAGGGGCTTATGGCGATAGTTTTTTTGAATGGGGAAAACAGTCTGGAAAACTTGCTGCCAAGGTCATTGCCGGAGTGCCTCCGTCGCAACTGCCTATTGGCGAAACGGAAAAGAAAGTCAGGATCGATCCTCAAAATAAAGATATAGCGGCAGGCGACAAGCCGAAAAAACCATTCCACCTGAGGCTGGTCCAATACAGCGAAACAGAGTTCGCCGAGCGTTGTGAGGAGGGGCTGATGGACGGAATTGCCGCAGCAGGTTTAAAGGAAGGAAGAGATTATGTGCTGAAAGCCTACAACGCTCAGGGTGACATGTCGACCCTTTCGAGCATCATGACGACTGTTAAATCAGATCGTCCCGACTTGTTGATGGTCATTTCCACCCCTACACTGCAGGCCGCCTTGCGCCAGGCAGGCAGCGAAACCAACATTGTGTTTACCGGCGTTGGCGACGCTGTGAAAGCAGGCGCGGGAGTTTCCGAAACCGATCACCTTGACCATGTTACAGGCATTACCACGCGTTCGCCTTTTAACGGGATGGCCCGGATTATAAGCCAAACCCTGCCGGAAGTCAAGCGTGTAGGGACCTTGTTTACCCCCGGTGAGATCAACAGTGTGCTTTACAAAGATTGGTTTGCCACGGCGTTGGCGGTGTATCACATCGAACTTGTGGCCATCGCGGTGAACTCAAGTTCGGAAGTGTCGCAAGCCGCTATCGAGTTATGTGCCCAGGATATCCAACTCGTCGGCCAGATCGTCGACAACAATACCCGTCCGGCCTTTGCGCTGATTGCACGAAAGGCTGCCGACAATGGTCTTCCGGTTTTTGTCTTCGATAGCGACCAGATGCCCGATGGCGGCACACTCTGTCTGGCCCGTGATTATTATGACGCAGGTCTTGAAGCCGCCGAAAAAGCCGTCAGGGTGCTGCGTGGCGAAAGTCCCGGGAAAATTCCTTTCTCCAATACCAAGTCAGAGAAACTGATTTATAACCCTGTACTTGCCGAAAAATACAAACTGGTTATTTCTCCTGAACTGAAGGAAAAATCCGTTGTGTTTAATCCATGATAACCTGATTTGTAAAGTAAAAACCATCCCATGAAAATTGAAGCTGTAAAAACGGAGAATGCACTTTTGATAAAAATCTCAGGCCGCCTTGATGCCTCCTGGTCTGATTATTTTACAGACACCTTTTTGGAATATATCCGAAATGGAGAGCATTATCTTGTGATTGATGCCGGGGAGTTAACCTTTTTAAGCTCTGCCGGTATTCGCTCCCTGGTGCGCATAAGCAAAGAACTGAACCGTGTTAAAGGTCTGTTGCGGTTGATTCAGGCCAACGATTTTGTGACCGGTACCTTACGTATGACAGGTTTTGGCGAGTGGCTTGCCGACGTAGCGCCCGAGGATTTGTTGGTCGTTTCCGACGACACAAACGACAAGTCTGAAGATACCGACGTGTTTGTTTTGAAAAAGGACGCCCGGATTGTGGTAGAGGTTGTTTCGGCATGGAAGCCTTGGCAGCAGGTAAAAGAAAAGGAGGTGGCAATGCACGAATTTCAGGCTGATTCCTTTGCCCTTGGCATTGGTTCTCCTTACGATAAATTGGCAGGAAAGGAATCAAAATATGGCGATTTCGTCACTTTTTGCGGACATGTGGTCTATCAAATGCCCGAAGACCGCAGCCGCCCTGATTATCTGATCCCGGTAGCGGATTTTGTACCCACACTACAAACCATTCAATGCCTGCATGGAAGAGGAGAAATGTCGCATTTGTGGAGGTTCGCCCCTGAAGCGGAAAAAGAAAGACAAGGCATCAGCGAGCTGGCATCCAGGGCTTTGGCTATGACAAACGCTGAACAGGCGGCTTTTGTTATCCTGGCTGAAACAGAGGGACTTGTAGGCGCGTACATGATACAATCGCCAGGAGCAGAGCAGGCGTTTAAACCCAACGATTTTGTTGAAATGCGGCAGTGGCTTTCGTTCTGCGGTGAGCCGGCCTACACAGGTGAGCAATCCCTTGTTTTTGGAATCGTTTCCCGTCGCGATAGCCCGGATAACAGCGGATTGCTCGTTCCTTTGGCCTCCAATCCTGGGCTGGCCATGCACGCCCACGCGGTCATTTTTCCCTATCAGCCGCTGCAAAACGGGGTGTTGGACTTAAAGAATCAAATAGCTAAATTTTTTAACGGACCACCTCCCAAAGGGGTCATGCACCTGCTGGATGATGACCGGCCAACGTTGGGATTGGGAGAGAGTTTATTTACCCGGGGGGCTATGTGGTGCGCCCCCGTGCAATGGAAGGAGGAAACAGTATGAACTTAATAATAGGTGCTTTTACCATTGGATTAATTTTGTCCTTGCTTTCGCTGGGCATGCTCATCAGTTTTCGGATGATAAAATTTACCGACATTACCGTTGATGGATCTATCACGTTAGGGGCTTCACTTACCGCCGTTTTAATCATGTCCGGCTGGTCGCCCTGGCTGGCCTCGCTCGCCGCCTTTTTGGCCGGGATGGTAGCCGGCTCGCTGACAGGTATATTGTACACGAGGTTTAAAATTCAGGAAATTCTGGCCGGTATTCTGATGATGACGGCTTTGTATTCCATCAACCTGCGGATTATGGGGCGAAGCAATATCCCCTTGCTCGACACAGATACCGTTTCTGAATGGCCTGAACAACTGCTTTTTAATTTTGCGGCAGGCGAAAACAGAATACCTGTTTTTGGCTGGCCTGTATCACTGATTGATTTGTCGGTGCTCATCACCAGCATCATTTTCGTTGCAGTGATCGGCTATTTGCTCTACCGTTTCTTGCTTACCCATTTTGGCACGGCGCTTCGGGCCACGGGCAATAATGTACAGATGGTTCGCGCGCAAGGGATTAACAACAACAAAATGATCATCTTCGGGTTGGCACTTTCCAACGGGTTGGTGGCCTTGTCGGGTGCTTTGTTAGCACAATATCAGGGTTTTGCCGATGTACAGATGGGTATTGGTATGATGGTTTGGGGGCTGGCCAGCATCATCATCGGGGAGGCTTTAGTCGGGAAATCGGGCATCGGCGTAACCATAACAGGAGCAATTTTAGGGACTATTCTTTTCCGCTTGCTCATAGCCATTGCCTTGCGTTGGGGATTAAACCCGAACGACCTGAAACTGGTGACGGCCATATTTGTTTTTGCCGCACTGGTAGCGCCACTGGTGTTTAAATCGTTTCATAAGAAATTCCAAAAAAAGTCGAATCATGCTTAAAATACACGCGGTAAGCAAAACATTTTTCCCGCAAACGGTAAACGAGGTCAGGGCGTTACGCGGTATTGACCTGACGATAGAGGAGGGGAGTTTTACCTGCATCATCGGAACCAATGGGTCAGGAAAGAGCACGCTGTTGAATGCCGTGGCAGGCACGTTTTTTCCCGATTCGGGGACTATCAGGGTGGGAGAGGCTGACATTACGCGATGGACTGAATACCAACGGGCCAGGTTGATTGGCAGGGTATTTCAGAACCCGTTTGCGGGTACAGCTGCCGAAATGACCATTGCCGAAAATATCGTGCTGGCCATGAAACGTGGGTTAAGTCATCCGCTGACTGCAGCCCTCAACAAATCAACCAAATCGGAAATTGGCGACAGGGTGAGGATGTTGAAGATGGGGCTCGAAGACCGTTTGGACAATCCCATTGGTACCCTTTCGGGAGGTCAGCGGCAGGCCCTGACCTTGCTCATGGCCACCTGGTTAAGGCCGCGGTTGCTTTTGCTGGATGAGCATACGGCCGCCCTCGACCCGAAAAGTGCAGCCAAAATCGCGGAGCTGACCAAACTCATCATACACCAGGAAAAGCTAACCGCCCTGATGGTAACCCATTCCATGCAGCAGGCCGTCGACTTGCCTGATCGCATTATTATGATGCACAAGGGACAGATAGTGGAAGATTTTCAGAAAGAACAAAAAAAACGCGTGCGTATACCCGATCTGCTCGACACCTTCGACAGGGTGCAGAAACGCGAACTTATGGATGAAAGTGTTGCTGAAATGCTGATAAGAGATTATGTTTAGCGGAGGGTTATGCAGTATCATACAAAGTACATTATGAGGTATTTACATTAGTAATATTGATTCTTTTTTTGAAGTGCAATTGTTCCTTCCGTGTACCTTTGTGACTTCTTTGTGTCTTTTGTGACATAGTTATTACACAGAGTTTCACAAAGGATTCACAAAGTTTCACAAAAAAGTTATCAAGCGAATGATCATTAAAATTTATAGCACGACAAAAAAAGAATTAGCCCTGCACAATGCATATTTCATTGCAATAAAGCAAAAACTCATTGTCCATCACACACCCCTTACTACAAATCCTCCTTCCCAAACCGGTCGGCAATATACACCAGTGCTTCGCTGATATTTAGCGCATTACTCGAAGGGCCAAGCCTGATGTACATCTCTTCAGGAAATCCGGGTTGTCGCAGGAAGACAGGTCTGCCTGCCGGCTCACAGCTGATAACACAGAGGGTGTGGTTATCCACTTTCTCCAATCTGGAGTGGATGTAGGGCGTAAAATCTCTGCCCAGACACGATCGGATCAACATCCACAGGTGCAACAGGAATTTATCTTCGTTAGGGAAACGGTCGCTCTCGATGCCTTCTATGCTTCCATCATCGCGCACCCCGATGAGCAAATGACCGCCAGAACTGTTCAGAAAAGCGGCTATGGTCTTGAGCACAGCCCGTTCGATGGCAGGGTTGGTTTTGCCCGCTCTGAGGTCCCACCTGAGGGTCGACTTAAACTCACAGGCATCGCCTTCACCTGCTTTTATCAAGGCCGTGGCACTGGTGATTTTCCCGCGCCTGCCCGACATCACTTCGATAAATGACAAGCATTGAAGCAGGTCGGATGACAAAACCGAAACCTTTGATTCATCAGCCAAACGTAGCGAGATGAGGGCTTTGATATACTCGCCGGGACTAATCTCTCCGGCAATAAGCAAGAGGGGAAGCACAATTCCGGCGTGGTGAACCTCATATAGCGCGTTGATCACGGCCTTTTTGTCGTTGGATAACTTGCTGTAATACAGATACACTATCTCCGGGAATACCGCCTCCTCGCTGTCTTCCATTTTGTTTTCACTCAACACCCCCGCGCTAAATTCATTCACGCTGGCAACTAGTCCTGATAAGGTGTTGAAAGCAAACGAAAACAATGGATCGTGGGGTGCGTAGGGTTGGAATGTCGGATTTTCTTGTGTTTTTAGAAGAATAAACGGATCTGATTGCTGAACGGAAGTCCGGTTTTCATCGATGGGGTCTTTTCCTGCCTCAGGAAAATCTTTCATGAACGAAAAAAGTAAGGGGGCCTTTAGTGCCTGGTTCGCGCTATGCTCCGAAAGTTGCAAATCGGTCATAATCATGCGTATCACAGCTTCCGATGGATGCGATATCGGGTGGCCTCCGGGGGTGGATATCACCGTTGTTCCTTGAAACAGGCTGTAGGCGTTGTTCATAAATCCACTATCCAACAACCCGATTTCGCAGGTTAGTTTAAAGGTGGATTGATAGGCTGAAAAAGTCCCCATAACCCAGGTGTAATTTGTTAAAAAAAAAGTATGTTAACTCACTTGTAGCAAATCGTCCATCCCCACAATTTTGAAAGTTTTTTTAATCATGGGATTGCTGTTAACGATGGTAAATCTCCCCTTTGGCACTTGTTTGGCAGCATAAACGCATAGTCTGATGAAAGAGGAGGCGATATAAGTCACGTCTTTTAAGTCGAGGATCAGATCCAGGTCGAGGGGTTGATCCTCAGTAAATCCGGGTGTTTTGGCCAGCGCCTCTTTCAATTCCTGCTCATATTGGGTACTTAGTATGGTATCTATATGACCTGCAAAGCCCAGTGTCAGGGTTTTTTTGTCTTCTTTAAATTCGGCTTTTAACATGGTATTTGGTATTAGTGGTTTTTATGGTAGGCATTAAATAAATCGGTTTCTGTCATGTTTTCGTTGAAATACGTTGCCTCGTCAGCATCAACAAATTTGTGATTCAATCGGCGACGGCAAACACGTTGCACGTTGATCAGGTGACGCGCGGTGATGTTTTCGGTGGTAATATTTTTCCCGCCCGTACCGCATCCCAGTGTCAGTGAGGGATCGAGGTTGTTGAACATGCCGCCCACTGCACCTTGTGAGGTAGGGGTGTTGACGACGATACGCCCTGCGTTGATAAGCTGTGAAAACTGCATGATCACGTGTTCATCGTTGGCATAGATTCCAGCGCTGTGACCAATGCCACCCAGGTAGTTCAAATCGAGGCAAAGGTTGATGGCTGAGGCCTGGTCTTTGGCGCTGTAGAAGGCGAGAATGGGAGCAAGGATTTCGTGCGACAGCGGATATCCGACTCCTACACCGTTCAATTTGGCCATCAGTATTTTGGTGCCTTCGGGCACGCTGATGCCTGCTTTTTGGGCAATAACAGCTACAGACTGACCCACTACGGCCGGGTTCATTGATTTCCCATCGTCGGTAACGGCAATTTGTTCTACTTTTTTAATTTCATCAGGGGTGAGGAAATAGCAGTGCTGCTTTTCAAACTCCTCTTTTACAAGGGCTTCAATTTTCTCCACAACCACAATCGACTGTTCACTGGCGCAAATGGTGCCGTTGTCGAAAGTCTTGGAAGAGATAATGTTTCTAACGGCAAATTCGATATCGGCACTCTCGTCGATAAACACAGGCACATTGCCCGGACCTACGCCGATGGCCGGATTTCCGGAGCTGTAGGCGGCTTTCACCAGTCCTGTGCCTCCTGTGGCCAGGATTAGCGCCACCTGGGGATGCGACATCACCATGTGGGTAAAATCGCGCGATCCGGGTGGGATAATCTGCACACAATCTTCAGGTGCGCCGGCTTCCAGAGCGGCTTCATAGCATATTCTCACAGCCTCAGCGGTGCTTTTGGCAGCCCCTCGGTGGGCGCTCACAATGATGGGGTTTCGTGTCTTTAGCGCAATCAGAATTTTGTAAATGGCCGTGGAGGTGGGATTGGTGACTGGAGTAACGGCAAAAACCGGTCCTAAAGGCTGGGCTATCTCAGTGATTCCGGTCACCGGATTGTCGGAGATAAATCCAACGGTTTTTTCGTTCTTAATGCTCTCGTACACCAACTGTGTTCCTATCACATTCTTCCATACTTTATGCTGCCAAACACCCATTCCGGTTTCCTCAGCCGTCATTTTAGCCAGCTGAATCCGGGCATTCAAAGCGGCTTTGTAAACAGATTCAACTACCCTGTCGGTACGTTTCTGGTCGAACTGCTGGAATTCGGCAGCAGCAAATATGGCTTTCGCCATGAGATGCTCAACTTGATCGATTAGCGCTTTTTCCATTTTCTTTAAATTTGGTGAAAAATTAAGTTTTCTATTGAGGTTTTTGCGGGAATTCGGAAATCGTTGTAACTGTGATAAGAACGCAGGGGATCCCAAGTGAGTAAAGATAGATAAAAACTAAGTTTCAAATTGTAAAAAGTTTGAATGAAATGGATTTTTTTCTTTTTTTTATTCGGATAACACCTTACATTTGTGGATTATAATATCTGTATTAATCAGGGGGCAAATGTCATTGGATGTGTTATTTCGCGTTTATAGCAATTACCTGAAAAGGTATGCCGGTTTGGCAGTTGTGCTGATATTGCTTGGGTCGTGTCAGCCCGTAAATGAAAAAAATGATACAAGCGCCACCGTAAACACCCCGGATTCTTCATTCAAAAACCCTGATCTTAAGCAGGTTACTTTTTTTCCTTATTGGGTAGCCAACGCGCAGTTTGTGGGATACTATATGGCAGTCGAAAAGGGATATTATCGTAATTATGGAATCGACATGCACATTATTCCCTACCAACCCTTTATCACGACCAACGAAATAATCAGAGAGGGAAAAGCAGACTTTGCTGCCCTCTGGCTTGTAAATGCCATCGAACTGAAAGCTTCGGGGGTGGATATTGTGAACATAGCCCAGCCGAGCACCCGCTCGTCGCTGATGTTGATCACCAAAAAAACAAGTAACATCAGCACACTGGAACAAATGAACGGGAAAAAAGCCGGAATTTGGAGCGGATTTGAAATGCAGCCAAAAGCTTTGTTTAAAAAATATAACCTGGATGTAACCATCCTGCCCATAGGCAGCAGCAACAACCTGTTTTTGATGGATGGAGTTGATATCACCATCGCGAATTGGTTTGATGAATACCATTCGTTGCTTAACCATGGTCTGGATTCCAGCGAGTTAAACACGTTCTTTTTTGCCGACTATGGCCTTAACTTTCTGGAAGACGGTATTTACTGTTCCGCAGAAATGCGAAAAAATGACCCTGAGCTGTGTGCCAACTTTGTTAAGGCTACCCTGGAAGGATGGAAATTTGCCTTTGATAATCCCGAAGCAGCCATCGACCTGGTGATGAAGTACGCGCATGAGGCGAAACTTCCGGTAAACAAAGTGCACCAAAAATGGATGCTCGACAGGTACGAAGACTTGTATCGCGACAGCAACAATGAGTTTAATACCAAACTACGGAAAGAAGAATACGAGTCTGTTGGACATATACTGCTCGAAAGCGGTTTGATAAATACAATGCCTTCCTACGACGATTTCTACCAGCCCATTATTAATAAATGAACGTTTTTTTAAAAATGCTTACATGAATTTTAAACTACATGAAAAGGGATTGGCTTTCAAGTTAATACTCTATATTTTTGTCAGTATCGCCATTATTTTTTCCGTCATTTTTCTTTACAACTATAATATTTCAAAACGTATCGTAGAGAAAAACCTGAAGCTGAACGCTGAAACGCTGACAAGCTCGGTTGTGCTTAAAGTGGAAAAAGTACTTAGTACGGTGCAAACCATCCCCGACAATTTCTCTGAGATACTCATGGCTTCCGACTATTCGTTGGAAGATCAGAAAAAGTTGCTTGGTCAGATCGTAGAAAACAACGAGGAGATTTTTGGGGCAATTCTGGCTTTTGAACCGTATCACACCGACTCTGCAAAAAAATACTGTGCTCCCTATTTTTTTCGCGACAGCAATAATAATGTCGCTTACAAAAATGTGGGTGATGAGGAATATGATTATTTTACTCTCGATTGGTATCAGATTCCGAAAGAACTTAACCGTCCTGTGTGGAGTGAGCCCTACTATGATGAGGGAGCAGGTGAGGTCATGATGTCGACTTATTCTGTCCCTTTGTATAAAACCACGCAAGGGGAAAAGCGGTTTATCGGTATTTTAACTGCTGACATTTCACTGGAATGGCTACAGGAATACATCGATTCAATCCAGGTTTATAACACGGGTTATGGGTTCATGGTTTCGTCGAATGGCACCATCGTTACCCATCCCAACAAGCAGGTAATCATGAATGAGACCATTTTTAGCATCGCTGACGCGCAAAATTCGCCGCAATTGCGTCAAATTGGTCACAACATGATTCAGGGAAAGCACAGTTTCGCAGAAATTGAATACAGGAATGTGAAAACAGGTGAGCTCAGTTGGATAGCTTATGCCCCCATTAGCTTAAATGGTTGGTCGGTGGGCATCGTGTTTCCGGTGGATGAGTTCATGGAAGATGTAAACAATTTGTACCTCAACCTGATTTTTCTGGGATTGGGAGGATTGTTCATTATTTTAATTGTTATTGTCCTTATTTCCAGATCCATTACAGGCTCACTGCGGCGGTTAACCCAGGCAGCCTCTGAATTTGCAAAAGGTGATTTTAAAGTGAAGCTTCCTCCCGTGAAGTCCAAAGATGAAATCGGTCAGCTTTATGCCTCTTTCATTTTTATGCAAAACACCCTGGCTTCTACCATCAACGACTTGCGTGAAGCCTCTCAGAAGCTGAAAATTTCAAACGAAAAGTTGGAAGAATACAACCGTACACTGGAAGAAAAAGTAGCCTCACGCACGGCTGAACTCAGCGACAAGAACAAAGCGCTGGACACCGCCTTTAACAATGTGCGTACACTGAACGAAATCGGGAAGCAAATCACGGCTACCCTGGATATAGTCTCTATCCAGGAAATGCTGTTCAGTCATGCCGATACCTTGCTCGACACTACCAGTTTCCTGATTATGCTGTACGATGAAAAAGAGCAAAAACTCAGGTGTGAGCTTTCGATAGAAAAGGGACAAAAGTTGCCGCCTTTTGAAGTCTCGATGGAAGAGAAAAGTCGTTTTGCCGTGTGGTGCGTTGAACAGGCCAGCCCGGTCTTTATGAATGATGTCGAAAATGAGTACATGAAATATGTGCCGAATAGGGTGCAACCTCAGGCCGGCGAAAAGGTTGAATCGCTGATTTACATACCTTTGATGATTGAAAACAGGGTGTTGGGCGTAATATCGGCTCAGAGTTTTAAAAAGCAGGCTTACAGTCAATATCAGTTTGATATGCTGAGCAACCTCGCCAACTTTGTGGCTATCGCCATTGAGAACGCCTTGGCTTATGAAAAGATCAACAAAGCCAACAATGATTTGAAAGCCGCACAGACTCAGTTGGTGCAATCAGAAAAAATGGCCTCCCTGGGGCAACTCACCGCTGGCATTGCCCATGAAATAAAAAACCCGCTCAACTTCGTTACCAATTTCTCGGAACTCACGGTAGAACTCGCCGTTGAGCTTAGTGAAGAGCTGGAAAACCTTTCAGGGAGTTTTGCAGAGGAGGATAAGTCGCTTCTGTTGGAGATAACCAACGACATCCGTGCAAACGCGCAGAAAATTAATGACCATGGTAAACGTGCCGACAGCATCGTTAAAGGTATGTTGCTGCACTCGCGTGGAAAATCAGGCGATAAACAGCCCACCGACATTAACACCTTGTTGGCGGAGTACGTAAACCTGGGGTACCACGGCATGCGGGCGCAGGATGCTTCCTTCAACATAAAAATTGATGCGGATTATGATCCAGCCGTTGGGCTGGTCAATGCTGTGCCTCAAAACCTCAGTCGGGTATTTCTTAACATCATCAACAATGCCTGTTACGCTACCCACCAAAAGAAATTGAAACTCAAGGAAGCCTACTTCCCCATCCTGACCATCAAAACCCGGAAAGAAGGTGACAAGATAGAAATCCGTATCCGCGATAATGGCAATGGCATACCGCAGGAAATTATCGACAAGGTGTTCAATCCGTTTTTTACCACAAAACCTCCCGGCCAGGGAACAGGTTTGGGCTTGTCGCTAAGCTATGACATTGTGGTACAAGAACATCGGGGAGAAATGCGGGTTGAGTCGAAAGATGGGGAGTTTGCTGAGTTTGTGATCATACTGCCCACAAATTTAAAATAACAACAAAAAAATAGAGGAGAATCATGGAAACTGAAATGCGAATTAAACTGATGGTGGTCGACGATGAAGTGGATTTGGAACCTTTAATGCGGCAAAAGTTCAGACGTCAGATACGTAGTGGTGAGTACGATTTTGTATTTGCCCATAATGGCCTCGATGCCCTGACCAAGTTGATCGAACACCCAGACATCGTAATTATCCTTACTGATATCAACATGCCTGAAATGGACGGACTTACCCTGTTGCTTAAACTCAAAGAGCTGAAAAATCCCTCCTTAAAAACGGTGGTCGTTTCGGCTTACGGCGATATGGACAATATCCGCACTGCCATGAACCGCGGGGCTTTCGACTTCCTTACCAAGCCCATCAATTTCCAGGATCTCGAGCTCACCATGAACAAAACGATAGAGGAAATTGTGCTCCAACGCAAGGCCCTCATCGAGCATGATCAGCTGATTTCGATACAACGCGATTTGAATGTGGCCCGTGAAATACAAATGGGCATCCTACCTCAGGTATTTCCTCCTTTTCCAGAGCGCACCGATTTTGAGATTTTCGCTTCCATGGAAGCGGCTAAAGAGGTAGGTGGCGATTTCTACGACTTTTTCATGATCGACAACGACAGGTTAGGGTTCGTTATCGGCGACGTGTCAGGGAAAGGCATACCTGCCGCCATTTTTATGGCCGTGAGCCGCACGCTGATTCGCGCCACCGGACTTAAAGGCATGAAGGCCGGCGAGTGTATGCATTCCGTCAACAACTTGCTGTGCAACGAAAGCGTTTCGTGCATGTTTGTTACAGTGTTTTATGGAATCCTGAACACCAAAACAGGTGAAATGGAATACGCCAATGCAGGCCATAATCCGCCCTATCTGCTCAGTGCCGCCGGCGAAGTGCAAACGCTCGAGTCGACAGGTGACATTGTACTTGGTGTTTTTGAGGACAGGCAGTTCGAAACCAAACATATACAGCTTCACCCCAGGGATGGTGTATTCTTGTTTACCGATGGTGTTACTGAGGCCTTTAACAGGGGAGGAGACCTCTACGGAGAATCCAGGCTCGAAAAGTTGCTCGCTTCATTAAAAGACGTTACCTCCGAAGCCACAATCCGCACCATCGCCACCGATGTAAACACGTTTGCACATGGTGTTCCTCAATCGGATGATATCACCATGCTGTTTGTGAAGTATTTGGGTTAGCATTGTTTTCTTTGTCATAAAAGACCTGAAATTTTGAGTCTTTGTCATTTGCTTTTTTCGCCTCTCAAATTTATTTCACTTGTTGCCATAGTAAACTTTTTGGGTACATGATGGTTAGGATTGGAACATCTTGCGGTCGTTAAAAGCATCAACGATTCAGCCATTTCTTAAATTCGCTGGAGCGGTCGATGCTGACAATTGTTTCAAACTCATTGTCGGTTTTGGGCTTGAGCTCGAGTTTCACACGGCTGCGCGAGTAGGCTACCATATTAACAATGGAGGCGATATGGATAAGGTACTTGCGGTTTATTCGGAAAAAGTAAGCAGGATCGAGCATCTCCTCTAGCTTATCTAATGTATAATCAACATTAAAAGTGGAACCATGCGATGTGCGAAGATATACCCCTTTTTCCAGAACATAGAAGTAAGCAATCTTGTTTACTTCAACCATTTTAATTTTTGTACCAACCGAAATTGAAAAGCGTTCCCTGTACTTTTTTTCCGAGGTTGTTAGCAGGTTGTACAGCGATTGCAAGTCGACAGAGTTTCGGTGCAAGCCGCTAAATTGTTCGTATTTCTTTATGGCTGACGCCAGTTCCTCGTGTACAATCGGTTTTAACAGGTAGTCGATGCTTTTTAGTTTGAAAGCTTTTATGGCGTACTCATCGAATGCAGTGGTGAAGATTACAGGGCTTGAGATGTTCACCTGCTCAAAGATGGCAAAGCTGAGGTCATCTTCCAGATGGATATCCAGAAAAATAAGATCGGGTTCAGGATTCGACTTAAACCACTTAACCGATTCGGCCACCGACTCCAGCTCAGCAACTATGCTGATATCTTGATTGTAATCCTGTATCATCTTTTTTAATCGCAAAGCAGCAAAGGCTTCGTCTTCTATTATTACGACTTTCATTGTAGTGGATTTTTTATTCGTCTTGTATTTTTTCAGATTTCAGTAAAGGAAGCCTGGCAATAAAGTGCTCTGAGGTGCTAACAAACTCTGGCTTTTGGTCTGAAACCAAGGCATACCGGCGTTTGATATTTTCGAGGCCAACTCCGGTTGATACAAATTTTGTTTCCCTGATGCTCAGGTTGTTCACGATATTTAGTCGAAGTTGCTCATCGACAAAGATTTTAATTGTTAAAGGATGCGCCTTTGAGAAGGTGTTATGTTTAATGGCGTTTTCGATGATTAATTGGATGGCAATGGGAAGCATGAGGTAATCGAGGAATGCTTTATCAATTTTGATTTCGATAAAAAGTTTTTTCATAAACCTGATCTCAAGCAGAAAGAGGTAGGCGTTAAGGAATTCCAGCTCGGTGCTGAGACTCACCAAATCCTTATCTTTATTCTCAAGCACATAGCGGTATACTTTCGCGAGCCTCTCGGTGAACGACTCGGCCAAATCGGGATCGATTTTAATCAGAGAAGTAAGAACATTTAGGCTGTTGAATAAAAAATGAGGATTTACCTGCTGTTTCAAGACCTCAAATTGCGATTGCAGGTTTTCCTTTTGCACCTTAAGTAGTTGTGTGTTGGCCTCGGTCAGCTGTTTTGTACGCTCAGAAACCCGTTGCTCCAGTGTGTCGTTTATCCGTTCCAAAGCTTCTTTTGCTTTCAGAAGTTTTAATTCTTGTCGTTTTCTTTCAGATATATCCACGATAATGCCCCGTCGCCCTACGATTTCGCCACTTCTGATTATCGGATTGCCAAATACCATTACCGGACAATGCGTTCCGTCTATTTTGATAGCGGTAAACTCACCCGGTTCTGTGTCGATGCCGTGAGCTGATTTTTTGAAATTCTCTACAATGCGCGGTCTGTCCTCCGCAACAAAACAATCGAGGGCGGATTGTTTGTTGCCGGGGTCATCTGATAACGGACCAAAAAACGCATCACCGGCTTTGTTGCTCAACAACACTTCGCCCTGTAGGTTGAGTTCAAAAACGGGTTGAGGCAGTAAATCAAGTAAATCCTTATACTTCCGCTCGCTTTCCTTTGCTTCAGTCTCGGCCATTTTTCTTCTGGTAACGTCAATAACAATTCCGTCTAAATACGAAAGTTCTTGTTTTTCGTTGTAAATGCCCTTTCCGTTTTCGTTTATCCAAACCACTTGACCATGCTTATGGACAATACGGTATTCAAAATCGTAATGTCTTTTTTCACGGGTGGCATCCAGGATATTTTTATGACAAAGAGCCACATCGTCGGGGTGAATTATGGAGGAGAAACTAAGTTTGCGGTTTTCAATTAAATCGGAGGCATGATATCCTGAAATATCAAATATTTTCTCGCTGATAAACTTCATGGTGTAATGCTCATCAAAATAGCACCTGTAGGCTGCACCAGCCAGGTTGGTAAGTATGCTCTTTAATTGTTCGCGGCTCTCGGTAAGCTGCTGGCTGATCTTTTCACGCTTTACAATTTCATCTTCCAGGTGGAGATTTAGGTTTTTTTCCTGATCGATAAGCCGTTGGGCATACCTGTTTTTCTCCTCTTCAATATTTATGCGGGCCTCCGCCATAGCGCGATTGGCTGCTTCCGCCAGAAGCTCATTCTGTAGTTTTTCAGCTCTTTTTTTTTCTTTTTCACTGGCGTCAAGGTAAATCCAGGCCTCGAGAATTGACATAAAAAATGCATTTACAACGCAGTAAATAAGCATATTGTTTACAAGAACATTCGGCAACCCCTGTGGATAACTGCTTATCCAATGGGCAATGGTTGTTATGATGGTAGAAACAATAACCGCAATGATAAGCATGAGTGAGAATTGAATTACCGCTCTTCGGACCACACCTGTGTTCCACTGGAATTTAAGGTTAAGAAACCTGATGACAAAAAAATCCGGGTATACCAGGGCAAAACCTGCGATCAGGCTATAAAATACCCCTCTTATGACTCTTATCCCAAATTCGGCCATGTTGTGCAGTTCGTGATATCCACTGAAATGGTTGTAAGTAATGACAATGAGTTGCAAGACCAAAGACATCCCCAGAACAAGTTTGATCAACTTATGGAACGGAAAGATGTTATGTATTTGTCTGAATATCATATCAGTTGTATTAATTTGTCAGGAGTAAAAGTAAACTAGCTAATTTACAAATAAATGAATACAGGGCTGAATCCTGAAAATCGCCATTACTATTGGTTTTACTGTGGCTGAATAGGTCATACCTGTTTTCTTAAAAACTATCTGCCATACTTTTTCCCGACTGAAGCACATCTTTTTCTAATATCTCCCTAAACTTCTCAGGTTCTTCAAACAAGGGGCCGTGGGCCGAATTCACAAAGGTGTAAAAACCTTTTAAAGGTGCTTTTAAACTTCGGTAATACGCCTTTGACAAATCAACGTTTACGGTTAAATCATATTTGCCGCTGATAAAGTAAACAGGTATTTCAATTTCAGGAAATGTATCTGGAAAATCGGTCGTCAGTGTTTCATTTTTCAGGTTAGTTGTTGGCAGGAACATCATCTTCGATTTCCAGATATTGTATTTCTCCCTGAGGGTGTATGCCTTGCATGTCCACACGGGTAAAAAGATGTCCCTGAACACCGACTTCATGCTTCGCATTGTTCCAATTCCAAGCCCATGCATAAGTTGGTCGCGGGTAGCAGAGTTGTAAAAGGAAATCAAGTCTGATTCCGTTTTCAAATGGTTAAACTTCTTCAATTTCAGGACGGATCGCCTATCGTTCTTCTCAGTGAATTGGTTTAGCATAAACTCATAGGCAATCTTTTCTGATTGGCGCTGCCTGGTTAGTTGACCCATCGCAATGTAGGCGTGAAAAAGTTCGGGTGATTTCGCAACGGCGGGCAAAGCAATGGCCGTTCCTCCCGACCACGCCAGTACAAAAATTTTTTCCTTTCGGAACCGATCGCGCAGGTAGTTGGTCACTTCGATGGCATCGGAGGCTAGTTGCTCAAGGGTCATGCTTTCGGTGGTCACCTCTGGTGTATAAGAAAGTCCACCGCCTCTTTGTTCCCAGTAGCAGACCGTAAAATAGTCCTCTAGTCCCGGATCGTATTTCTCAATCAGGAAGTAATTCGGAAAACCCGGTCCTCCGTGAACAAAAAGCAGCACGGGGTTGTCGAGGTTTTTACTTCGGATAAACATCCCTTGTTTAACCCCACCTATCGAGACGAAAATTTTCTCTGAAAGACTTCCTTCCAACCTGTTTCCATTCTTGTCGATAAACCCTTCGGGCTCTCCAGGACTCGATTTTACCAGATAAACCATTGATGAGATTATAAATACCAAAAATACAATTAATGTGTAAATCATCAAATTAATCCCTTTATTTACAGTTAATTTCATGTGCGTTTATTTTAGCGCGTGGCAAGAACGCTTATTCGGTTAAGTACACAGTTTGATGTAATACCACTTGGATCAAGCCGGGTGTTTATGATAAAAAAACAAAGGTAAGTCAATACGGTATTTTTCCTTGCCATTTGCTATTCGATTAGTTTATGTTTTTCAGGCAGAAACAAGTCCGTAATACGCAAACCTCCCATTAAAGGCAATGCAAAATACAGCATGGCAAAAGTCCCATCAATTATTCCGGTAAACCAGAATGTGGTTGGAAAACCTTTGGCGAAAAGCATAAAGCTGTAAAGAACGATCACGTAGAAAAGTCTCCCCAAAACCAGACATCCCACGATGATAGCATATCGCCTGATGTTAGCAGACGCCAGTATTTGCAGGTAGGCGAAGCATAAAAAGAAAGAACCCAAAAAGACGGCATAAAAGGGATCAATGGGAGGATTCTCAATGGGGCGTCCTGTGCCTATGGCAAAAATGTAAATAAATCCGGCTATGGTGTCCCAAAAGCCACCCAGCGCGAAGGTGATGGCTAAAGGCTTCAACGATTTAGATTTCGTGGGTATCATGGGATGTTATATTATGTTAGAACCTGGATGATTTAGTGTGACTTCTCGTTTTGATTCCAAATTGTATGTGTTAAATAGTTCTGCTTTACGCAAACGTGGGTATAAAAAATCATGTCGGGAAGAAGAAAAACAAAAACTTCCCGACATGATTTTTAACACTAGAATCTTTTAATAATGCCCACCCTTAGAGACAGGTAGTTGTGGTTTAAACTGGTGGTAACGCCTTCTATTTCAACATCACCCGAAAGGGAGTTAAATTTTAAGCCGGGCGTGATGCTCCAATTCTTACCCAGTGAGTAATCGATTCCGGCAGCCAGCTGAAAACCCAAACCATGGCCGGTATCGCCGATTATGTCCCCATCGGAATTCTCTATTTCGATGTGGTTGTATAAGCCACCCGCTCTCAGGTAGTAGGCTATAGGCCAAGTGCTAATGGGGTGTTTGAACTGTAGTCCAAAAACATAACCAGTTTCCTCGAAACAAACATCAGACCCGGCAAATGATTCGTCAGCGCCAAAGCGGTTCCATCCCCAGCCGGCATAAACTCCTGTGTGAGGCATAAAACGATAATGGAAGAGGCCCTCGAATCCAAAACCAGTGTTTAGCTTTGTGTTCCCCGGTTTACTTGTTGCCCATGATGCTCCTGCGCTTAGTTCCAAACCAAATCGTTTATCGTTTTCCTGTGCCATAATGCTGCTGCTTACAAAAAAGGTGGCCATCAACAGCGATGCGAATAATACTTTTGTTTTCATGATTAAACATTTAATAGTTAAGTAATTAATTTCACTGCAAAAGTAATCGCAAGGTATCGGGGACGAAAATATAGGGTGCTGAGGGTGTTTATTTTCGGTCTGAAGGTGTTGTTGCTTTGGTTGAATGCGTTGCCTTCTAAACCATAAGTCCCTGCTTCAGAAATTATTTTCCAAACCATCACCACCGATGTAAACACGTTTGCACATGGTGTTCCTCAATCGGATGATATTACCATGCTGTTTGTGAAGTATTTGGGGTAGCAGGGGAGGGCAATCGGATGAAATGTTATTGTGCTTCAGCATATACTGCTTTCCGTTAAATCGCAGTAATTTGCGGTTGTGCTGCTGGCCTTAATTGACACTTATTGCAATATTACTCCAGATAAATCCCCGAACCAATGAAGTATTTAATTTCGGGGATTTTAATCACAAAGGCCGGTTTGGGTTCTTCTTTTCCCAAAAAAGGATTATTTCACCAGCATTTGTAAGTGCTCCTGTTTTTGCGATCAACTGACACATAAATACCCAAGAACCTGTTTACAAGAACCCTCTCTTTCACTGTCAGATTCGCTTTTTATCGCGTTATCCCGTTGGCTTTTGCCCTTCATTTTTCGATTAGGTCTTATCTCACAATTATCACCTTTGCTGTTTGCACTGTCTCGTTACCCGTGAAAATTAATTGATAACTTCCGGATTTTAATTGAGAGATGTCGATATCGGTTAACAACATGGTACCATTAGTGGACACGCTTTTAGAAGCCACTAACTGTCCGTTGACGGTTGACAACGAAAGAACATAGTTGCCGGGAGCGATGGCAGGAAGTTCAATCCACAACAGGTCTGATGCCGGATTTGGCCATACTTTAATGGTGGTGGCATTGCGATGGTCTTCATTTGCTGAGGAATAGGCTTCGATATCAAACTCAAAAATACCCCTCCCGTAAGTGGCTGCCCGCAGTAATCGGGTATCGTCAAAATTAAAACAATCGAAATCGAGCACGGGCACAAAAGGCATTCCGTTGTTCATCCTTTCCCAACTCTCTCCGCTGTTGTCGGTTCTGTAAACCCCGAAATCATTTCCAAGGTACATTACGCCGGCATTTTCCTCGTCGATAAAAATATCGTTTACCGGAACTTTTGGCAAATTGGAACTGATGT
The DNA here is from genome assembly GCA_002440885.1 of Bacteroidales bacterium UBA6244. GTDB lineage: Bacteria > Bacteroidota > Bacteroidia > Bacteroidales > F082 > UBA6244. Next base: position 24,120 of record DJVY01000197.1, read on the forward strand.
CAGTCCAGGTGGTACCAAAGTCGGTGGTTTTCACAACGATTGCACCCGAGTAAGCGTTTTTCAGCAGATAAAATGTATTTCCATCGAAAGGATCGGCCTGCAAGCGCATGAAATTGCCTCCTGAAAGCTCACCCAGATTCCCGCTTATGTCCTGCCAGCTGATTCCTCCATCAGAGGAGCACACAAGACTTGTCTCTCCATTCCGGGCAGCGACCATGATGTTGTTGGGGTTGATGGGCGATTGGGCCGCAGCATAGATTGCCGAGCCGACAATAGGCGAGGTGGTGGTATATTCCCATGAAAGACCCTTATCGGTTGATTTATACAGCTTTTGTTTCAAACAGCCATAGATGATTTCGGGATTGGTGGGATGCTGCCAGTAAGGACACAAAAACGCGGATGAATCGTTCAGCGTTATGGGATCAACCACTAAATCCCAGCTCTGCCCGCCATTGGCGCTTCTTGCGAAATATCCGCCGATGGTGGCAAAGAAAATAATATCCGGATTGGAGTAATCTACAAAACATTCTGTTCCATCGCCCAGAAATTCAAGTTTATAGGGTGTTGTACCCCGGTCATGGGTCGAAACAAAGCCATTGTCCTGTGCACCCGTATAAAGGATATCGGGATTTGAAGGGTGTGAAGCAACGCGGTACGACTGAATGGAATTTATTTCAGTATTGGCGGCATAAAAGCTTGCTCCCGAATCGGTTGATTTAAACACTCCACCATCGCATCCTACATAGATAATCGAAGGATCGGAGGGCGCAAACCGGATGATGTGATGATCAAGATGTGTGTATGAGTCGAAGGGATTGCTACCTCCACCCGGTGCTGTGGGGTTTCTGACGGGCGAGAAGGTTTCGCCGTTGGTTGACTGAATAAATTCAACATTACCCATCAAAACATGATCAGGGTTTCTTGGATCAACTGCAATACAAAGGTCGTAGAAGCCCTGATCACTGAATTCACAGAGGTTGACCCCTTCCGAAATCTGATTCCACAGAGCTCCACCATCAACTGATTTATAGACACTTGAGGTCATTCCGCCCGGCAGGGGATACTTATCAAAGATAACCGCATACATGACCGAAGGATTTGATACAGAGATGTCAAACTGTATTCTCCCGATGTGATTGGGGGCTGGTAGTCCTGCATTAATTGGTGCAAAAGTCAGACCACCATCGGTCGACATCAGCATGCCAGCCTGCGCCTGTTCATTGCCGCAGGCAGCAAATACGATGTTGGGATCTACAGGATGAAAGGAGAGGTCGTACATGCCTTCTCCGGGCAAAACGTTAACCCAGTGCTGCCCGCCATCTTCACTCCTCCAGATGCCTTCATTCGGGGCAGCATCCTGCAGGTTCTTGGCGATAGCAGCCATGATGAGATTCGGGTTGTGAGGGGAAACGACCAAATCGGAAAAGTGAGTCACTGTGCCAAACTCAGCATTTACTTTTGTCCAGTTGTCGCCACCACTTGTCGATTTGTACAAGCCATCGCCGCTATAGAATCTTTCGGTTAAGATCCAGTGGTACTCGCCTGTGCCGGCAAAAACAACATCGGGATTTGAAGGATCGATAGCGATAGCGCCAAAAGTTAAACTATTCAATTCACCACTTTTATCCACCCAGTTTTGTCCGCCATCAACAGATTTCCAGACGCCCCCGCTTGCCGCACCGGCATAAACGATGTCGGGGTTTGTTGGATGAACGGCCAGACCTCTTGCCCTTCCGCTCACCACACCCCAATGCGGCACCATGCCATCAGCCGAGAAATCAATACCAACCGGGCCAATGGTTGTCCATTGAGCGGAGAGATATTCACTCCCCGCTTTCAACTGCGATTTTGCATATTCTACTTCCTTTTGTTTATCAATGAACTCCCTGGGGAATACGTCCTTTTCATTCATCCTGGGCCTGTAGAACCATTCCAGCCTTTTGAATGAGTTTCTTTTTTTAACGGAGGCCGGAACCTGATCCCATTTCGACACCGTTTGTGCAAAGGTGTCTGACAACAACAGAACCATGAATACCACAAGTATTCCGGTTAAAAGACTTTTTGTGTTCACATTTTTCATGATTAGTTAGAATTAGGTGATTAATAATCATTTCCATATAGAATATCCATGAATCGCAATAACAGAAATGCTGAGGGTAACTGATCATGGGTGTTGAAATACAATATGACAGTACAATCCTTTTCGTTACTGTGGTACATGATGGAAGAAAAGCCGGGCAGATCACCGCCATGTCCAAAGAAACTCCTTCCACAACGCATTAGTCCTAAGCCATAGCTTATCTTGCCCAACCATAAATCCGGTCTGCTATAAAAATTTTCAGTCAATCGCTTTTGCTGAAGTGAGTCGGAGAGATAACCTCCTGTCACCAATCTTTCCACATATTTCTGTAATTCTCTTGGGGTAGAATAGGCAGATCCGGCAGCCCATGCCCATGAAAGGTCGTAATATTCCGTTACATCCACGTTGGGAATATTATCTCTCGTTTCGTATCCTCTGCCATGAATACCGGGTAATTCTAAACCCGATGTCAGAAATCCTGTATTATTCAGTGATAAGGGTTGAAATATCCGGTTGTTGATTTCAGTTTCAAGGGAGTTGCCGGTCAGTTTTTCTATCAATTGCCCAATAATGAAGGTGTTTGTATTGGAGTAATGCCAATCTGTGCCAGGATCAAAATAGAATTCATGTGAGAATCCAAGATCAATTAGTTCCTGAGGCTGCCACACCCTGGTTGGATTTGATATCATGGAATTCATAAAAACGTCCATGTCTTCTGAATAATTGAAAATGCCGCTTTTCATATCCATCAACATCGCAATGGTTATTTTATCGGATTGAGGGTACTCCGGGAAGTAGGTTGAAAGTTTATCATTGAAGGCGATCTTCCCTTCATCAACCAGTTGAAGCAATACTGTAACTGTCATGGTTTTTGTGTTGCTGCCAATCCTGAAAGTGTAACTGCCATCCATCGCAAGTTTGTTTGGAATGTCGCTGAGTCCTGCCGTATAAAGCCAGTCTATGCCCAGCTTTTTGTCAACAACCAGTGCCACGATTCCCGGAACCATTTTGTTTTGAATAATCGAATCGGTAACAGACTTCATCTGTTCGATAAGAATTTGATTGGAGTTGTCATCCTCATTCTTTTTACAGGAACCCAGGACTAACAAAATGAATAACAAAAGCAGGCCGGACCAAAATTTAATATTTTTCATAGGTAATTTTATTTAAACTATTTTTCAGGTTTTCCCGGGTAGCCAAGAGCGGCGCGGGTTGCGTAAGCTGTATTATAAATAGCAATGAGGGTAACCATCACATCTGGAATTTCCCAGGCACTTAAATAGACGATCATGGAAACATCAGTTTCGGGATCATACACCATAATGGAAAGGTTGCCAATTCTTGCTCCGTTGTGCCCGTAGCCGAGGTTTGGCGTGTACAGACAACCCAATGCGTATGCGTTGTTTCCTGGCGACCACGAGGTTGTCATCTGCTGTACAGTGCCCGCAGTCAACACGTTCTCGCCTTTTATCAAGGTGCGTATAAAGGTGTTCAGATCGCGCATGGTAGCATATCCGTTTCCTTCACCAATCTGCCCCGACATATTGTAATCACAAAACGCAAGGGTATTATCGGGTTCCATCAGAAAATGTCCACAGGAATAGGGTTCAGGCATCTCAGTATCGGTGGCGAGGTATGGAAAATGGGCATCAATGGGCACTGTTGCAGTCGGACCTGTTATTTTATCATGAAGATAATCTGTTAGGTGTTTCTGACTTCCTGAATGGAAGGAATAAACCCTGCCTGCGATTTCGCTGAGCATAACAAAACCGGTGTTGCTGTAATGGTGGTTGGTTCCCGGCGCAAAGTAGGAGAGTTGATGCAAGGCATCTTGCTCAACCATTTCTTCTGCTGTAAACTGGTGTTCCGGATCAGATTTGGAAATGTACTCAGTGAAAGATTCTCCGTTGTAACCCGGAACGGAATCGTTATCCACATCGTAAACCCCGGCACTGTGCTGCAGCAACATTTTAATGGTGATTTCCCCTTTGTAGGGAATGTTCCAGGCCTCTGAAGCCGGAACGTACGGCAGGCTGCTCCCCGGAATGGTATCGGTGATCAAATCGTCGATGTTTAGCCAACCATCTTCCTGCATGTTCAGGATGGAGGTGCTGGTAAAGGTTTTGGTGTTGCTGGCAAACCTGAAATACGTGTCGGCCGTGATGGGTTGATAACCTTCTCCGGCTGAACTTGAAAACCAAGAACCTTCAGGCGTTTGGATGAAAACGTTGAGGGTCGGGACAATTTTACCGATTTCGGTTTCCAATGCGAGCCTGACAGAGTCCACCACGGCATCAATTTTTTCCTGGGTTGCATCTGCTTGCGGAACATCATTTTTTTTACAACCGATGGTGAGAACCAAAAATGCCATGATAAAAGCTGATAACAAATTGCTGTGAGATTTTAGTGTCGACATAATCTTTCTTTTAATTTTTACTGCAAAGCAAAGGAATACTTCAGCAAAGGGCAAATATTTCCCTACTTGAAAACTACTGCATGATGAAATTAGATGGACTGGAGGAACGGAAGTATCTCTTCGTCAGGGCGGAGGCCAAATTTTTTCTTCAGCCTGTACCGGGCCGATTCAATGCTTCGCGGGCTGCGGTGGGTGAGGAGTGCGATATCTTTGGTCGACATATTCATTTTTAAGAAGGCACAAAGGCGTCGGTCGTTGGGGGTCAAATCAGGAAACTGTAAATTTAGTTTGGTAAAAAATGCTTCCTGTATGTGTTCGAACCGTGTTTCAAATTCGTGCCAGGCACTTTGGTCAATCGTGTTTTCCAGGTTCTTTAAAATGACGTTGATGTTTTGTCTTCCAGCCGGGTCAAGGTGGTCGTACACCTCGTTGGTCATCCCCAGCAATTTTACCCTGAATTCGTTTTGCGAAGCCAGGTGCAGGGCTTTTGAAGCAAGTTCCTTTTGTGAATGTTCGAGTCGTTCCTCTAAAAGCATGGATTCCTGTTTGGCGATGGTGTTTTTTTGCCTTAAAAATTTCCATATAAAGAAAAATGCTGCCGAAAGAGAAGCAAGCAACAGGCTGATGATGACGAGCATCAGGATGAGCTTTCGCTGTGTGATTTGCTTTAGGTCAAGTTCTGATTTCAGGCGGATGTTTTCGGCTTCTTTTTTTGCGGTTTCAAAGCGGATATTCAGGCTGGATATCCTGTTCTGTATCTCCTTGCTGAAAATGCTGTCCTGAACATCTTTGTATTTCTGAAAGTAACTCAAGGCTTTTTCATACTGCCTTTGTTGGTAATAAAGTTCGTAATAGTATTCAAATAAGTCTTTTAATAACAGGTTATCGCCCTGAATATTAATAATGGGTTCGGCTTGGTTCAGGTAATTAAAGGCTGAATCGACCAACTGTTGCCTTAAAAACACATGCGCCAGATTAAGCAGTCCGTTCGCTTCCTGGTAAGGATTAACTATTTCTTTGGAAAGTTGTATCGATTGCCGGAAATACCTGACTGCCAGCGGATAATCTCCATTTTCCATGAATAATAATCCCAGGTTATTCTGAATACGCATTTCAGACTCGAGGTTATTGTTACTTCTGGAATAGATCAAGCCCTTTTCGAGGAAAAACAAAGCACTGTCTCTCAGGTTGAGTTTGAGGTATGTTAGACCAATATTGTTAAGGAGGAGTTTAGACTCATCTTGATATCCTGAATATTCATAAAGCGCCGAGGCCAGAAAAAACGCCTGTAATGCTTTTCGGTAGTTCTTCTGGTGGTAATGGATGTCTCCAATGTTTTCTTCGATTCCTGCCATATTCAGCGTATCCTTCATTTTGAGGTATTCCGGATAGACCAACTGATAATTTTCGAGGGCGAGATCATAATTGTTGGTGTTCAGATGATAATTACCCAGATTTAACAGTGCTTTATTTCTTAAATATTCATCACCTATTGAATCTGCCAGATGGTAAATTTCATTGAACATGATTCCGGCCGTGTCCAGTTTTCCTGTATACACGCAAGCAATAGCCATATTTGATAAGGCGTTTATCATCTTCTGCGGGTGGCGGAGTTTTTTGGCGAGCAGATAGGACTCCAAACTGTACGACCTGACCAAAGGGTAGGAGATACCGCGGTGGTTCAACCCCAATTCATAGTAAATAGCTATTTTTTCTTCATCTGTGGCTTTAGGCAGCAAGCTTTTCAAGCTATCTATTGTACTGTTTTGTGCAAACGTACCTGCTATGAAAAGAAAATAAAGTATAACCCCGGATAACTTCTTCATCCTGCTTAAATTATAAAACGTTCGTACTTACAAAATAAAGCAAATTCCTGATTCAAAATGTAGCGCCAAAACGCCAATGTTAGTTTATGAAGAAGTTGTTTTAAGTTAAGATTCATGGTCTGTCAAACATACAATAATGCCAAGAAACCTGTTAGGCCAAACAAGGCTTTTAAGACAGTTGAAAAATGGTGGATGAAGAGTAACTTCATTACTGCAATTTTACTCCAGATATATCCCCGAGCCAATGAAATAATCTATGCCGGGAATTTTGATGACGAAGGCCAGTTTGGGTTCTTCTTTCCCCGAAACAGGATTGTTCCACCAGTATTCGTAAGTGCCCCCTGAAGGCTGATTCCTGGCAATGGCAAGCAATTCACGTATCACGTAGTTTCCTTTTGAGTCCTGGTAGTTGTACAGGTTTTGTCCTTGAAGATTTTTTTGTATCGCGTGGGCTACATTGTTGCAATTGAAATCGTAAACGAAAAAGTAACCTGATTGATCATCGAAAAACCTGACATGGTCAATCAACTGGCGGACACACGCAACCCGATCGTTGGTGTCGGCATAATAGTTCGATAAAACGCTTCCGGCACCGTTGGCCATGACAATGGTAGCCTGTTCGGCAATCTTCATGTTGGCTTCATTGGGGGTGTAATAAACCGCCGGCGGATTGCCATAAAACCCTGATCCGATGAAAAACTGCGGTGTAGCAATGCTTTTTACAAACCCGATTTTGCGTTCAGGAAGTCCGGTAGCCGGATTGTTGAAATAATACTCAACATATCCGAAGCCCGTGTAAAGGATTGAGTTCACCATGTCGCGCACATAATATTTCCCGTTAACATCCTGTACATCCATGCGATAGGTTCCAATGAGTGAGGGACTGTCGCCATGGGCAACCATCCAGGCTTTGTACGATTCAACGAAAAAATACCCCGATTCATCCCCCAAAAACCTCACCGGCCCGATAAATGTTTGGCAAAAATCAGCTTGTTGCGAACTGTCAGTAATGGCCTCCTGGAAAACGGTTTCAAAGCCGGTGGCCACATTGGTGGTGACCACTTCCACAATGGATTTATCCAGATTGTATTGAGAAACCCAGTCGCCGGGGGTCGTCTCCTCCTTTTTGCAGGCCATTAAAAGTATCAGAATCAGCGTTAGATATCCGATTGGAAAATGAAGTAGTGATTTCATGTTTTTTGATTTTATAATCTGATTTGATAAAAAGAAGCCAGGAGCAAGAGTGTCAAAAAGAAAAGTTGCATCAGTACAACATGCTGACTTTTATACAGGTCTCTGCTGTCAGCCTTAGAAAGTCTGACTTTTTTGCCCGGCGAAGCCCGGTTTAGGATGGGGAGCACCACCATTCCCAATGCAAGAGAAGTCAACACCCAGATAAATGATTTGCTTGCAATGGCATACAGGGCAATAATACCTGTCCCGATAAGCCAGGGGTAGGTAAAAACGCGCCGCAAATAGCGCTGCCTGTATACGATAAACCGGTGCGAAGGGGCTGTTTTTAAAAACAATGTAAGCCATTTGGTGCGAAAATAGATGCTGATTCCCACGGCTAAAAGTGCCAGGAGTAATCTCGCATATCTCCATAGAATCATGTTGGTAAAGGCGTAGCCGAAACCATCATAAAAAAATGCCCCTGTCAACATGTTAAATGGCAGTTGATGGACCAGTAAAAAAGCGAACCAGGTAAAAAACAGCCTGTTTTTCCAGCTCATCGATCTGCTTTTTTTTAGCAACCTTAACAGGATCAGTCCACTGGCCATGGCCAAAAACGAACCAAGCCCGAAAACCAGAATTATTTTCGAGTCTTCCCAGTTGCCCCTTCCTCCTTTTTCCAGCATAACACCAAAAGGGGTGTAGGTATAATAGATTCGGTAAAACTTAAGGAGTAACGCAATCTGAAATTCTGTTAAAAACCTAATAATTAAAGCTGTTACAACAAAATAGTAGGTGGAGAGCCACATGAACTCTTTTTGCTTCTTCAGCGGGAAATTAGGATCATCCATAGGGATATAAAATGAATGGTGTAAAGATATAAAAAATAGAATTACAAGCATAGAAATGGAATTGGCTTTTGGAAGCTGGAGGCTAGCTTCCTGGCTAATTTGGCAAAGGTTACCCTGATGTGGTATATTTGCCGTATAGAATTTGAGGATTTGTAAAATTGAGGAAGATGACTAAGAAAAAAATTAAATTACCTACTCCAAACTTGCGTGGAATACTTCAAATAGCATTTATCATGGCCAGCATTGCCTCCTTGTGGTTTGTTCCGTGGATATTGGTGAGGGCGTGGATAATGCCGCTGCCGGATACGGTTCAGGAACAACTGGAGGAAGGCATTGGTTATGGGTTTGATGGCATGATTGTTTACGTGGACCAAGCCGGTAAGCCGCCTGAGTTTTACGCCGCAGGCTGGTACGACCGAAAAAATAAAATTCCTGCCTACCCGCAAGCTTTATTCAAAATTGCCAGCATCACCAAACTGTATATTGCCGTTGCTACAACAAAATTGATAAAAGACGGGCGTTTGTCGTTGGATAGTACACTCGCTCATTATTTTCCGGAATTGGCCGGAAGAATTGAACATGCCGACCAGATCACCTTGCGCATGATGCTGCAACACCGAAGCGGTATTCCCAACTTTGTTGATCATCCGGATTTTTGGATAAAACCGCCAAAAAACAGGCAAGAAACGCTTGAGTATGCCCTGGATCTGCCAGCCGATTTTAAACCAGGTAAAGATTATGGCTATTCGAATACCAATTATATGTTGATTGAAGACCTCATAGATAGTACGTTAGGATATCCCCACCAACAATATTTAAAGGAGGAAGTTTTAATTCCTCTTGGACTGAAAAATACTTTCGGTTCGCTGAATGAAGTTAATGTCGACGATGTGATGAGTGGTTATTATGTTGGAGTTGAAAAGGATTTTAAGTATGAAAACACAGGTTTAATGTTGGCTACAGCTGAGGATGTGGGAAAATTCCTGAGGGCATTAAACGAAGGCTCAGTGTTTGATGAAGGAGAGCAGGAAATCTATTCCTCTATTTACGTTTACGAACATACGGGTCTGCTTGCCGGATACCAAAGCATTGCCAAATACCACAAGGATATTGACGCGGTTGTCATTCAATTCAACAACACCACCAACTTTAACGGATACGACTGGAATTTGGCCGAAATCATCTATAATCGAGTTGTTAAAATTGTCAGGAAACGGAACTAAACGGGTTGTCCTCCAAAATGCAGCCCTGATGGCCATCAGGGGAATGAAAGATCTCTTTTGTTTTGCTGGTGAGTGGATTGGCATTGCAGAGCGAGCGGGTTTGTGTCCTTCCGGGTTTGTGTCCTTCCGACCGACGATAGGAGCGGAGGAAATTATCTATATTTGGTTTGATACCGAAGCGGTTGGTGCGACAGATGGGATGACCCTAACTTGTTTAGTTGACTCTGGAATGCTAGGAAATCGAGGGATTGTTGTTGAGACTCTTCTCCGAGGCGGCTCAGGATAACACGAAATCAATCCTCAATATTAAAATTTAAAACTTTCCAGTATATCCGTCTTTCCTGAAAAATCATTCAAGCTGTTTTATGAATTTGGATAGGGCTTTATTTACCTTATTTAAATCAAATGCATCGGCATCGAAGCGGTTAACGCCGAACCATTCTTTGTAGTGCTTATGCTCAGGGTGTTTGCGGTCGGAAATGGCCTCCTTGAATGTTTGAAAGCCCCATGGTCCTCCGCAGTCTTCGGGCGGAGATTGGCCTTGGCCTTTTTTAACCAACGGAACTATAGTGATCTCCGGATGAATTTTTTCCAGGGTGATTTCATGTGTCCAGTCGTCACCAAAATCATAGATGTATATAAATTTCTGTTTTTCCTTCACAAAAATATCAAACAATCGGGTTTCATCACTTTCCATGTATTCGTTGCGCCTATCACCCTCATCGTATTCATCAATGTTTTTGATGATGGGTGACGAGCCGTAGCCCTTGGGTGAGAACTGAAACAAATGGGCGTTCTCCCACCCGAAGGCGATTTGTAATACATAGTGGAAGTCAGTAAAGGTCAAAAATGAAGGCACGAGTATACGTCTCCAAACCATTGGATTGGTGACATTTCTTAGCTTTATTTTAAATTGAAAGGTTTTTGTATTTAATAGCAACTCGCTCAGAAACTCTTCATCAAACTCATCATCAAACTCATCATCAAGAAAATCTTCCGGGAGATCTTCGATGGTATAATAATTGCCTTTTCCAACTTTTTTTTCCAGCATCGAAATCATTTTGGCTGCCTTTACCGGGTCTTCTTCCATCGTCACGTCAATACAAGGCTTGCCGTTGTACCCACATTCAATATCAAGCATCTCAATGTC
>DJVY01000053.1 GCA_002440885.1 Bacteroidales bacterium UBA6244
CGTATATATTCCCGATCTGGATAATTTGAAGATTGATGGGAAGATTGATTTTACAAACCCTGAAATAAGCGCCTCCAGCAGGATAAATCTGGTTCGCATTTCCGTGCCCAACAAAGGAAACATGCTGAAACCCGGCATGCCGGTATATGTTCTTGTGGAAAACAAATCACGTGATGGACTTTCAATGCCTGTAGATGCGGTGATCAGGGATGGGAAATCCTCCACCGTCTGGGTGAAAACAGCGAAGAACACTTTCGTCAACAGAATGGTGGAAACAGGTCTGGAATATGAAGACAGAATAGAAATCACATCCGGAATTAAGGCGGGGGACGAAGTAGTGGTTTCCGGGGCCTATCTGCTGAACAGTGAATACATATTCAAGAAAGGAGTCGATCCGATGGCAGGTCACGATATGAGCACCATGTAATATGAGAAAATTGAATATCATAGGTTGGCTGTCGGTGATAGTAGTGGCGGTTGTTTTAGCCATTCAGTTCATACCGGTGGAGCGTAATGTCTCCACCGTTCCGGCAGGTCAAAGTTTTGAAAGAACCGAAAAGGTGCCCGCCAACGTGGCTACAATCCTTAAAGTTTCCTGCTATGACTGTCATTCAAATAATACCCGCTATCCCTGGTATTCGGAAGTACAGCCGGGCGCGTGGTTCATGGCCCGGCATATTAAAAAAGGCAAAGAAGAACTCAATTTTGATGAGTTCAATAATTATTCAAAAAGACGCAAAAAAGCAAAAATAAAAAGCATCATCAGCCAGATTGAGAAAGACGAAATGCCGCTTCCATCTTACCTTTGGATGCATCACGATGCAGGATTATCTCCAGCTGGAAAAGAACAGCTTCTAGAATTTTTCCGCGCCTATGAGTATTATAAATAAGACAGAATATCAAAGGAACACCGATTATGCTTTTTAATTAGTCACTGATGGTTTTTCTCTGTTTATGATAAACTATAAGGCATTATTAAAATAAAAATACAGATCGTTAAGAAGAAAAAGTAACCAAAAAAAGCATTTAAAACTAAGATGAAATTAAATATTAAAAACATGGTTTGCAGCCGATGTCTCAAAGTGCTTAGGCAAGAGCTTGAACAACTAGGAATTAATGTTTCATCAATTGAACTTGGAGTATTGGTAATCGACGAGACGGCCGGTAATCATAATGAAATTATGGAGAAAATTGAAAGCGTCCTCCACACCAACAAATTTGAAATAATCCATAGTTCAGAGGAAGTCCTCGTCGAAAAAATTAAACATTTTTTACTTCGTAAAATAGAAGAGCTCCCTCTTGATTCCACAGTAAACCTATCTCAAACTTTAAGCGCAGAGTTCAACCATGAATATAAATCATTGAGCAAGCTGTTCTCGCACCTTGAAAATACAACAGTGGAAAAGTATTTTATTAATTTAAAAATAGAGAAAGTAAAACAACTTATTCAGCTCAGGCAGTACACCTTTTCAGAGATAGGGCATCTCCTGGATTACAGCAGCGTAAACCATCTTTCGAGACAGTTTAAAGAAGTTACCGGAGAGAGCATGACGGAGTACAAAAATGCTGAACTATCCAATCGGAGACCCTATGATGAAATGAGTTAACCTTAAAACTTAAGCGTATGAAATTATAAATGAAGTAAATGTGATATAGAAACAGCGATCACAGAGAAGTTTGCGAAATACGCTCCATAAACTTCAGGGATTGTTCAAAGCGAAATTATACAAAAACTTACGAAAATTATGCAGATGATCATATTATGAAACTTGTACTTTTACAATAGTAGTTATGACCATCTCGGTTTGAATACACTACCTGTAATGCAAAACCAGTATGGTTAAATGTTGAATTTTAAAAACAAGAACATGAAAAACACTCATTTGATTTGGATGGTAATAGGCTGTGCGTTACCATTTTTGATCATCTTTTTGGCTCCCGCTTTTGGGTTAGGAAGTAGTTGGTCTCTATTTTTTTTCGTAGTTGCTATGTTTGCTGTACACCTCTTAATGCCACACGGTTCGCACGGACACAGCAGGCATACGCATCACAACCATAACACAGCAGATGACAATGCAGAGGAAAAACCATCCACGAACTCAAAATAATTGAGTGGAAATCTCCACCGATAGGATTTATACGAAATCGAGGTCTGCTAAAGGATAAGGACTGTGACTTCACTTAAACTCCTGTCGCGTTGAAAAATTCAGAAGTGAACCAATTTTATAAGTATTAATTAAAAAACAAGATTATGCATTATTACGACGGCAGTTTTGCAGGAATGCACCTTATTTGGTGGCTTATTTGGCTCTTATTTATAGCTTGGATTTTTTTTATACCGGTGGATATTCCTTTCCAAAAAACAAAAAATGAAAGCCCATTGGATATCCTTAAAAAGCGCTATGCCAAAGGTGAAATTTCACAGGAAGAATTTGAAAACGCGCGAACGGTATTAAACTCAGATATCACATTAAAACCATAAGATCATGCATCGCTTAGACGTAAAAAAATTCGGATTGGCTTTCGGGCTCACAGGGGCTTTGATATATTTAGGTTGTACGATAGTAATGACCACCGTAGGACAGCAGGGCTCGGTCGCTTTCTTCAACACCCTTTTACATGGTTTGGACACCAGTAGTTTAATAAAGGTGAACCTTCCAGTGCGGGCAGCACTGGTTGGCATTGTCCAGATTTTTATTTTAGGCTGGCTGGTCGGAGCCTGTATTGCGGCATTTTACAATGTCCAAATCAAAAAAGAGATTAATTAAAATTCAAAAAAAATGAAACAACAAATTGAAATAACAGGAATGTCCTGCGAAGGTTGCGTTACAAATGTCGAAAAAGCGTTGAAAGAAATTGAAGGAGTTCAGAATGTGAAAGCAAGTCTTCATCCACCACATGCAATCCTCGAAGCAGAGAAATCTGTCAGCCACGCGCAGTTGACGCAGGCCTTGGAAAAAGCTGGCGGTTATGGAGTTGCCGGAGCCAATGTGGATGACAACTCAAAAAAATCTGGTGGCTCCTGTTGCTGTTGAAAAGTATGAACTGCGCGGGCAAGTATAATGTTAGTACGATGTGAACGATAACGGTAGAAATGCTCCGCTGAAAACTAAGTGAAAGAAGCAAATAAATTTTTTAAAAAAAATCAAAGTAGCCAGCAATAGCTTGCCTGATCAAACGCACTTATGATTGCGACAGGATCAGCGCAGGAACTGCATATTTATTGAAAAAACCAACCTATTTATTAACATAAAAACCAACAATTATGACAGGTTATCACACGTACCAAAGTTGTATTGAAGCATGTTTAAAATGTGCTGCAATATGTAATCACTGTGCTTCATCATGCACTGAGGAAGAAGATGTAAAAATGATGGCGAGATGCATTCAGTTAGACATGGAATGCGCAGCGATCTGCTATGCCTCAGCACAGTTAATGAGCCTCGGCAGCGACAAAGCAAAAGAAATTTGCCGCATTTGTGCCGACATCTGTGAAGCATGTGCTGCAGAATGTGAAAAACATGCACAACATGGAATGGATCATTGCCGTGAATGTGCAGAAGCTTGCAGAAAATGCGCCGAAGAATGCCGGAAAATGGCAGCGTAATTTAAAACGGGTGGTGATTTTAATGATTGCCACTCTTTTTATCTACATCCTAACGACCAAATTATGTGCAGGTGGCCCCCAATGGAAAATCTGTTTGGGTGGCGGCAGCAGGTATGGACAGCAGTAAAACAAATTACTTAATAGTTATTGACCCAAACAGCGGTACAATAAAAGAGCGTGTGCTGTTAGGTAAAGATCTACACGTGGCCCATGTGGTTTTAGACGATCAATCAAAGAATGCATTTGTAACCGCAGGTGAAACGAATGAAGTCATACAAGTAGATGCAACGACCTATCAAGTGGTACGCAATTTAATTTAGGAGAAAAACATGCACCTCATGGCTTACGCTACGCTAATGGCAAATTGTATGTAGCCAATATGGACGGAAAAAGTATGTCTGTCATTACTATAGCTGATGGTAAAGTAACTGATATCCCTCTTGGTGGTATAGCTCCACAGGTAGCCGTTACCCGTGACGATAAATTTGTTTTCGTCTCTTTGTACGATACAAAAGAGGTGATACAGTATGACCTTAAAAATGGCCAAATAATAAGAATACCATTACCTGGCACCGCTCAGGGCCCTATTCAGTTGTATGCTACCCCGGATAGTAAATTACTTTATGTAGCAGACCAGGGTGAACTCTTGGGCAGGCCGGTTTCAAACGAGGTTTATGTAATAGACATACCAAACGCAAAAGTGATAAGTACCATTAAAGTTGGTAAGAAGGCTCACGGTGTAGTAGTAAGCAACGATGGTAAATCAGTTTTTGTAACAAATACTATAGATAATACCGTTTCTGTGATTGATGTGGCAAGTCAAAAAGTGATCCACACAATCCCGGTTGGCAAAGGCCCTAATGGAATAAGCTATTGGTTTGAAACTGGTGGAATGCCATAAACAGAATATTAAAGGAAATACACATCGGAAACCTTTTAATTTAATCGATAAGCTAAATATATATATTATGGAAAAAATAAGAGTTGCCATTAACGGATATGGTGTCATTGGCAAACGGGTTGCCGATGCAGTGCATTTGCAAGAAGATATGGAACTGGCAGGTGTATGCGATGTAATAACAGACTGGCGCATTCAAATGGCAGTATTGAAAAAATATCCCGTGTTTGCTTCCGATGACATGTTTAAAACAAAGATGAACGAAGCAGGCATAAATTCATCAGGCACGTTGAACGATCTGCTTGCATCCTCAGATATTATTGTGGATTGTACGCCAAAAAAAATTGCGGTTCAAAATATAGAGCTTTATAAAAAACTTGGTAAAAAGTTTATCTTACAAGGAGGTGAAAAGCATGAAGCAACCGGTCATTCCTTTAGTGCCGAAAATAATTATGCAACTGCAATTAACCTTGATGCTACAAGAGTAGTTTCCTGTAACACTACTTCCATTGTAAGAACACTAACCGCACTGAAGAATGCAGGCTTGCTCTTAAAAGCAAGAGGCACTTTACTTCGTCGTGCAACCGACCCATGGGAAAGCCATTTGACCGGGATTATGAATACCCTGGTTCCCGAAAAAGATATACCCAGCCATCAGGGACCGGATGCGCAATCTGTTGACCCCTCTTTTAACGTTATCACATCGGCAGTTAAAGTGCCGGAAACGTTAAGCCATCTACATTACTGGAATGTACAGTTGACCAGAAAAACCGATAAGGAAGAAGTTTTGGATGCGTTCAATAAATCTACCAGAATTGCAATGATTGAATACAGCGATGAGTTAGCAGCTAATAATACAGTTAAGGAATTAATGCTTGCAATAGGCCGCCCTTATGGAGATATGTATGAAGTAGCCTTGTGGCAAGACATGCTGAAAGTGGTTGGAGATGAAGTGTTCTATGCTTACTTAGTCGATAATCAGGCTATCGTAATCCCCGAAACCATTGACGCTATCCGTGCCCTAACCGGAATTGAACCAGACGCTGAAAAGTCGATACTTAAGACCAACGAAAGCCTTGGAGTTAAGCAGAGTTTTTATTAGCTGGCAAGCAGTACAAATAACTTACCAGATAAAAATGGAATATGAATAAATCAATTTACGGTATATTATTTTTCTTTCTGCTTGCAATTCCTTTTGTGTTAATAAAAGCTCAAGACAAAGCGATGGTGATTGAGCAAATAGAAGGCAAAAAAATAAATCGAGAAAGTTTTGACAAAAAAGGAAAACTTATAGGGAAGCAAATATTTACCGCAGGTAAAATAACCCGGCGCGGGCAGTCTTCTTTTGTAACTATCAAAACAGAACTTTATGACGAAGCTCAGAAGTTAGAAGCAACCTACACGACCACTTACGAGTGCAGGCCTGGAGAAGCCGATGTACTGTTATCGGTTTTTGCAATTATTCCCAAAGAGAGGAAGGTTCGGGTCTCCGTAAAATCCGGCGACTTTAAAAAGTTATATGCCCTAAAGCCTAATGATATGGTGCGCAATATGAGTCTGACAATGTATGTCGAAACGGGCATTCTTAATTTTTTAGGGTCAAGAAACAATGTGGAGGTCATCAATAGGGTGCTCGTTAAAGAAAATAACAACCTTAAGATTAGCGAAAAAATTTCCATTAAGGCTTACCTGATGGGGGTTCGGGTAAGAACAATCAACTATGACGTAACGGAATATTTATCACTTTCTGGTTTGTTACAAAAGCAGTTGTTTAAGCAAGAGGGCGGGGATTACTTTACTGTTACTTATAATTAAAATCAACTTGAGATGGCAAATGATAGCAATAATTAATTTTTAAAAGCTTAGGAAAAATCATAACCGCTGCCCGAGAAATAATAATGTTCTTTAGTATGATTGGTAATAATGTTGTAGCATTTACAGCTATTAAAAGACTACCCCTCTATTTCCAAAGCAAATAAACGTTTAGGAACAAATTAAAACTCTGTTAAAAATGAAAGCTAATAAAAGTATTATCGAACTTCTGGGCAATAGTGCATCCTATTATCTGGATCATGTTTGCGAAAAAATCACAAAAGATGAACTTCAAACTCCCGGTAAATATAGTCTGGAAAAGGTTTTTGGCGATAGTAACAGAAACCCGCAAGTTCTGCGGAGTCTCGCTCAACTTTACGGTCATGGTAATCTTGGCGACACGGGTTATCTGAGCATTCTTCCCGTTGATCAAGGTATTGAACATAGTGCAGCATACTCATTTTATAAAAATCCGGACTACTTCGACCCTGAAAACATTTTAAAACTTGCACTCGAAGCTGGTTGTAACGGTGTGGCCTCTACTTTTGGGGGGCTAACTCTATATGCCCGAAAATATGCACATAAAATCCCTTTTATGATAAAAATTAATCACAATGAATTACTAAGTTTTCCAAATAAATATGACCAAACGCTATTTGGAAAAGTAAAAAACGCCTGGGATATGGGGGCAGTTGCCATAGGAGCAACCATCTATTTTGGTTCGGAAGAAAGCGACAGACAAATCAAAGAAATTTCCGAGGCATTTGATGAGGCTCACAATCTGGGTATGGCCACTATACTATGGTGCTATTTACGCAATGAGGCCTTCAATACGACGCAAGAGGATTATCACACAGCAGCTGATTTAACGGGACAAGCCAATCATATCGGAGTAACAATTCAAGCTGATATTATTAAACAAAAATTACCGACAAATAATTATGGATTTAAAAACATTAATTTCGGTAAATACGATGACGCAATGTATGAGACATTAACAACTCCCCACCCTATTGACCTTTGCAGGTTGCAGGTAGCGAATTGTTATATGGGCAAAATAGGATTAATTAACTCCGGCGGCGATTCAAAAGGTGAGTCAGACCTCATGGAGGCTATTACGACAGCAGTCATCAACAAAAGAGCTGGCGGCTCTGGACTAATAATGGGTCGGAAGGCGTTTCAACGCCCGTTTAAAGACGGTGTGAACTTATTACAAATGGTACAGAATGTTTATCTCGATCATGAGATAACGGTTGCATAACGTAAGTCTTAACAAAATTTAAAAAATGAACAGTCTCATTAACATCGTAAAAAAATCCGGAGATATTGCCGCATTTGATGTGGAAAAACTCATTAACTCGCTTAGGCGCGCGCATGCCTCGGAAGATATTATTCAGCAGATTGTTAGTCAGGTTCAGTCCACGATTTATGAAGGCATGACCACTACAAGGATCTATAAAATTGCTTTTGATTTGTTAAAAAAACACTCCCGCGTGAGCGCTTCAAAATACAAACTTAAAAATGCACTCTTTGAACTGGGCCCCACGGGTTTTCCTTTCGAAAACTTAGTAGGTAAATTACTCTCACATGAAGGATTTTCAACTCAGGTTGGGGTTATAGTGTCGGGCCACTGCGTGTCGCATGAGATCGACGTCATCGCGCACAAAGATGACCAGCATTATTTTATTGAATGTAAATTCCATAGTGACCAGGGAAGATTCTGCAATGTAAAAATTCCTTTATATGTCAATTCCAGATTTCTGGATGTAGAAAAACAATGGAAAAAACAAAAAGGTAACGACGGGAAAATCTCTAAAGGAGGCGTGTACACCAATACAAGATTTACTTCTGATGCCACGCAATACGGAAAATGTGCAGGTTTGCTGATGGCAAGTTGGGACTATCCTTTTGGGAACGGTTTAAAAGAGCGAATAGACAAATCCGGTTTGCACCCATTAACCGCTTTAACAACCCTGACCAAAAACGAGAAAACAAAATTATTAGACCTGGGTTTAGTCCTCTGTAGAGAAATTTACGAACACCCGCAGGTCTTAAACAAAATCGGCATTTCAAAAGCACGCCATAAAAATATCGTAGAAGACGCAAAGGAATTATGCATTCAACATTAAAACAATCTGACCAATGAAAAACACTAAGATTACCATTCATTTTTTGGGAGCTGCAGGAACAGTAACGGGTTCCAAATATTTAATCGATACAGGAGATCATCAACTCTTAATAGACTGCGGCCTTTTTCAAGGGTTAAAGGAATTACGGCTTAAAAACTGGGAATATCCGCCTGTGGACGTTTCAGCCATTGATGCCGTTTTATTGACTCATGGCCATTTTGATCACACAGGATACCTTCCCCGGCTGGTGAAATATGGTTTTAAGGGGCCTGTTTATGGGACTAACCCCACTTTGGAAATTGCCGAAATCATTCTGAACGACAGTGCTAAAATACAGGAACAGGAGGCAGCGCGAGCCAATAAGGAAGGTTATTCCAAGCACAAACCCGCAGAGCCGCTGTACGATTTAAAAGATGTAGAAAAAACCATTTCCCATTTTAAGGAGGTTCCACCATCACAGTGGATTCCGTTGTTTGAGGGCATCAGTGCCCGATTTCAGTACAATGGGCATATCTTAGGTGCTACTTTTATAGAGTTGGATGTCCATGGCAAACGCTTTGTTTTTTCGGGAGATATTGGACGGACCAATGATTTATTGTTGTTTCCACCCCTTAAACCCCAAAAGGCAGATGTGCTTCTCATAGAATCAACTTACGGAGGAAGGTTTCATCCTGATGAAGTAGAGGCAATTCCGCAGATTGAAAAATTAGTCAATGATACTATCAACAGAGGTGGCAGCCTGTTTATCCCAAGTTTTTCGGTGGAACGCGCGCAACTGATGATGCTTATTTTATGGAGGTTACTTAAAGAAAATAAAATACCCAAAGTACCGATGATCATGGACAGTCCGATGGGAGCCAGCATATTGGATCTGTTTCACCGTACCAGAGACTGGCACCGGTTAACAACCGACGAATGTGATGAAATGTGCGATCATTTCACGGTGGTCAGCAGCTATCAGGAAACCATGGAGTTGCGTTCCGACAACAAACCAAAAATTGTTATCGCCGGCAGCGGGATGCTCACCGGGGGCAGAATGCTCAATTATCTTGAAACTCAAGCGCAAAACCCTGAAAACACGCTGCTATTTGTGGGATACCAGGCGGAAGGAACTCGGGGAAGAAAATTATTGGAGGGCGAGAAAGAAGTAAAAGTATACGGAAAATGGATCCCATTTAATATGGAAGTAGCAGTAATTGAAGGCTTATCTTCCCATGCAGACCATAATGAGCTCATACAATGGATGAATGAAATAACCAGCCAACCGAAAAGAATTTTCGTCGTACATGGTGAGAAAGAAGGTGCAGAAGCATTATTGCAAGCCATCAACGAAACTTATGGCTGGGATGCACAAATACCGCAGCTCTATGATATTGAAGAACTATAATTTGGATAAGTATAATGAACAGTAAAATCAAGAATTCAAAGGAGACCAAATGGTATGTGATCACTGGCGGACCCAGTACCGGGAAAACAACGACCATTGATTTGCTTCAGAAGCAAGGTTATCAAACGACAATAGAACATGCACGACATTATATTGATACAATGCAAAATGAAGGAAATTCTGTTGAAGAAATCAGGCGTAATAAAAAGAAATTTCAATTAGGCGTTTTAGATATGCAGATTGCCCAAGAAGGATCGCTCAATAAGGAGGATATGGTTTTTTTGGACAGGGCTATCCCGGACGCAATGGCTTATTATCAATTTTTAAACTTGGATTATGATGAAAAGTTACTTAATGCCGTCAACGGGGTTTCCTACAAAAAAATCTTTATTTTAGACCGATTGCCTTTTACCAAAGACTATGCGAGAACCGAAAATGAGGACGATCAAAAAGTAATTCATCAGTTACTAATAGAAGCATATTCCAACCTCGGTTTCCCTATCGTTTTTGTGCCGGTTTTGCCTCCCGCAGAAAGAGTGCAGTTTATTTTAAATAATTTATGAACCGATAAACCAAGACAACAAATATTTAACCTATTGTTTTATAGCGATTAACCTAAAAAAAATGGAACATGGAAAATTCTCAAAACAGTCCAAAGGACACCGGCAACCATAACGCAGCAACTGCTAATCACGCTAAACATGACACACCATCTGATGACGGGGCAAAACATGGAAAAATGAATCACAGCGGGGCATACAAAAAGTTGTTTTGGATGCTTCTCATTTCCTTCGTATCCATGTTTATATTAATGTATGCGATGGTTGATCGGTTATCCAATGTGATTCCCAATATCAATCAGTTTTATATGGCCGGACTAATGGCTTCTCCTATGTTGATCATCGAACTGCTGTTAATGGCAAAGATGTATCCCAATAAAAAACTCAACAA
>DJVY01000230.1 GCA_002440885.1 Bacteroidales bacterium UBA6244
AATCCCATGTAACTGTCGGTGGTCCATTCATTGGCAAGTATATCGTATTTCTGACTTACTATTCTGTCTATCCAGTTACCGCTGGCCGGGTTCGATAAGTGCAGGAAGTAGAATGCGCCGGCGGTGTCTACAATAATACAGGGGTCGCCCCAAACCCCATTTTCGGCTGAGGTAAGTGTACCCCTTGTCCAGTTATGTCCTCCGTCAATGGAATAGTAATAGCTGTTGGTATTTGCGCCAGCAAGCAGGAGATCCGGGTTACGTGGATTCATCGAGATAGAGGGTTCGTTAGGCCCATAAATGTTGCTGATTACGATGTTTTCATATTGGCCGAAGGTGCTTAGCGTGATAAAAAAAACAGCCAGGATTATAATGAGTTTATTCATGTGATTTTATACTTTTTTCGTAAAACAACGCTTTGGTAACCGATTGGTTTTTGCTGTATGCTGATAATACGCAACATCACCAAAATACCGCTACGAAGTTAAAAAATATTCAGTTGGTTTAAAGACAAATGATTACAGTTATTCGTTGTCCGACGCTGCACATTAATTCTGGTTTGCAACATCCGGATCGAGTTGCTTTTCACCTGTGGCAATAAGTGTGGAGATAGTCAGGTCGCCGGTAACATTTACTGCTGTTCGTAACATGTCGAGGGGTCTGTCGACGGCAAAAATTAGGGCAA
Organism: Bacteroidales bacterium UBA6244; assembly: GCA_002440885.1. Taxonomy (GTDB): domain Bacteria; phylum Bacteroidota; class Bacteroidia; order Bacteroidales; family F082; genus UBA6244. The sequence goes on from DJVY01000230.1 coordinate 686, forward strand.
TACCTTCTGTGGGAATTCCAACCGAAGTCAATACGATGATAAGCATTAAAATGCCTGCTCCCGGAACAGCTGCCGATCCTATGCTCGCCAATGTTGCGGTAAGCACGATGGTTAATTGCTCACCAAAGCCCAGATCCATACCATAAACCTGAGCCAGAAACAGGGCTGCAACGGCCTGATACAAGCTGGTTCCGTCCATGTTGATGGTTGCGCCCAATGGCAATACAAAGCTTGATACTTCATTGTGAATGCCCAGCTTTTCTTCGGCTGTTTCCATGGTTAGGGGCAAGGTGGCCGCACTTGAACTTGTGGAAAAGGCTAAAAGCTGAACCTGTGAAATAGCCTTGGCGAACTTGATGTAGCGTATAGGTGATAAAAATCTGATGAACAGTGGGTAAACCACGAAAATCATGATCAATAAACCAATGATTACCGTCAGGCTGTAAAGGCCTAAAGCTGCAAACAAGGCAAGCGAATCAGCAGGATTTTCTCCGGCCATGTCCACAATAAGTCCTGCCAGTAAAGCCATTACCCCATAGGGAGCTGTTAACATGATCAAGTCGATCATTTTAAGTACAATCTGGTTCAGGCTGTCGAAAAACTTTTTTACCGGCTTGGTTTTTTTACCCGGAAGCAATACCATCGCCACACCGAAAAGCAGGGAGAAAAATATGACCTGTAGCATGTTGGCATTATCCGACATGGAATCAACGATGTTTGAGGGGATGATGTCTACAATAAACTGCAAGGGCGACTCTTCCGAAATCTGCAAAGCACTGTTTTCCTTGTCTTTGACATTTTCCGCAAATTTTTGTTTAAACTCAATGGCTTTGTCCTGCGGGAACACCTTGCCGGGAGCGGTAAGGTTTACTACAGCCAGTCCGATACTTATGGCCATGATTGTTGTTAGTAAGTACAACAGAATGGTTTTTAATCCTATACGACTTAATGTCGACACATCTTTCAGGTTGGTAACGCCACCAATTAGTGAGACAACGATAAGCGGAACGGCGATGAGCTTGAGCAGATTGATGAAAATTGTACCCCAGGGTTTTATGTAATGCAGTATAAACTCATTCCAATGCAGGGTGACGGCAAGCAGCCCCAAAACCACACCCACGGTCATGCCGATAAGTATTTTCCAGTGAAATGCCAGGCGTTTTATTTTCATTCGGTTACATTTTGATAATGGCAGTACTTTTCGTTTCCCGGTTATTTATCGCGGAGTATCATTTTTGAAGCTATATCCTTTAAAATTTCCTTGTTGTCTTCGTCAATATCAATCAGATTCAGGTAATCCATTCCTTTGATGTAATATTTCTCAATTTCTTCTGAGGTTAAAAAATCAATATTGAGTTGGCCAAATATGTCCTTTACCCGTTTTATTTTTTCCTTTGGGTCGTAGTCATTTGCGTTGTACAAAGCCATTAGTTCAGCTCTGGTTTCCTGATTACTGCATTCAATTGCCTTAAGGTAAAGGAATGTTTTTTTGTTGGTAATGATATCGCCTCCGGTTTTTTTTCCAAAAATTTTCTCGTCACCAAAAGTATCCAACAGGTCGTCTTTAAGTTGAAAACCCAGTCCTATATTGACGCCAAAATGATACAGGTTATTTGCCTCAGCCACCGATGCTCCGCCAATAAGTGCCCCTATTTTCAGGCTTGCGCCGAAAAGCACCCCGGTTTTTAGTCTGATCATATTGATGTAATCATCCACCGACACCAGGTTATTGGTTTCATAATTCAGGTCGAATTGTTGCCCTTCGCATACTTCAATAGCGGTTTGGTTAAAAACCCCCAAAATATTATGAACAATTTCTTTATCAGCTTGTTGGGCATATTGATAAGCCAGGGCAAACAAGGTGTCGCCTGAAAGAATGGCGATATTACTGTTCCATTTTTTATAAACCGTTTTTTTTCCTCTTCTGATGGGGGCATTGTCCATGATGTCGTCATGGATAAGGGTGAAATTATGAAACAGCTCGATGGCAATAGCCTGAGGGATAGCTGTTGCCGCTACTCCGGAAAACAGCTCGCAGGCCATGAGTGTGAGTACGGGGCGAATGCGTTTGCCTCCAAATCCGAGGGTGTAGGTAATGGGTTCGTAAAGTTCCGCCGGTTGGCCTGAAAAATTCTGTTTATCGAGCTCTTGCTCAAAATATTTAATCAGTTGGTTGTAATTGTTCATTCCTTGATGATCTGTTACAGATTAGTGTTTAAGGAGGTTCATCAGATAAACGCCATAGCCACTTTTTACCAGAGGCCGCGCAATTTCCTCGAGCTGTTGTGCATTGATAAATCCCTTTTTGTAGGCAATTTCTTCGATACAGCCAATTTTTAGCCCTTGCCTTTCCTGAATAACTTCCACGAACTGCGAAGCCTGAGTTAGCGAGGCAAAAGTGCCCGTGTCGAGCCAGGCCGTTCCTCTGCTTAGCATCCCCACTTTAAGCTTTCCGATGTTGAGATAGTGTTTGTTTACATCGGTAATTTCATACTCGCCCCGTGCACTTGGTTTCAGGTTTTTGGCCACTTCCACCACCGAGTTGTCGTAAAAGTAAAGTCCGGGTACGGCATACGACGATTTTGGTTTGATGGGTTTTTCTTCAATTGAAATGGCTTTGAAGTCGTCATCGAATTCAACAACGCCATAACGCTCAGGATCAGAAACATGGTAAGCGAAAACAACACCACCGTCAGGATTGCTGTTTTCGATCAGTAATTCCTGCAAGCCACGACCATAGAAGATGTTATCACCTAAGATGAGTGAAACATTGTCGTTGCCAATAAATTTCTCGCCAATTACGAAGGCCTGAGCCAAGCCGTTGGGGTCGGGCTGTTCGGCATATTCAATACGGCAACCAATCTGACTGCCATCCCCCAAAAGTAACTTGAAGTTGGGCAGGTCGTGGGGCGTCGAAATAATAAGAATTTCTTTTATCCCGGCCATCATCAGTATCGACAAAGGATAGTAGATCATGGGTTTGTCGTAAATGGGCATCAGTTGTTTACTCACGGCAATGGTAAGTGGATGCAAGCGTGTGCCAGCGCCGCCGGCGAGAATAATTCCTTTCATGCGATGTTATTTTTGATGTGTTTTTATTTCGTCTTCTTCCGACAGTTCTTCTGTAAGTAATTGGTCGAGTTCGGCATCTTCTTCTTCGTCAAATCCTTCCATCACCGGTTCTTTAAACGACTTGGTAATAAGCATTTTGTCGAGACTCAACAGTAGCGAAGGCAAAACAAACAAGTTCGACAGCAGTGCCACCACCAGCGTAAACGAAACCAAATATCCCAGAGCTTCAGTTCCTCCAAACGAGGAAAGTGTGAAGATGTAAAACCCGAAAAACAGTACCACGGCAGAGTATATCATGCTGTATCCGGTTTCTTCGAGGGCACCAAAAACAGAACTTCTGATATTCCAGTTGTGGTGTTTGAGCTGAAGCCTGTAACGGGAAAGGTAATGGATGGTGTTGTCGACACTTATACCCAGTGCAATGCTAAAAATGAGAATGGTGGAAGGCTTGATGGAGATGTCGAAAAAGCCCATCATTCCGGCTGTGAGTATTTGTGGAATCAAGTTGGGAATGAGCGAAATCATGATCATGCGAAACGAAGAAAAAATCAGCGCCATCAAAATGGTGATGATCACTAGAGCCAGTCCGAGACTCATAAACAGATTCATTACCAAATAATTGGTTCCCTTAAGAAAAACAACACTTGTGCCGGTTAAGTGTACTTCGAATTTGTCGGGCGGAAAAATCTCATCTATTTTGGGTTCAAGATCATTGAGGATGCGTTCGATGTCGTTGGTGCCGATGTTGGCCATTTGTGCCGATATGCGGGTCACCTGTAGGTTTGAGTCGACAAAAGCGTTGAGCACTCCCTTTTTGCCCCCTTCCAGGTTAGGCACATACGACAGTATAAAATTCTTTTCCTGGTTGTTAGGCAATGAATACATCTTTGGATTGCCCCCATAAAAGGCTTGCTTTGCCGACTTTACGACTTCCACGACGGAGAGGGGTTTGGCAAATTCAGGATAGGTCTCCAGCGTATCCTGAAGCTGATCTATTTTACTTAAGGTCGACAAGCGGAGTATCCCTTTTGGCTTTTTTGTGTCGATGGTAATTTCGAGCGGCATCACGCCCTTGAAGTTTTTCTCAAGGAAAATCATGTCTTTATAAAGCTTGTCTTTCGAGGAAATGTCGTCGACAATATTTCCGGTAGTTTTTAATTTGGTGATTCCGAAAACGGCAATGGCAAACAGGATCAGGGTTATGATGTAGATAGTTTTTCTACGGGTGGTAACCACGCGCACCACCATCTCCACTATGCGTTTGATTATTCCTTTTTCCAGATGCTTCATGTGTTTTTGCCGCGGAACAGGGAAATAGCTAAACAAAATGGGAAGTAAAAACAATGATAACAGGTAAGTTACCAAGATGTTGATGGAGGCAACGATACCAAATTCAACCAAAAGGGCATTGCTGGTTACAATAAAAGCGGCAAATCCTGCGGCGGTAGTGGCATTGGTAAGGAGGTTGGCGTTGCCGATACGCGAAATCATCCGCGACAACGCTTTCACTTTGTTGCCGTGCAACCGGTATTCATTTAGGTATTTGTTGAGCAGGAAAATTGAGTTTTCAACCCCGATAACGATAAGCAATGGGGGCAAAATTCCGGTGAGCATGGTGATTTTATACCCCAACAACACTATAGTTCCCAACACCCAAACTACGGCGATAGTCACGACGAGCATGGCAAACATCACTGCCCTAAAGGAGCGGAATAGAATGAACAACAAAATGGAAGCGATAATAAGCGACAGGAACACGAACAACAGTAATTCTTTTTCTACTTTTTTCGAAGTGATGGTTCGTATGTAGGGCAATCCCGAAAAGTGAACTTCTATCTGGTTGTCTTCGCCGTAGCTTTCTGCTATTTCCTTGATTTGATGCACCAAGCCCACCCTGGCTTTCGAGTTGAGGATTTCCTTGTCGAGGGTGATCATCATCATCGAAACATCTGTTTCTTTGTTGAAAAGGCGGTTGTTGTAAAATGGCAGGTTGTAAACCGTTTGTTTTATCTTGTCCACTTCGCCTTGCGTAATTGGCCGTGCAGGCACAATGGGCAGGAACTCAAATTTTTTAAGGCTGTCGTTTTTTACAAGGTTAAAAACCCGGCCCACCGAAAGCACCTCCTCGACGCCGTCAATCTTTAGAATTTTGTAGCTTATGTCGTACCACTGATTAAAATGTTCGAGCGTAAACAATTCCGGATCTTGCACAGCCACAAAAATCACGCTGCCATCCTGACCGAATTGTGTTTTGAATTTTTCGTATTCTTGTGTGATGGGGTCTGTTTCAGGCAACATCCTGGCCATCTCGTACGACATTTTTATCCCTGATCCTTTCCATCCCATAAAGACTGTGAGCAAACCAATGGTGATTAGAATCGCCAATCGGTTTCTTAATATCAGTCTTACTACAAATTGCCACATGTGCCCTACTTTTTACTTACCACGAAATTAGTTTTTAATCGCTTCGCCCCCACAAATTTTTAAAATTCATTTGTTTCGGCGTACTTTTGCCTGATGTTTTACCAAAAGTCGCGATTAGTCGGCAAATTTAAGTTTTACTTTACTATGAATAAAGGAAAAGTACTTTTTATAGACACAGCACACCCTATTTTGATCGAATTATTGACTCAATCTGGGTTTAAGTGCGATTTTTTTCAAGATTATCAACGTGCCGACTTCGAGAAAATAATCTCCGCATACCAAGGGGTGATTATCCGAAGCAAAATTAAACTCGATCGCGATTTTCTGAGCAGAGCCACACAACTCAGGTTTATAGGCAGGGTGGGAGCAGGTATGGAGAATATTGATGTTCAGGCTGCTACCGAGTTGGGGATAGTTTGCCTAAACGCTCCCGAAGGCAATCGTGACGCCGTAGCTGAGCAAGCGGTCGGCATGTTGTTGTCGCTGTTTAACCGCATTCTTATCGCCGACCGCGAAGTAAGAGGCGGCCTATGGCTGCGCGAACAAAACAGGGGAGTGGAGTTGGGCGGAAAAACCATCGGGATAGTCGGTATGGGGAATACAGGATCAGCTTTCGCTAAAAAACTTCAGGGTTTCGATGTGGAAGTTTTGGCTTACGACAAATATAAATCCGGTTTTGGTAATGCCGGCGTTACCGAGGTGAATTTGGATGAGATTTACAACCGCGCTGACATCATAAGTTATCATGTTCCACTTACCGACGAAACCACTTATATGTTCGACAGCCAGGTAATTGATCGGTTTGTAAAGCCGTTTTATCTTGTTAACACTTCACGTGGAAAAGTCGTTCATACAGGCCACCTGCTTCAAGGGTTGAAATCAGGAAAAATATTGGGGGCTTGTTTGGATGTGCTTGAATATGAAGGGTTATCGTTCGATGCCATTCAGGAATCTCCTGATTTCAGTCTCCTTGCACGGAAAAAAAATGTCGTGTTAACACCACATATCGCCGGATGGACACACGAATCGAATGAAAAAATGGCGAAGATACTTTTTGCAAAAATCCAACAACTGGCTGTATAATTTTTTTCAGGCTTGTAACATTTCGACGGGGAGCTGCGTCATACCCCAAAACGTTAAAAAATATACAACATGAAAAAAGCAGCATTATTTTTAGGATTTTTAATGGTTTCATTCATATTGATACTCCCATTGCAAGCACAGGTTAGAGGCAACGGCGAGGTGGTGAAACAGGAACGAACGGTAGAACCCTTTGCCGGGGTAAAAGTTGACGGTGCTAAGGAGGTTGTCCTCATTCAGGGAGATCAGCATCGGGTGGAGGTAGAAACCGACGCCAACCTCCAGGAGTATGTTAAGGTGATGGTAGTTAACAACACCCTTGAGTTTAAAACCACCAAACCCATTATTAAGTACCAAACCATGCGGTTAATTGTTACTTCACCTACCATAGAAAAAGTGAAAGTTTCAGGTGCTTCCGATATCCGTTCACAGGGTCAACTTAAAGGAGATGAGCTAAAACTTAACGTGAGTGGCGCTTCTGAGGCTAACCTCGATCTGGACTACCAGGCCATTACTTCGGTGGTTTCGGGTGCTTCCGATGTGGTACTCTCGGGCAAAGCCGGCCTGTTCACCTGCGAGTGTAGCGGAGCCTCCGACGTAAAAGCCAAGTCGCTGGAAGCCGGAACAGCCGTTATAAATGCCAGTGGAGCAAGTAATTGTGCAGTAAATGTGAGTCACTCTTTAACCTACAATGTTTCGGGAGCTGCCGACGTAAACTATGCCGCAGGACCGCAAGCTGTTGTTGTAAAAAATGGAAAAAATGCGCAAGTGGTCACCTACAACGGAACACAGATGGCACAGGCAGGGCGCTATGCCGACACCACCAGCTTTTCGATGGGTAGCGTTAATTTTGAAGTGGTTGACGGAGATACTACTGTGGTAGCAGTCGGACGACACAGGCTGATTGTTTCTGACGATGGCGACGT
>DJVY01000203.1 GCA_002440885.1 Bacteroidales bacterium UBA6244
TTTGGAATACAGCAATGTAAAAAGTGCAGAAACAACAGCAAGTTTTTCTACAGTCGTTACCAGCAATGCCGATGACGGGGGAACAGGAACACTTCGATACATTATGGCCAATTGTGACGATGGGGTCGAAATAACTTTTAACCTCACTGCAGGAAATGAAATAATTATTTTAAATGATTTAATTAACATTACATACCCTGGGAAAAACTATAATATAAATGGAGATAATTCAGCAGGAAGTGGAACACAAGTAACCATACAGGTTGCTGAGCCTGGAATTACTACACATAAACTTTTTACATTCAATCCAGGGGGAGACAAGTCAGTTACACTAAGCAATATGACTTTAAAAGGGGGTGATGTGTCAGGATCTTACGGAACTTATGGTAGTGGTGGTTGTTTTGACTTTTATAACGTAAATGTAGGCACATTAAATAATGTAACATTATCGGACTCAAAAGCTATAAATGGAGGAGCAATTTTCTGTTCTTTAGGAACTAATTATGTAAACATGACCAACTGCACTATAACAAATACAATAGCTACAGAATCTGGTGGTGGTGTTTCATTAAGCCCATTCAATAATATTTCAATTACCTCTGCAAGCTTTTCGAATTGCACAGCAGCATATTCAGGGGGTGGGTTAGATATTGGTCGTACAGCAACAGCTACTAGCCTTACAGTAAATAATTGCACGGCAACTTCTTATGATGGCGGAGGAATTTACTCTACTGGAGATTTAACTTTGACTAATTCTGAAATATCAGACAATTCTGCTGGTCAAAATGGAGGGGGTATTGCGAAACAAAATGGAACCTTATCTATTACTAGCACCACTATTAGCGATAATGATGCAAATAGTAAGGGAGGGGGATTATATATTTATCAAAACTATAACAACACAGTCACTATAAACAATTCTACGTTATCAAATAATTCTACAACGGATGGTTCAGGAATCTATGGTTACGTTGAAGATGATATGGGAATGGGGGGGGCTTATACTCTTGATATTAATATAAATAGCAGTACGATAAGTGGAAATTTTTGTACAGGTAACGGTGCCGGTATATATGCTTCTGATGACAATTCTTCTTCAACTAATGTTACGCTAAATAATTGTATCCTGGCTTATAATTATAACACCAGTAATTATGCTGACTTATACGCATCAAATAATGGAAACTACTCCGGTGCCTACAGCATAACAGGAGCCTATGCGCTCAGCGGAAGCAATAACACCAATTATACCTATTCCAGTGGAATGGGATCTAGTTTATTTGAAGATTATACAGAAATATCGGCAAATTCAAGATATCAGCCTGTCATTGCTGATAATGGAGGTAGTACTGAAACTGTTGCTTTGGCATCGAGCAGTATAGCTATTGGCACAGGATCAACGGCATTATCTACCGACCAACGTGGTTTTACTAGAAACTCTCCCCCGTGCATTGGTTCCTTTGAGCAAAATGGAATTAATACATGGGAAGGTGATGAATCCAGCAGTTGGAGTACAGCAGGAAACTGGAGTGCCAATACCGTACCGGTCACAGATATTGATATAAATATTCCTGATGTGGGCAAAGGAGCTTTTCCGGTTATTGGGCCATCAGAATCAGTTAGCTGTCATGACCTGACTATTAGCAGCGGAGCAAGCCTAACTATCCAAAGCACTTCCAGTGGCACAGGTTCCTTAATAATTAATGGAGACTTAAGCAATAGCGGTACTATTACATCACAATGCTATCTTCCCGGCGATGCCCAGGCATGGCATATGGTGAGTAGTCCGGCGGTGGTGGATATCAGTGATAATGGCTGGAATCCGGGCGATAACGATGATTTTTATGCATGGCTCGAAACATCTCCGGGAGTGTGGGTTAACTATAAGAATTCCTCCGAATCACCAACCTTTGCTGAAGTGAATGGTAGTGATAATTTTGTAAAAGGGAAAGGCTATCTGGTAGCTTATAATAGTGCTAATCCTTCCAAGAGTTTTACCGGAACTCTTAATACCGGTGATGTTCCGTTTCCATTGGTGAATTCTGCAAAAAGCCGCGATTGGACCTATACATCTGGCTGGAATCTTTTGGGGAACCCCTATTCATCTTCTATCGACTGGAACCTGGCTTTAAGATCACAATTTCTGGATAATTACGCCTATATTTATGATCCAAACAAAGTTGGTGGAGCTGGTTTTATAAATGTGAATGGTGCCAACCCTAATGCTTATATACCTCCTCATCAGGGATTTTTTGTTCTGGCAAAACAAACTTCAAATGGTCAGAACTTTACTTTCACCAAAACCATGCAAACCCATGGTGATGGATCACATGGATTCAAAGAAAATACAGGTGATAACTCGCTCGAGATTACCCTGCTTTCCGGGCATTTCTACGACAAACTGCAAATTTACCAGAATGAACAGAGTGATTACCAAAGAGACAGGTATGACGCATTGAAAATGTTCAGCTTCGACAACAAGGTTCCACAGGTTTTTAGCATGAGTAGCGACAAGATCTGGCTTGCCGTTAACAGCCTGCCAAAGGTGGATGAATTCAGCCATATCCCGATTGGTGTACGTATTCCTCAGGATGGGGTGTATACATTCCGTTTAGATAATGCTCCTCCGGAACTGTTGAATATCCCGATTTATATTGAAGATATTAAAACCGGAAGCTGGCACCGGATTGATAACAATACCATGTCGTTTAATGAATCAGCGGGTGATGTTGATAATAGGTTTGTGCTTCATTTAGGTGTTGTAGGCATTGATGAAACTGAATACATAAAAAAACCTGTTCAGGTTTATTCACACGGCAAAAACATCACCATTGTCAACAACCATAAGCTCACAGGCGACATTGTGGTGTTGAATATACTGGGCAGACAAGTTGAGTCGTTTGAACTGCAAAGCAGTTCAAACCAGACTTATGTTACAAACCTGCCTTACGGAGTTTATGTGGTTTATGTTAAAACATCCGCCGGACAGGTTTATTCAGAAAAGGTAATAGTCAATTAATTAAAAACATAACTCCATGAAAAAAATTATAGTCAAACTGTTATTGGTTTTGGTTTTAATTGCAGGAAGCCATCAGCTTATCTCGCAACCACCACCACCGCCTCCGGGAGGTCATGGTGATACCGGTAATCAAAACGCCGGAAGTGCGCCCATTGGAGGAGGACTTTTTATCCTACTTGGGCTGGGAGCTGCCTATGGCGGGAAGAAGATTTATGATATGAAAAAAGAAAACCTCGAAGAATAATGTTTAGAGATAATAATCTGTGGAAATGAAAAATACTCGTTTGATTCTGGTGGTATTATCAATTTGGATTTCAGGTGTTGGTAGCCAATCCCCAAGCAATATTCACCAAAGTTCAACACCTGACGCATCCTCCATATTCGGTTTAAAATCAATTTTACAAGGCTTTTGTGCCCAAGGAATGGTGTTTGCAGCATCAATCGGTTTAGTGCCAATTTTCCATTCACACCGGAAGTTTCATGACCAAATAACTTGTGTTGCGTCGCGCTTATGGTATAAATAAGCTTTTTCCAGCTCCGGTTGCCCCCAAAAGGGTCGCTCAAAAAATGTAGAACCAAATAGTTAAAAAAAATATTCACAACTAAAACCAAAAATTTCAATGAAAAATGGTGCACGCCCCAGCCTGGTGCTGATTTTAGGATTCGGAAGTGTTTTAAAAAATCAAAACAGAATCAGTATAATTATACAAAGCCTTTCTTCTTACCTAATTGATATCAAACCATAAAACCGAATGCATATGAAAAGAAACTTTTACTTTTTTGTTTTAGTATTATTTGGGCTTTTTGCCTTTAATACACTCGACGCCACCACTTACTATGTGGATGATGACCGACCTGATAACTCTGGCGACGGATTAAGCTGGAGCACAGCCAAAAGAACGATTCAGGCTGCTATTGATTTGGCCGGTGCAGGCGATGTAATCATTGTTAATGATGGCACTTATAGTGAGGGAAGCGCGATTATGCCTGGCTATCTGTTATACAACAGGTTGGTCATTACAAATAATATCACGGTACAATCTGTTAATGGTCCGGAGGTGACGATAATTCAGGGAGCTGAAGCCACATTTTCGACACAATATCCTTATACACCTCAAGGCGGATGTGGACAAGATGCCATTCGCGGTGTGTACATGTCGGCCGGAACATTGGATGGATTTACGGTAAGAAATAGTTACACAAGAGATATTGGAGGTTTATGGGATAGTTTTGGCGGCGGTATTTTTGCCGATGGTTCCGACAATAGTGTAGAAATAACAAACTGTATTATAGAAGATAATGTGGGTTTTTATGAGGGTGGTGGTATTTATGCTCGGGGAGATGTAACAATCCATGACTGTACTATCAATAATAATGAGCAATTTAGTACTGTAGGAAACGGTGGTGGAGGCGTAAAGCTGATGAATGGTCCAACGATGTATAAAACAACCGTTTCAAACAATGTATCATATTCTGTTAGTTCAGGTGGTGGTATTTTTATGAGTTCGGGTAATGCTACCGGCCTAACTCATGTTTACGATTGCCTGATTGTTGGAAATTTAGCTTCAAATGCAGGAGGAAGCATAGGTGGCGGTATATTCTGCGAAACATCAGGTTCTGGTGGACAATCTAACGTTGATAATTGTACAATTGCCAACAATGTTGCGTCTCCATTAGGTATGGGTGGTGGAATTATTCTCGTAAATGGTGGGGCTGCCCCTTTGGTTAGAAATTGCATTGTCTGGAATAACACAGCCGGTGATGGTTCTGATATATTTAATTTTGATGGAACTATTCAATACACTTGTGCATCAAATGAAGTAGAAAATGGCGTGGATGGAAATATAACAAGCGATCCGCAATTTGTAGATGCTGATAATGGCGATTACACGCTTCAGTTAACCTCTCCTTGTGTCGATGCAGGCAACAATACATATGTAACAGGAACAAGCGATCTTGCAGGAAATACACGCATTGTTG
>DJVY01000155.1 GCA_002440885.1 Bacteroidales bacterium UBA6244
GGGTCATCTGGGTGAAATCTTCTCCTCCTTCAAGGTTGGTAACTGCCTGTGAGGTAATGGGGTAAATAACTTCAGCTGTCCAATCTACAGGACCTGAACCGGTATTCAACATACCAATAAATCTGGTCAGGTATTCGTTGGGCGCTAAGGTCTCGTCTAAACGTAACGGGGATACCGATAAGTTAGGTGAGGTCATGGTGAAATCATGGGTAATGATACCACCTGAAGCTACATTAACGTTAGCAATGTTTACATTATAACCAGCTCTGTAGCAAACCAGTTCCTGGTCGCCGCTAGGCATACCGCTTAAAAAGTAGTAACCAGTTCCATCGGTGGTTGTTGAACCATAACCTTCGATGCCAACGGTAGCGCCTCCAATTGAGAGACCGCCGGTGTTGTATACATGACCTTCGATATCGCCAGGAGCGGTAAGGGGATCACCATAAAAACGGATGTTGGAATAGTAATTCGAATAGTTGTCATAATTTGGAGGTGTTTCGCTGTCAGCATAACCAACTAAAACACGAGGAACACCACCATCAGTTCTGTATGTTCTGTAATAAGGGCTTTCGTAATAGCCGTTATCACCCCAAAGGATGTCAACAATCAAATTGTTAACGCCAGTATAAACATAGTCATTGATGTCAATTAAATCGGCCCAACCTGTAGCGGTTGCAGGCACATAATTAGCTGATGACCAAACCAGAGTTGAACCAGCTGTACTATAAAAAGCTCCAGTTGTCAATTGGTTGTCAGTAGTTTCCATAAACCGAATTTCAACATTCAACAGGTAATTGTCGGGTGTTGCAATTCTTTCGAATACATACTGGAGATCGGTAATTAACATGCCGCCACCAAGCTCAGATGCGAGATACAAGGTTTGGGTATGGCAATTTTCCCAGTAGTTAGACCAATCTGCATAGTATGCAGGAGAGGTTCCATAAGTTGTTCCATTTCCAATTTCCACCATCAGGCTTCTGCTTGCAGCAGGCTCATCGGCGTAAGTTGAAAACGGTACAATAGCAGTCTCTGTCGACATACTGGCGTTATCAAGAGCGATTTTTTGCTCTTCGGTCTGTGCCGGACTGGTTTGTCCAAACATCCAACCTGACCACGCGAGTGCCATCAACAACAAAAGATACTTTGTAAATGATTTCATACGTAATAGATTTAATTAATAATAAAAGAATTATTTTTCAATTCGATTTAAAACCCTTTTGGGTTAAGCTTTAAGTAAAAACAACAATTTAAACACATTAGCAGCGGGATTCCAATAAAGGATAAATGAGGTGATTCAACAATCTAATGACCGTGCATGGCCAATTTTTGCCTGACCTTTCAGGCTAACGGAGCATTCATTACCAATATGAACACAAATACAATAGCTAAAAACACAACAAAAAGCACTGAAAACCCAATGTTTTTTGACTGATTATCAGCATACTCAGTAATTTCAGGTATAAAAAACCCAAAATATTGTCGTGAATAAGACAGTTTAAAGGTGGTTTACCCTTACTCAAAAAGACGATTTTTTTAAAAATATTCTGCTTTTAGGATAGTAAATCTGTCTGGAGGCAGAGACTCTGTTTTGGATGTAAAAAAACTAATAAATAACCAGCGACTGGGTGTGGAAGGTGTTGGGTCCGGATAAAATCAACTGATAGTATCCAGGCCTCAGGCGTTCGATGGCCAACACTGTTCGTTGAAAAATTTCCGGGTTAGTTATTTGCCAAATTTTTGAAGAAACAGTGATTCCGTACAGATTCACAATGTGAAGCTGGTACTGTCCTTTCAGTTTAACACCCGCACCAATATTTATGGTCTCACTTGCAGGATTTGGAAATACCTCAAAAAGAGTCAGATCAGAACCACTTTGCTGATTTTTTAACTCAATAGAAATAGTTTTTCTATCGGAAGTAAGCACTACGTCATCAACAACAGGCTGCTCGGTGGTAAGTGAAATCAGCGGAGATCCATGTGTAAGAAACCCGGCTTTTTCGGCATTCAACAGATAATGCCCATAAGGAAGGTTGTTAAAATAGAACTTGCCTTGGGCGTCTGTTAGGGTGTAGCCAAGCACTTTCTCGTTGGTGCTGTTGTATAACAGGATAGTCACATTCGATTCACCTCCATTGCAATACTCATTAATGGTATCGTCGTCAAACCAAGACATGCAATAAACATCCGACATCAGGGAATTGGTTTTTGACAGTTCAAACCTGCCCGAAATTTTCCCTGATCCGGTCACAGGGGGGAAATTTGTCTCCGGCAGACGGATGTCCACATCATAAACATCGGCATCAAGTTTTACCGCATAGGCATTATGCCACCTTACAGCTTCAGCATAATAACCGGGGAAATAATCGCCACTATGGTTGGTGTCAGGGACAGCATAGAGGATATAAGAAGAGGGAAACAAGGTGTTGAACTGAAAATTTCCATCGACATTCGTCGTTGTTAGTGTAACAGCCCGATCATGGGGCAGCAATCGGTCGACGGCCAGTATCGGGCAAAACTCAGCTTTCTGGTTGCCCATCCAAACTGTTCCATTGAGAGAAAAACGAGAAACCAGTTTAACAAGGAGGGTATCGGAACTCTGATCGCATACATTTGATCCATACAAGATCAGCTCAACCTGACCTGCGGTCACATCGTTTGTTCCAGGAAGATAAGTAGTTATTAAGGAAGTATCGGAAGTGAAGAAACCATCTCCTGTACTTATCCACAAAAGCTCAGCCGCATTGCTCTCATTAGCATTATTTATAAGGAGTTCCTGATCAGCAAAAAGGGTAGTGTCAGCACCGGCAAATACTGTTGGATCGTCGAATATGTGAAGGGTGAGACTGTCGGACAACCATTCGCCCTGACGAAGCACATTGAGCGATAGCACCACAGATCCAGTCTGCCGGTCCTGTATTCCTGGCACATAAACCGGATTTATCAGTGATGGATCGTTGAAAAGCCCATCACCAGTGGTTTTCCAGGAGATCAAATCGTACAGAAAAGGAACTGAACCTTCGGTAAGGATATATTGGGCCTGATTCACGCAAAATTGGCCATCAAAACCCGCAAAGGGATAATAGGAAGCAAAAGCAAACGGACTTTCAAACCCACGGACTTGTGCCTCCTGATACTGATATCCACTATCGTAAGCAGTAACAGCAATCGAATCGGTGATAAGCACACCAGGAAGACTCAAAGAGTTTACATTTCCTGCATCCATTACTCCATCAAAGGCATAATGCCTGAATTGGCCAGAATATACCTTATAACCACTCAAATCTTCTTCCGGATTACCATCCCAGCTCAAGTGTACTTCTCCGGCGACTAATTGCTTTTTAACCCGGGAGGGTGGAGAAATCGGATTTACCGTGTCTGGTTTTACTTTGAAGGGTTCATAAAAAAAGTATCCGAGGGTTGCGTCATCGTGGTGATCGAATATTAGGTTATCAATAACTTCCACGTCCGAACTCCCCCACCAGTTTTGCGTAATCAGCAGGTCGTTGGGCGTATTGTTGTAGGCAATGGCATGATCAAAACCGTCCGGAAAAAGATTGTTGTCGCGAAATTGAATGTTATCCGTTTCTTTGGTCTCAAAACAGGCAATGGATTGACGAGAAAGGGTATTCTGAAAAATAAAATTTCCAGTGGCCCGGCCACCTATCTGGACTCCCCTGACATTTTGATAAAAACTATTTCCACTTACCTGAGCGTTATCTCCAAAAGGATCGTAGCTTAAAGCGATGTTATTTGCCCAGAATATGTTGTTCTGAATAACAGTCGAATCCATGGCC
This sequence comes from Bacteroidales bacterium UBA6244, assembly GCA_002440885.1. Lineage (GTDB taxonomy): Bacteria > Bacteroidota > Bacteroidia > Bacteroidales > F082 > UBA6244. The sequence goes on from DJVY01000155.1 coordinate 3,795, forward strand.
AACAAAATTCCATAGCCGAAACCCGAACCGTTTTTCAAAAATACATTGTTCAGAATCTGGTTGTGGTTAGTTTGTCCGTTATCGGTGTTGTCCATCCAAATACCATTGTTCGCTCCTTCGATGATATTACCATAGATGTAATTGTAAGTAAACTGGCCGTTATCCTGGTTTCGGAGATAAATATTGTGGTTCGAATTGAGAAAAAGATTATTAAAAACCACATTCTCTCTGGAACGCTTTTGTGGGGTGGTAATCATTTCCATTCCGTTGAAATTTTGCCCGATCCGGCAGCTTTCTACAATACAGTTTGAACAATCTGTCATGGACACGCCCACAATTTGATTTCTGGAAACAGAGGAATGCATGATTTCCACATTAAAACAGTCAATGAGTTCGATGCCCTTCTCAGCATCCTCAATACAGGCATAGTTTATTAAAACAATGTTTTCTTCACCGGCCTCCTGAATTTTTATCCCTTTCCATTTCCAATCTTCGCGGGTTGCTTTATAGTTACCTGAAAAATAAACCGTATCGGTGTTCATTCCAAGCATATCTCCCACCACCAGATTGCCACCCCAAAGATGAATTCCTCGCCCCTGATCGATTAAAACATGAACCCCTGGTTTGATTTCCAGCGTAATCCCAGGCCCAATACGTAAATCCTGTACTACGACATAGGTGTTATCAGGTGTCCAAACCTGACTCTCAGCCATACTCCCTCCAACAACAATAATATCAGCATAAACTGATGGCAAAAACCAACAGATCAACATAATCGTGAACCACTTTTTGCTGTGCTTTAATAGAACCATATGGAAACTTGGGAAACTCATTTATACAATTGTATTCCGGTTTGTTACAAATAATACCTCACCCCAACGGACAAACGAATGGCTTTCAAATTCTGATCATAGATCTGCGCTGACATGGTTGAACTTAAATAAAACTGATAACCCACATCAAGCACCATACCTAGTCGATCAGTAAGCCGCCAACGGCTTCCAATTCCAGCATACAACCCAATATTGGGCGATGAAAACGCGATGTCTCCAAGTTCAGCCCCATGAACTTCCTGGGAAGACTGCATGTATACCCCATTTCGGTACAACAGCGAACTCACCAGAACACCGGCTTTAGCACTGATATCAAAGGCCGGACGGTGTAAGAAAATATAGTCCACCCCACCCGTTAAGCTAATGTAGCCGAGTCTGTTCACACGATCTACGCTATACGACTCGCTGTTCAAAGGCAAATAACTCGAATCGACTACCGCTATCCAGGTGGTATCAATCCCGGTGACAGTATAATAAAGATCCAAAGTGTCTTTTTGGTAATATCCTCCTGAAGTGATCTGGTATTGGTTGTTGAATTTTTGCGAAAACTGACTGAATTGCAGACCTATATAAAACGACCAGCGCTTTTGGTGGCGTACTATACGGCCATCTATCGCAAAACTCCTCAGCGACCAATCGTCCAGAGATTCGATGGTGGAAAAATTACTCAACATAGGAGAAACCGACAAATCCAAGGCCCATCCCGGTTGCCGGAAAGGGTTTTCCTGAAAATGGTCGACATTAAACGCAGGAAGCTCAGGATTGGAAAGAGGCTTTTTTTCGGGATAAACAAAAACCGTATCCACCTGGCGCAGGGTGTCAACCCGGAAGATTGTATCCATGACAAAAACGGTATCGACAGGAATTAAGGTTTGAACTACTTCGTTGTTTTCATACAAGGCAGGCTTGGTAACCGGCGGTTTCGTTACAACTGCCGGCACGGTCTCCACTTTGTCCTGATTGGATGTATCTGGATTTCGATAAATTACAATCTGATTACCTATTTGTTTAAAGGTATGACCGGTGTTTTCCAGCAAGCGGCTTAAGATAGTCAGAGGAAACTCATCCTTACATTTCAAAGTCACCTTTGTATCCATCACCGGGTCGTTGGCTTCGTAAGTAAACCGCAACTTGCTTTCGTAGGCCAGTCGTTTGAGGACTGCATCAAGGGTTTGATTGCTAACTTCAAAAACCGGAATGGGTTTGTTGCTGACTTCCTGCGCTACTAATTGATTAAGCACCGGGATGGATGAAATAAACACCACTCCCCACAAAATAAGAATACGTTTACAGGCAGAAAATGGGATATTATTCAAGTGAGGAAAAAATGGAAGACACACATCAATTCTCATAAGCGATCCAATAGCAAAGTGCACGTTTTTTCAGCCGCTAAAGTATAAAAAAAAATAAAGGATCAACAAGGGAAATGAAAGGAGTGTTACTGAATTGTAACCTGGGTGGCAGAGATGCTGTATTCGACACCAAAAATAACATGCAACGACTCGAATATACTTTCAACTGATTCGCCGGTATAGGTAGCAGTAAGCAACATTTCGTTGTAAGCCTCTGCGCCGGTTATGCTGATGTGGTATGTTTTCTCAATCATGCTAAACACATCGCTAAGCGGTGTTCTGTCGAATACCAACACTCCCGTTTTCCATGCCATGAAATTCTCGTTACTGTATGTTTCGCGATAAATTTGACGGGTAACTTTGTTGTAAATACCTATTTGACCTGGCAGCAAGACAATCTGTTCCATGATTTCTTCGGTAAGCGGATCAATGGAAGAAAAAAGCACTTTGCCGGTTTTAAGGTGTAGCACTATTTCGTTTGATTCGGTGTAGTTGCTCAGATTAAATGATGTACCCAGCACTTGAACTCTGACGTTCTCAACCTGAATGATCATGGGGACATCGGGATTTGGAGCTACTTCAAAAAAAGCTTCACCTTCGAACCCCACCAAACGCTGAGCTGAAGCAAATTCTTCCGGATAAGTTAATGAACTTTCACGGTTCAAAGTAACTGATGAACCATCGGGGAGCAGGAATGAGCTTTCAGGTGCTTCGGCAGATGCCAAAGTAACAACTTTTGATTCTCCGGGCAGGTTGAACAGAAAATACAAGCCAAAGGCCAGCACGAAAACTGCTGCAATGCGGGCGAGATAAAAACCAATCTTTGGCCTCGACTGTGCCACTGTTTCTGAATAAATGCCTGACTCTTCGGGCATTTCATCGATACAGGAAATCAAGGTAGACATCTTGTCCCAGGATTTCTGCGCATCGAATTCAACCTTTGGAGAAAACTCACTTGAAATGTCCCAAATATTTTTGTAGGCCTGGTATTCGTTTTTATTTTCTACGGACATATCAATCCACTCTTGCAGAGCACTCATGTCATGCTTTGAAGCGTTTCCGGTAACAACCCGGCTGATTAATTTGATATGATTTCCGTTAAAATTCACAAAAACTTAAATTTATTTTACCATGAGACAATTTTTTTTCGGTTTACCCCTACTTCACTTTAATTTTTTTTTCACTTATTAAAAAAACCTGACGACATTAGTAAAAACACAAGCGGCAAATATTCTTTCAAGCTGTGCCGTAACGATTGCAGGGCTTTGGCCATTTGTGCTTCAACAGTTTTAACAGAAATATCCAGATGCTCAGCAATTTGCTGGTATTTCATATCGCTAAAACGGGAGAGTTCAAAAATAATTCTCCGTTTCTCGGGCAAGTCACCAATGGCTTTCCTGATGCATGCATTCAGCTCATCTTCTTCCAGAACACCTTGCGCATCGCTATTGGGTTCTTCTGTCTCGGCTAAGTCATTTACTTTAAACCGGCCTCGGATTTTTTGCTGATGCAAATGGTTCAGCGCATAATTCTGAACTGCTCGATACAAATATGAATTAACAGAAGTGTTGATTTGAAGCTCATCGCGCTTTACCCAAAGTTTAAGAAACAAGCCTTGAACAATTTCTTCAGCCTCTTCGGGTTTACCCACAAAACGCATGCAATAATGACAGAGTGGTGAGAAATACTCCTTATATATCTCTTCAAACACTGACCTGTCACCAGCCCTTAGTCCTGCTAAATATCTCGACTGCGTATCTTCCATTAATTAACTTATCGTATCGCTTTAAACCAGAAAAATGGAACAATCCAAAACTGGTTTTCCACCACAAAAGTAGAAGATAATTTTCAATTACCACATAATGTTGTGAAAACCCTTGAACAAATTGCAATTCACAATGTTTGAATTTCCTATCAAAAAATACCGCAGATGCATGGAAAAATGCGAATCAACGGCAGACCACAATATTTGTTAATTTTGCACACTTAAATCAGTATATGAAACAAAATACCGGAGAGTGGATTTCGTGGCTTACCCTTGCAGTGCTCGCCGTTATTTGGGGAAGCTCGTTCATTCTGATAAAAAAATCGCTGGTGTATTTCACTGCCGTTGAGGTGGGCTTACTGCGGGTGGGCATAACTTTTCTGTTTCTGCTGCCCATTGCGATAAAAAAATTTAGCCGGATTTCGAAAAGAGACGGGCTCTTGCTCTTTATCGCCGGCCTGATTGGAAGCTTTATCCCTGCGTTTATGTTCGCCATTGCACAAACCGGAATCAACAGTTCGCTTGCAGGCACGCTCAATTCTCTCACTCCACTTTTCACCTTGCTGCTGGGGTTGCTATTTTTCAAACAAAAAAGCAGATGGTTCAATGTCATGGGAGTAATAATCGGGCTCATTGGCGCTCTCGGACTTATTAACCAAAACGGAGGCCACGATTTTTCGTTTAACTTCAACTACGCGGCACTCATCATCATCGCCACCATCTGTTACGCTTTTAATGTCAATTTCATTAAGGTTTATCTAAAAAACCTTGACTCGATGACCATTACTGCTTTCACATTTTTCTTCATAGGCATTCCCACGTTTTTATACATTCTGTTTTTCAGCGGAATACCGGACAAACTAATAACACATACCGAAAATCTGAAAGGATTGATTTATGTAGGCATCCTATCTGTGGTTGGGACAGGACTTGCCATGATAGCCTTTAACAACCTCATCAAGGTAAACAGCCCATTATTTGCCTCTTCAGTTACCTACATGATTCCGGTAGTTGCAGTTATTTGGGGCATTATAGATGGTGAAGTCTTTGCCTTGCTCGACATTGTATGGTTTTTGATGATCCTGTTTGGCGTTTTTTTAGTAAATGCGCATCCCGGAAGGCCCGGAAACATCAGCAGTTTCATTTTATTCAGAAGAAAAAGTAAAATTTAACAACAATTGCTTGTTAATTAGTTTTTTTTTCTATTTTTGCACCTCCAAAATCGTAAGCATTTTTAAACTAAAGATTTAAAAGCATGTATGTAATTGTTGATATAGCCGGACAGCAGTTCAAAGTTGAACAAGGGCAGGAAGTTTTTGTAAACAGACTCGAAGGAGAAGAAGGCGCACATGTTGAGTTCGACAAAGTGCTTTTAGCAGACAACGAAGGCAAAGTACAAATTGGCACTCCAATGCTCGACGGAGCTAAAATAGACGCTAAAATCGTTGCCCACGTAAGAGGCGATAAAGTAACTGTGTTCCACAAGAAAAGAAGAAAAGGATACCAGAAATCAAATGGTTTTCGTGCCGATTTAAGCAAAGTCTTAATCGAAAAAATCACTGTTTAACTGTAAAAATATAAGAAAATGGCACATAAAAAAGGAATGGGTAGCTCCCATAACGGTCGCGAATCAGAAAGCAAACGCCTTGGTGTAAAAATTTACGGTGGACAGGGTGCAAAAGCAGGTAATATCATTATCCGTCAGCGTGGCACTGAGCATCATCCCGGTTTAAACGTTGGGATGGGCAAAGATCATACGCTTTTTGCTCTTGTTGATGGCGTTGTTGAGTTCAGAAAGAAAAGAGACAACCGCTCCTACGTGAGTGTAGTAGCTGCTGAAGCTGCCGCAAATTAGAGATTAATTTCAGATTTGATATAAGCCTGGTTTGTAACCGGGCTTTTTTTTTAACAGGACACCCCAATTATCCATGATTTTTCATCCAAGAGATGTGAATTCGTCCAATTAGCATAAATTTGCACAAAAGAAAAATAGCATGCTTCAACTCCAAACCATCCGCGAAAACAGGGACTTCGTGATCGAACGTCTGAAAGTAAAGAATTTTAACGCCGCCTCATTGGTTGACGAAATCATTGCCCTCGACAACAAGCGCCGTTCAACACAAAAAGAACTGGACGATATTTTGGCTCAAAGTAATATCATTGCCAAGGAAATCGGGATATTATTTAAGCAGGGGAAACTGGATGACGCCAACACAGCGAAGGAAGAATCCGGAAAACTAAAAGCCTCGGCCAAAGCCCTGGAACCAGTTTTAAACGAAACCATTGAAACCCTGAACAACCGGCTTGTAGAACTCCCAAACTTGCCCCATTCCTCTGTGCCTCATGGCAAGTCCGCCGAAGACAATGAAATAATTCATGAAGAAGGAGTGTTTCCAGCCTTATCCCCCGAAGCTTTGCCTCATTGGGAATTGGCTTCCAAATACCAAATCATTGACTTTGAACTGGGTAACAAGGTTACTGGTGCAGGATTTCCATTTTATCGCGGACAGGGTGCCCGACTGCAACGTGCCCTCATTAACTTTTTTCTCGATCAAGCCATCGAATCCGGCTATCTTGAATACCAACCTCCCTTGCTCGTAAATTCAGCTTCGGGCTATGGCACAGGACAGTTGCCCGACAAAGAAGGACAAATGTATTTTGCCCCTGAGGACAACCTTTATCTTATTCCCACTGCCGAAGTGCCAATTACCAATATTTACAGAGATGTTATTCTAAAAGAAGCAGAATTGCCGGTGCAAAATGTGGCTTATTCCAACTGTTTCAGGCGCGAAGCGGGCTCCTATGGAAAAGATGTTCGCGGGTTAAACCGTCTTCATCAGTTCGACAAAGTAGAGATCGTACAAATACAACATCCTGATCGCTCGTATCAATCTTTGGAGGAAATGAAAAACCATGTAGCCTCCTTACTGCGAAAGCTGGAGCTGCCTTTCCGGATTCTTCGCCTGTGCGGAGGCGATATGAGCTTTACTTCGGCGCTAACCTATGATTTTGAAGTGTATTCAGCTGCACAAAAAATGTGGCTCGAAGTGAGCTCCGTTTCTAACTTTGAAGATTTTCAAGCTAACAGAATGAAGCTCCGCTTTAAAGACAAAGAAGGAAAAACCAGGTTAGCACACACACTTAACGGAAGTGCGTTGGCATTGCCCCGCATAGTGGCCGCACTGCTCGAAAACAACCAGACTGATCAGGGGATAAAAATACCGGAGGCCTTGCTGCCCTATACGCGGTTTAACTACATCGGGTAATGAAGATATCAGGCGATATATTGTTGATTTTAATCATCCTCCTTCTTGCAGGATGTGACCAAAAGGCAAAATATATCGATGAAGTCGGCAAGACCGACAGCCTGATTACCATATTGCAAGGTTCATTCGACCAATATCAACACATTGATACAACGGCCCTCTCAGCAGATTTCAAAGCCCTCGTGAAAACTGAAAAATACGCGGGACTTGCCTTCGACTATCCCAAAATTGACAGCCTAAAATCACAGCTGAAACAACTAATGCGAGAGGATAGACTAATCAGAAGCACAGGAAAAAAACTGCTGGCCAGGACAAAACTGCTTAAACAATCGCTGTTGCATAATGAATACGACAGTCTTACGTTCAGTATTTATATGGCTAACATTGAGAAAGAGGTGAACACGTTGACAATTAGAATGGAGAGTACATTCCGTCAGATAAAGAATTGGAATACCCAGTCCGATTCGGTGTTAAACACATTGCGATTAACCAATCCTCAACCAGCAGAATGATTCCTCTGTTATTCATATCGACCACACCAAAGGAGCTGCCGAAAACATCGGCAACTTTCCGGGTTTTTTTGACACTCCTCTTGTTGTTGAGTATAAACATCCAACTGTTTTCACAAATTGAAAAACCTCCTAACCCGAAATTACAACAACAGCAGCAAACCCAGTCGGAAGAACAGCTGGCCATAAATTATTACCGAAACCAGCAGTTCGAGCAGGCTGCCGCACTTTTCAAGCCACTGTTTGAGCAAAAAAGAACACAGTACCTTTACATGTATTACTTAAACTGTTTGCTGGAACTGAATGATTTGAAGGAAGCCGAAAAGGTGATAAAAAAACAACGTCGGGAATATCCGCAAAACTACCGGTATCTCATCGATCAGGCTTATGTTTATGAGAAAACGGGAAATGAAAAAAAAGCCCAAAAACTTTTTGAAGAACTTATGAGCAATCTCCCGAATGAGAGAAACAGCATCATGACTATTGCCTCGTCGTTGCAAACACGTGGGTATTCAAATCTGGCGGTATTGGTGTATAAAAAAGCGCGGCAGAACCCCGACATGCAGTACGCCTTCAACATGGAAATCGCAAATGTTTATATGTTTAGCGGCGATTACGAAAAGGTATTCGATAGCTATCTGGATCAGTTGGAAACCAATCCCGAAGACATACAACGCATTCGTAATCAACTACAGAGCATTTTAAGAATGGATGTTGACGACAACTTATCTGATGAATTCAGGAAAAAGCTGCTGACCCGGGCACAGGCCAATACCGAAAGCGAAGCACTGGCGGAAATGCTGCTCTGGTACTCCATTCAGGTAAAAGATTTCCCCATGGCGCTCCGACAAGCCAAATCCATCGACAAACGGTTTGGGTTCAGGGAAGAAGCAGTAATGGAACTGGCTGAAATCGCTTTCCAAAACAGACAGTTTGAAATCGCAGGAGAAGCCTATAACTATATCCGTGAAAAAAAAGACGGGAGTCCTTATTATCTGGAGTCCACCACCGGCTTTTTCCGCTCACAAGTTCAGTCAGCCGAATTAAACCCGGCAACTACTTCCGGTGAATACCAAAAGTTGCTCAAACAAGGGGATTCCTTTTTAAAGGAATTGGGGATAAACAGTCAAACCATCGAAATTGAACGGTTGCTCGCCCACATTCAGGCCTTTCGTTTAAATCAGTCGCAAGAGGCCATCGATCGGCTATCACAGGTCATTGAATTAAAAGGGTTTAAGCCAGATCAAACAGCCATGCTGAAACTTGAGCTGGCGGATATCTGGTTGATAAACGGTCAGATTTGGGAAGCTACACTCTTGTACTCCCAAGTGGAATCAGACATGAAGAACGAACCTCTGGGGCATGAGGCGAAATTAAAAAACGCGCGTGTTTTTTACTATGCCGGTGAGTTTGGATGGGCCCAGGCAAAACTGGACATCTTGAAATCTGCCACCTCTAAACTCATTTCGAACGATGCCATCGACTTATCGCTTTTCATCGAGGATATCTTAGAAGAAGACACCCTGGGACTAACCTTAAGAAAATTTGCCGGAGCGGACCTCAGCGCTTATCAGCAACACTATGACTCGGCGATGATCCTCCTTCAAAAAATAGAATCAACCTTTCCAGGCGAGGTGGCCTTGCCTTATGTGATGTACAAAAAAGCTGAATGGCTAAGCCAGCAACAGCATTTTCTGGCAGCCGATTCACTGTATACTCAATTCATTGAACGGTATCCTGAACACATAAAAGCTGATAATGCCTTATACCAACAAGGTGAACTGAGACGATCAGCACTTAATGACACAGATGGAGCGCTTTCGTGCTACCTGAAACTCATGACAAATTACCCGGAGAGCCTTTTCGCCGGAGAGTCGAGAATCAGATACAGGACGTTAAGGGAAGAAAACTTGCCTTAAAATGCCCCGAACTAAATAAATCAATTAATGGTCAGACCAAAAAAACATCTTGGACAACATTTTTTAACCGACAAAAACATCGCGGCTAAGATTGCTGGCTGTTTAACCGAAAAAGTTCCTGTTGTTTGCGAAATAGGTCCGGGCACAGGGATACTCACCTCTGAGCTGTTAAAGACAGAAACCACAAGGGAGCTACATCTGATCGAAATAGATTCAGAATCTGTTGAGTACTTAAATGAGCATTTCAGCGATCCCAGAATGGTAATCCACCAAGCCGATTTCCTGAAATTCCCTTTGGAGAGCATTACACCTGAACCCACAGCCATCATAGGAAATTTCCCTTACAACATCAGCAGTCAGATCTTTTTCCGTGTGCTGCTTTACCGCAACAGTATTCCGGAAGTAGCAGGAATGATTCAAAAAGAAGTGGCGGAAAGAATTGCAGCCGGCCCGGGAAGTAAAACCTACGGGATTTTGAGTGTCCTCCTGCAAACATGGTTTAACATAACCTACTGCTTTACAGTACATGAGCACGTTTTTAACCCGCCTCCAAAAGTAAAATCAGCCGTAATACATCTGAAACGAAACCAAGTTGACCGAATTGATTGTAACGAAAGTTTGTATTTCATTGTTGTGAAAACGGCCTTTAACCAGCGCAGAAAAACCTTGCGTAATGCTTTAAAACAACTTGTTACTCAGCGCCTGCCCGAACACCCTTTACTTACCAAAAGAGCCGAACAACTTAGTGTTGAACAGTTTATTGAGCTCACCAACCTGATTGATCCATTAAGATAAAATCTGTCCAAATTTATAAGCACCCCGCAGATTTGAACAAAAATTTTTAATTTCACCAGCTCAAATCGTGCAGATGACTTATTCTACAAAAATACTTGCGGCCTGCTTCCTGGTTATGATCAGTATTGTTTCGGTTTTTGCAAGCGACAATTCAGGCAGGCAACAAGATAAAATTAAGGTCGTTGTACCTGAAATTATCGTGGCAGGCATAAGTCAAACCATAGAAATTTCCGGAGCAGAAATATTTCAAATTGATCAGGATTCAGCAGAAGTAAGCATCAATAACCAGGTAGCTTACTATCCCATTCGCCAAAACAAAATTAAGATTGCATATACTTTTCCCGGGAAGGAAATATTACAGATAAGGGTATCCGGCTATACAGCCAGTGTTCCTGTGAATCCCATCCCTTTGTGGTTATCGATTTTGCCGCCTTTGTTTGCTATATTGTTCGCATTAATACTCCGCGAGGTTTACAGTGCTTTATTCATCGGCCTTTGGATAGGAACAGGGATTATCTATTACTTCAAGGGGATCACATTTTTTTCGGCAATATTTCAGGGTTTTCTGGCCATTATCGACACCTATATTCTCGATGCCCTAAACGACAAAGGGCATCTGTCGATCATCCTTTTCTCGATGATTATTGCGGCCACAGTGAGCATTATCACAAAAAACGGAGGGATGAAAGGAGTAGTAAACAGGCTGTCGAAATATGTTAAAGATGCCCGCTCGGCTTCGCTGGTGACCTGGTTTTTAGGAATTCTGATCTTCTTTGATGATTATGCTAATACGCTTGTGGTAGGAAATACCATGCGGCCATTGACAGACAAGATGAAAGTGTCGCGCGAAAAACTGGCCTATATTATCGATTCCACAGCTGCTCCCGTGGCTTCGGTGGCTTTTGTTACCACCTGGATAGGCGCTGAGCTAAGTTATATTCAGGATGGCATTGACCAATTAAACCTCAACGAATCGGCCTATGGTGTGTTTTTCAATTCGCTGGCGTATTCATTTTATCCCTTTTTTGCTCTGACCTTTATTTTTATCCTGGTTTGGAAAAAAGTTGATTTTGGCCCTATGCTGAAAGCTGAAAGAAAAGCACGCAGCACCGAAATTAATAATGATTTAGAATCCAGCGCCTTATCCACCGATATGGAGGAAGAGTTGAGCATTAACCCCAAAATTAAAATCAGGGCATTAAACGCCGTTGTGCCTGTCTTGGTTATCATTGCCGGGACGTTGTCCGGGCTATTTTTTAGCGGTTATAATGCCGAAGTCTGGCATAATACCAATCTTGGCTTTTTCGACAAACTCAGCGAGACCATTGGAAACGCCGATTCTTATTCGGCATTGCTTTGGGCTTCGTCGGGAAGTATGGTGGTCGCCATACTGATGTCGTTAGCACAAAAGCTTCTCTCGCTAAAAGAAGCCATGGAAGCCGTTGTGCACGGATTCAAGACCATGCTTCCGGCCATCATGATCCTCACCCTGGCCTGGTCTATTGCCCTTATCACAGAGCATATGCACACGGCCGACTTTATTTCAAATTCACTCGTAAAAGCTGAAGTGTCACCATTTCTTTTACCGGTACTAACGTTTATCATTTCGGCACTAATCAGTTTCGCCACAGGTAGCTCCTGGGGAACGATGGCTATCCTGTACCCCTTAATCCTGCCTGCCTCTTGGTTGCTTACCGGCTATGCAGGACTAGACTATGATGTCTCCATGTCAATTTTTCACAACGTAGCCGCCGCTGTTTTAACCGGGAGTGTTCTTGGCGACCACTGCTCCCCTATCTCCGACACCACCATACTCAGCTCGCTGGCAAGCAACTGCCCTCATATTGAGCATGTACGAACCCAGATGCCCTATGCTCTGGTTACAGGACTTATCGCTATTATGGCAGGAACTATACCGGCCTCTTACAACATAAGTCCGGTATTTTTGTTTCCATTGGGCATAATATTAATATACCTCATCATTGTTAAATTTGGCAAACCACATGATCTGGAATCAATAAATTCTAAATGATGATAAAGGAGATTAATCTATGAAATTAAACAGGTTGTCGATTTATTTGCAACGTCCTGAAAGCAACAGAACCCTCTATGTATTGTTGCTTATAGCCACGCCTTTTTTGTTGCTTCAAAACTATTTACAACCTTTTATTGGCTCACTTTCCGAACAAAATTTCACTCTTTATCACTTTGATATTCCTTACATCCTACTCGCTGCTTTCATCATTATCCTTTTGATAATGATTGCATTCAGGAAGCATATGACCAAAAAGAAACTGTTAGGTTGGGGCATAGTGCTTGTTTTTTTCTGGATTGGACAAAAATCAACAGATTACTACTTCAACCATGACTTTTATGAACTTCAGTACAACTGGCATTATTTTGCCTATGCAATTTTCGCCTTTTTAAATTACAGAGTCCTGAAGGCCAGAAAAACCGAGGACGCCCGCCTCATTTTTAGCACATTTCTATATGCCATGTTGGTTTCAACTTTTGATGAACTGATACAGATACCACTTTCAAATCGAATTTTCGATTTAGGCGATATAGCAAAAGACCTTTGGGGAACGGTGATCGGACTCTTTATTTTGTTCTTCATTGTCGAAAACGGGAGAATTTTTGCTGACAGTACACCTTGGTCTTCCGCCACGCTGAAAGGCTATTTCGACCAGCCCAAATCAGCCTTTTTAATAATAACCCTTTTCGCCTGGGTTTTCATGATCACATCTTCCGTGTTAACCGACTCATCTTTAGTGGCTCAAGCCATTGTGATTTCGGTTACCGGTGCAGTTGTTCTGCTGCTTATCATACATCTGTTGACAAAGAAATCCAGTCGCAAATGGGTTATTGGACTACTTTCGGCAATTATCATAACCCAACTGGTTGTTTTTTACACACATCGCCACAAGGGCATTACTTACTGCATGAATAAAATACTTGTGTACAACGGTATCCCGCTGCCTTACTTCGACGTAATTATATATCCTGACGGCTGGTTCAGACTTGCCGACAAAAAAAGAACATTTTCGCAACGAGATATCCAAACCATTAAAACGTTTTCCGATAATATTTTGATTATCGGAACAGGATCAGAATTAAGCACCAACGTAGGATTTCCAAAAGACGAGATATCGCAATTTGTGTTCAACATTAACACCAATATAGGACTTCAGGTAATAACTCTCGATAACGTATCAGCCTGTCAGAAGTTTAATCAGCTGCGGCAGGAAGGAAAAAAACCAACACTTATCTTGCATCATGACTGAACACAAAAAAAACCCCGACCGTTTTATCACCATCGCCATTTTGACAATATGGACAGGTATGATATTGTTTGGTATCCTCACACTGGTATCACCTAACTGGCTTGAAAACTTATCAAACCCGGGCATGAATGCTGAGGCCATTTACATTAAAAACGCCGGTGACATTCAACTAAAAGAAAACCATCCTGAAAAAGCGATCTCGCTATACAAATCTGCCATAAAAATAGTACCAGATTATCACGCAGCCATCGCAAATATGGCCATTGCTTTTCAAAAATCCGGTGACCTTAATAAGGCGATCAGTTCATACAAATACTTACTGGAAAACAACCCGGAACAGCCGGAAATTATCTATTACAATTTGGCTGAAATAGAAGAAAAAATAGGAGATTTATCCAAGGCCAAGGCGTATTACAAGCTTGCCGCCGAGTCGTCGCCCTATCCCCAAAATGCCTACCAAAGAGCCGGCAAAATTGCCATGGACGAGGGGCTTTACACAGAGGCCATCAGCTTTTTCAAGAAATCATTGGCACACAAAATGACCCTCGAAAATTCTTACCGTGCCATGCTCATCAAGGAAAAAAAGGCCAGTGCGCAAGCTGACACCCTTGTCCAATTACCCGATAATTACATTGCATTGTATGATAAAAGTATTTTCAATTACCAGCTGGCTCATGACAATGAACTCGCTAAAACTTTTAATAATCTAGGAGTTTGTGAAGCTAAAACCGGACAGTATAAGGAAGCCATTGACTATTTAAATCAGGCCTTGGCTATCAATCCGGCTTTTAAGGATGCTTTAAACAACAAAAAAATTGTTGAAACCATGATAAAAACGCCTTGACGGATATACAGAATCAAAACGAAAAACTAATACCATTTTTTACTATTGTAGCTAACAAACATGCTGATAAAAACCATCATAAGCTCACTTCCCGGAAAACCAGGTGTTTATCAATACTTCGATCAATCAGGTAAAATTATTTATGTCGGGAAAGCCAAAAATTTAAAGAAACGGGTTTCGAGTTATTTCACAAAATCGCATCAAAGTGGCAAACTTAAGGTGCTAGTAAAAAAGATTCACGACATCAGGTTTGTGGTTACCGATAACGAATATGACGCTTTGTTGCTCGAAAACAACCTGATAAAGAAATACCAGCCACGGTATAATATCATGCTAAAAGACGACAAAACGTTTCCGTGGCTTTGCATAAAAAAGGAACACTTTCCCCGCCTGATCTCCACCCGCAATGTCATCCACGACGGTTCAGAGTATTTTGGACCCTACGCTTCGGGCAGAATGATGAAAACCATCCAGGAAGTTATCAAGCAATTATTTCCGCTGAGAACTTGTTCGCTCAAACTTGATCCAACTGAAATTGATAAGAATAAGTACAAAGTTTGCCTTGAATATCACTTAGGAAATTGTAAAGCACCGTGCGTCGGGTTACAAATGGAAGACGAATATGAAGAAACCCTACAACAAATCAGAAGCATTATTAAAGGCAATATTGTGACTGTAATAGCCGATTTAAAGCATAAGATGCATGCTTTTGCGCAAGAAATGGAATTCGAGAAGGCACAAATGGTAAAAGAAAAGATCGAAATCCTAGAAAATTACCGGAGCAAATCAACCGTTGTAAACCCGCACATTCACGATGTGGACGTCATTTCGATAATAGACGATGAAAAACGGGCTTATGTAAATTACCTGAAAGTGATAAACGGAGCCATTGTTCAGGCTCACACCATTGAGTTGCAAAAAAAGCTTAATGAATCGGCGGTGGAGCTGCTTACTTTTTCTCTTTTCGACTTCAGGCAACGCTTTGGCAGTTCATCAAAAGAGGTAATCTTGCCTTTTAAACCGGAAATTGACATTCCGAACATCATAGTTACCGTGCCCCAAAGAGGAGACAAGAAGCACTTGCTGGAATTAAGCGAACGCAATGCCAAACAATACCGGATTGACCGCAAAAAACAACGTGATCTGATTGACCCTGACAGGCATAAAAACCGGATATTGAACCAAATACAAAAAGACCTGCACTTACCAGAGCTGCCGGTGCAAATCGAATGTTTCGACAACTCAAATTTTCAAGGAGATTACCCGGTTGCAGCGATGGTACAGTTTATCAAAGCACAACCAAATAAACAAGGATACCGACATTTCAACATAAAAACCGTGGAAGGCCCGAACGACTTTGCCTCAATGGAAGAGATCATCAACCGCAGATATAGTCGACTGCTGAAAGAGGAAAAGCCCCTCCCCCAACTCATCGTTGTCGACGGTGGCAAAGGGCAGCTAAGCTCGGCTGTTAAAGCCCTCAACGAAATTGGATTGTATGGTCGCATTGCTATAATCGGTATTGCCAAGCGTCTCGAAGAAATTTACTTCCCGAATGACCCCATACCGCTTTATTTGGATAAGACATCCGAAACATTGAAGGTAATACAACACCTTAGGGATGAAGCACACCGCTTCGGCATCACCCATCACCGAAAGAAATTTGAAAAAGGCACGATAAAATCAGAATTGACAGAGATAGCAGGCATCGGTAAAAGCACCACACAGAAGTTGTTGTGGAAGTTTAAGTCAGTAAAACATATCAAAGAAGCTTCCCCTGAGGAGTTAGCAAAGACTGTAGGCAAGAGCAAGGCTGATATTGTTTGGAATTATTTCCACAACATATTTGATAGCTCAAGCGAGCTTTCTTAAAAAAAAAGGCTGCCCTTGTGAGACAGCCCTAAATTCTTATTATACCTTCCTTATTGCAGAGTAAATTTAACAGGCAGGTTATACGAAACGCGCACCGGTTTTCCACGCTGCATACCGGGTTTCCATTTCGGCATCGCTTCAACAACCCTTACGGCTTCTTCGTCGCAACCTCCACCGATACCGCGGAGCACTTTTACTTTCGAAATACGGCCATCTGTTTCAACCACGAAGTTGATAAACACCCTACCCTGAATACCACTTTCTTTGGCTAACGGAGGGTACTTAATGTTGTTACCAAGATAACTCATCAGCTTAGCCATACCACCCGGAAACTCAGGCATTGATTCAACAACGGTGAAGATTTCGGCTTCAACGATTTCTTCTTCTTCGATATCTTGTGGAATGTATTCTTCCATTTCAGTTTCAGCATCCGCTTCCACGTCAATCTCGATATCATCTTCCACTTCCACATCATCTTCAACAATGGTAATTTTTGTCACCTGTTTTGGTGGTGGTGGTGGTGGTGGTTTTACCTTTTGTTCGGTGATAGGGATAATTTCTTCCGGTGTATCGTCCACCATCCTTTGAGCGATATCCACCGTAATTTTGTCGTAGCTCTTATACTCAAAAGCCGCGAAAACAACCAGAAGGGCTATGATAAGCCCTATCTGAAAGAACAAAGATTTTTTGTTCTCAAGATCAGCTTTTTCGGTTTTCTTAGTTTCCATCTCTATAAAAATTTGTTATCAGATTAGAAGCCGCTAAATTAGCAAATTCTGTTATTGGCTTTTATTTTTAGACACAATATTTCGCATATTAACAAAATAATATACCAACCACCCTAAAAAGACACCCACAGCGTCAGCCAAAAAATCAAACGTGTTGCCATCGCGGCCGTAAAACACGTGACGTTGCAGCAATTCAGTAGTCAGGCCAAACAGAACCGTTGCCGCGGTTGCCAGTATTACAAAGAGATAACGTTGCTTATGTGGGAGATATTGTGGTTTTATCCCAAAAAAAACAAGATAAGCCTGCACTCCAAAAATAAACAGATGCACTGCTTTATCGGGAGAGAGCCAATCCCAAAAAGACGTTACTTCAGGAAAATAACTTCCCGGAAGTCCGGTCAGGACAAGGATAAGCAAGGCCCAGACCAGTGCAGGCCACAATCTCCTGATCATAAAACGGGTTTACTCCTCAACGTTTGCTTTGTAAGCAGTGGCATCGAGCAGTTCGTCTAATTCGGCTTTGTTGCTTACCGAGATCTTAACAATCCAACCTTTACCATACGGGTCTTTGTTAATAATTTCAGGCTCCCCGTCAAGAAGTTCGTTTAGTTCAAGAACTGTTCCACTCACAGGCATAAACATGTCAGAAACGGTTTTTACAGCTTCAATTGTACCGAAAGCGTCCCCTTTTCCGAGTTCTTCGTCAACGGTTTCCACTTCCACAAATACGATATCACCTAGTTCTTTTTGAGCAAAATCAGTTACTCCGATAAAGGCTACATCACCTTCTAATCTTAACCATTCATGGTCTTCGGTGTACAATAAATTTTCAGGAATATTCATATCAAACATTATTAAAATTGGTGCGTCAAATTTAGCGTAATTCTGTCATTGTAAGCACGAGTTATCCTAATTTATACTGCTTCTTACTGATTTTGCAAAAACACCATGTTAGAAGCAGTTAATACCGAGAGGATTAGGTTTTTCAGTTTTTGCAAACCTAATCCGATTCGGTATAGTTACAAAATAAATGACTATTGAGCCAGGTTAAACCGCAGACTAAATCCTCCACTTGTAGTGGAATTAGGCATTTGCGACGATACGTAAGGGTTGCTGCTGGTCCAGTTGTAATAGAGACGTAGCTGCACACTCTGGCTGAGCATATAATCGCCTGAGAAGTTCAGCGTGTATTGACGTGCTCCGGCAGAAATCTGGTTGTTCTCTTCATCAATACGCCTCAGGGTGGTTTTGTTGTCGCGGATACCGAAGTCCATCTTTAGATTTAAGTCGCTGCGATAGCTTTTTGCAGGAGCGCTACCACTGAGTGAGCCAATAGAGAACTTGAGGTTTTTCACCCGATAGCCTAAGCCCACAACCACTTCATTACCGGTCATTTCGGTAAGCTGGTTGTTAACAAAACTCAGATCCAGTTTCCGCGATTTTTTGAACTCCACTTTGGCCGATAGGCTGTTGTGCATGGTAACGTCAACGCCAATAAGCGGGCTGAACTGCTCCGAAATGGAGACAATCCCGATATCGTATTCGGTAACATAATTACTTGAGTTTTCGAAGCGGCGACCGGGGTTTGTGGGGTCGAAGTTAACGTTGGTCGTCCACGACGACAAGCTAAGCATGCTACGGTAACCGTGTGTAATGTTCACGCTGCGGAAAAGTTTCCCTACGGCTTTGATCTTGGTGAGACCATTAAAAGTAACACGCCAGTTGGGCACAGGGAAACTTGGGAATGGCGTGCTGATATTCAGTTTTCCGGCATCTTTTCCGGCATACGCAGCTAAAAATGAATAATACAAAACAGGTTGAGAATTAGAACCATAACCTCTGGGGAATTCCTGGTTCGCCAGCGTATCGTAAACATATTCCTGTGTTTTCATCCACTCTGTATTGTTACGTGCCAGTCGCTCGGCCACCCCTTGTCGGTTTTCAAGGAAACTTTGAAATACTGCTGAATTTTCCTCTCCGTTAGAAGCATTAAAAGAGGTTTTAATGGCCATGTAGGAGATGTTGAAGTTTCCTCTGTTCACAGGTGTGTACTCCTGAAAATTGTTCAGCAGGGTATCGTACCTGTAGTACGATTGGAAGTTTTCTGCATATATCCTGTCGCCATCGATATCAATGCGGATAGCACCAAACAAGTCGGCATTAACCTTATACGACAGCGATTCGGTAGCTTTAGTCATATAAGGGTTGTTTAACGCCGGGTCGGTGGTGAGCCACCCATTGGCAGCTGCATCCTGACGAATGTCGCGCTGATCGCCGAATACAAACCCGAAAGTTGGAGCAGAAGTGGTCATATTCATACCTAACAAATCAGGTTCAGGGATAAAACCGGGAAGCAACATCCCATTGGCCTGGCTGTAGGTAATGGTCGCTTTTTTAATAGAGGTAAGTATCTTGAGGAAACTGTCTCCCACTATTTTACCATAATTAACTTTTGGTTTGGTGGTATCGGCTTCAGGTTCCTGAGGCTGACCTCCAGCGCCACGCATACGGTTTGCCGGGCTCGGACCACCACGTCGTGTGGCCGCCTGGTTAAGGTTTTTGAGATAAGGGACTTTATTGTAAAGGGTCTGTAAGTCGATATTGCCATTGAGTTGTTTCTGGTTCGAGTTTTCGATGGAGTTACCAAACCGGTCGCGAATGGAAAATGCCGAACCCGCCCAATTGTATAGCGCCTGATAACTTACCGCCACAGATACCCAGTCAATAACCGGAATTTTTTTCAAAGGCAGGTTGTACGTCACTTTAAACGACTGGTTGTACCGTTGCATCGTTCCCAACGAGGTAATGTCATTCCACACCTCGCGCTTGTATTCTTCCCATTCTTCAGTATTTTTATCAGGATAAATGGTAGGTTCTTTGATATAGGCATTCGCTCCGGCATTAAATTCCACGCTAAGTGATCTGGAAAAATCATACTTCAGGTCATAAATTCTGTTCCAGTTCCATTGCCTGTCGATGGTAGGTTTGATGATAATGTCGCCCAAACTTTTGTCGCGGTAAAGCACTTTTCGTATGTTCCTATCCATATCGGTTCTAAAGCTCAACACCTTCGGAACGATATAAAAATTGAAGTCTTTAATTAGCTGCAAGTGTTTCGAGCTTGTAAAAGCCTTTACTTTCTCGAAAGGCTTATAATTTTTAGGTTTAGGGTTAAAGTTGTACCCAAATCCTCCACGATACTGGTCCTGGTTGTCATATTCAAAATCGATATTCCGGTGTCTGAACTTAGAATACGCAAAGGAGACATCAAAGTTTTCAATATCGTAAATTTGTGGGTTTTTCTTGGTGTCGGTACGGTCTTTCCGTACGTTCATAAAGTTAATGTTTTGATTCACCGTATGATCTACTACCAATGCCTTAAGTGAATCCCGCTCAGCTTTGTTGTCGTAAGTATTTAAATCATCCTTCAATTTTATGTCAGGATCAATGGGGTTATACTCCGGGGTAATGGTCTGCACGGCATAATCGTAATGCATCGGCACCCTCAAACCGGCTTTTTCTCCGGCAAATTTCCCCAGATCGAGATCTGTTGACACCATGAAATTGGTGGTGGCCTCAAGAGGTATCTGGCTAATTTTCTTTTCGAGACTGGCAAACCCTGCCGAGCTATGCGACCCTGAAACAATAACACGACCTAAATCAGCCAGATTTGCTTCCACTCTGGCGGTGGCTGCCCAACCGTTGTGGTCGTTAAAATCGGTAAGCCGCAACTCATCGAACCATATGATGGCGCTCTCCGGATTTCCATCGTCATCAAGACCCATACGCTGCTTAGGATTCCTTACACCAAGCAGCACACCTTTCACATCACTTATTGAGGGACTTCCCAACACGGTGACTTTGTTTTTTCCGATATATTCGATATACGGCTTGTGCAGAGCCAGATCAGATCCGGCTTCACGCATGGCAACATTTCGGTTATGTTTTACATTGACCAACTCTTCGAGGTTGATATCGAAATTATTGATCTCAGGCCAAATTGAATCCCTGTCGGTGACGTACCATTGGGTAAATTCCAAAGGAACCTCATATTCGTAGTAATTGCTTGTAAAATCGCTTCCGATGCGGATAAATGCAGTTAAGTCGCCATACTCGAGTTCTTCATTTTCTTTCATTTTCTCGGCATGAACATACATTTTTATCCGTTTGTACTGCCTGAAATCAAAATCGGTGGTTTTAAACACCCCACGGGCATCGCCATCCAGCAGGTTCGCCACATTCAATTCGAGAGATTGTTCGTTTTGCAGTATGTAATTGGTTGTGCCAAAATTAGATTCCCTGTCGATACCGGGAGGCATAATATAGTTGATCGGTTCACGGCGACCGTTTTCCTCGATATTGACAGTAGACACAGTAAAATTGGTTTCACTTCCGTTATCCCCAGGAATATACTCACCCGGTGCAAGCAATGAATGGTCGTAGCGACGCCACTCGCCACGCACAAGCTCAAATGTAGCAAACCGTGTAATGATGGGCTTTTCGAAACCACGCATAAACAAGCGCATAAAACGTATGGACCTGAAGTCGGAGATGTTTCCGATTACTTTATCGGGATTGCGCACCGGGATTTTAAACTGATACCAATGGACGCTGGTTAACTCTCCATTTGGCAGTTTGATATCCGTGGCTTCAAAATCATCGGTAATAAAGTTCTCTCCCACTTTCATTTTAGCGGGATCAAGATCAATTTTGTATTGGAAATAACGTTCCGACTCACTCAGTGTATTGTCGCGGTTAATGTCTTCTACGTTGGGATAATTGGTAGCTGCGGTTGGGTATCCCTCAGGGTTGATGTCATCGGTAGGCGAATTACCTTCAGATTCATTAAATTTCTTATACCGTTCGGTCACACTGGCATATTTAGCATCCTGATCGTAATCACCGCCTCTGAAATAGTGGTAATTATCGGCAGAAGGATCTTGATCGGCGGCTACATAAGCTCCTGAATTTGCCCCATATTTAGAGCGAATAAGCTCGAGGTAGGTGCTGTTGTAAAAACTCCGTTCATCGTCGGTACTTAAGCCATCGTACCCCACATCCTGGTGCACACGCGATCCGCCGGCATTGCTAAACGACTCAACCAAAGCTTGTAATGTGGGAATACGTCCCCAAACAGTGGTGTCTACATTCTCCACCAGTTCGGTGGTAGGCAATCCGTTTTCGTAGCTTTTGCGCCCATCGCGAAGAATATCTTCAGAAATTTCTCCAAGGTTAATATACAACTCCCCTTTGTTGTCGGGATCTTCGGTAAACGGATCCATCATCCAGAACTCAATGTATTCGATGTTGGAGGCTTCAAAATCAGTAGATTGAATCATGCGCATCATACCACTCCAACGCGATTCCGGATTGAGCAGATTTCCGTTTTCATCAATCCCCGCTGAATAAAAATTACCCTCGACGTCAAAATTGTATGGACCTCTTTCGGTGGGATAGTGCGCCAGGTTAAGCACAGCAATATTCGTAGGCACGTTGTTGCGGTTGTTGTCGCGGTTAGGGAAGACCTCTTTTTCATATACCTGACGCACCGAATTTTTTGAGATCTCGTCCTTGTCCACGTTGCTCGGGCGTAAGCCCCCGCGCACATCATAGAATAACGGATCGATTATATACCATGCCATTTTAGCCCGGTTTTTTCCGTAGGCATACGGATCGGAAGCCCCGCTACCACTAATCATCGCTTCAGGGAACATATCCGGCTGACCTTGCGGTGTGCTGGCCAAAAACCAGGTGTTGGTGTTTTTTAAATCGATAGACGATTTCGCGCCTTCAAAATCATCGATGTAGGCTGTTCCGGTGTTGCCAATGGCTTTGGAATGACCGGGAATAAACTGAGCAAACTCACCATCTACATTGATCTTCGACACCTCTTTAGTAGAAATACCAGGCAATTTATCGACCATCTTGGTGAGCCAGCGCGATTCGGTACGGTAGCTCATATCTAATCCCCACATGGTATTCGAGATGGGATCGTCGCCATAGTTTACCTTTTGGGTAAGCGGTCGTTCGTGGAGGTTTAACAGGGTACCTCCAATGTGGAAGTCTTTGTTTATTTCATGATCGACGTGAATCCCCATCATGCGTTTCTGCTGTACATTGAACATGGAATTGCTCTCGAGTGAAACGTTGATCGGGACACCGGAGTTCATAATTCCTTCGTTGATGATTTTTACACGTCCCAGAGTATAATCCACGGTATAATCCACATTTTCGGTTAAAGGAACACCACCGGCGGTAACTTTTACCGATCCTTGCGGCACGTTCAAGGCGTTAAGGCTGATATCAGACCCCCCTTGCGAGCGGTACATTCCTTCGAGGATAAATTTGTTTTTATCGGGGTATTGCTCTGCTCCTGCTTTGGTCATGGTGTAAAGCGAATCGTAGGCGTATCTTTGTGCCAGATCAGGATTGTCAGGAAAAATAGAATCGCGGATATAGCTACCGAAAGGCTCTAGTTTTGTAAAGAAGATGCGTCCATTTGACGATTGGATAGTTCCTCCGTTGGTGGTGGCGTTATCGATAAAGTCGAACATGCCATCACCACCCGGGATTGGGTTCAGCTGGTTATCAAGGTTATCGAGGCCGAAAAGGTGAATAAGCGGAACACCTTCCACATCGGCCGGTCCTTCGGTAAAATATCCGGTTGGGACGCCTTCGTTGTTTCCTGAATACAGGATATTGAACATAAAATTGTCGCGTTGCACCTGATAAGCACCAATGGAATACACGTTTTTCATCATCAGGTTCCACATGGGCATTCTGGTGTTCAAATTGCTGCTTTTAAGTAACTTAACCACCAGACAGTTAGGAGCTGTAACCCCTTGATCGGAAAATTCCCCGATTTGATAAACGCTGTCGCTGCCGATGATGGTGTATTGCACAGCCACAGCCAACACCTGATCAGAGTTGAGGGTTGTGTTAAGGGATAAGAAACCTAATTTGGTATTAATAGAATATTCGGTCGATTTAAGTTTCCGGGCGTTTTCAAGTTTCACGAAGTCTTCGCCAGCAACCATGTAGTTTATTTTCCCAATGCGCAAAGGGTCGCCGGTCAGGTAATTTGTCACCTGATTAATATCGCGGATGCGGGTGGTATCCATTCTTCCCAACATGTCGTTGGAATAATTGGAGGGGTTTAGTCCTCCGGGCATTGGATGGACATAATCGTTAAACAACCAGTTGTTTCGCCCTTCACCCAAGTCGGTAAAGGCCACGATATTTCTGTTTTCTTCGGTAGCCGCACCAATATTTGTTACCCACACCTCAATTTTTGTAATGTTGACATCAGAGGTAATGATGGGCAAATCACCCAGTGCTCGTTCGTAGTTATTTCGGAAGGCCTGTGCCAGAAAAAAGTGCTTGTTGGCTTCATAGTCGAGGGCGGTAAGTTTAAACCGGTTGGTCTGTGCTCCTCCTTGCACTGTAATGTTTTGGGTTTCACTTTGCTGCTGTGAGAAAACGGCAGTTACATGGGTTTTCCCAAACTGCAATTCCGTTTTTACGCCAAAAAGGCTCTGACTACCACTGATCAGGGTTGAGCGCAGGGGCAGGCTCACATTTCCCGCTTCGATGAGTCGGATAATTTCATCCTCACCCCCTTCGTATTTTAGCTTTAAGGTATTCTCAAAATCGAAGGAAGACTCGGTATTATAATTGGCTTTAAACTCAATTTTATCACCAATTTTGGCCACCACATTCATTTGAATCTTCATATCGAAGTCGAAGTTGGTGGTTTTCCGTTGCCGGACATCGAGGGCGGGGTCGTCGCGTTTGGTCGAGAGAATACCGAAACTCACCTCGGCAGAACCCTGTGGCCTGATGTCGATGGTGTTGCTTCCAAAAATACGGTCGAAGGCTTCGCCTCCGACATAGATTTTCGGAATAAGCCGTGAGCCTTCAGAGGTGCCGGCAGTTTGCGAGCGTTCAGCCCAATAACTTTTGACATCCCTGTCTAATTCATAATCCTGGTACTCATCAAAATCCATCACCGTAGGTGGGCGGTAGGTAAAATCGC
This sequence comes from Bacteroidales bacterium UBA6244, assembly GCA_002440885.1. GTDB lineage: Bacteria > Bacteroidota > Bacteroidia > Bacteroidales > F082 > UBA6244. The sequence continues at coordinate 28,997 of DJVY01000155.1, forward strand.
CGATCTTGCTCTCGAATTCGTAAGTGTTGGTAACGGGGTTGTATACGATGTTTCGTTGAATATTTTCAGGCGTATTGAGGAAGAGAGGGCTCTGATCCTGGTTATCGAGGTAAGGATTACCGGTGAAATCGCGGAAAGGATAGATGAGGTCGACTTTGGTGGAATCAGGATTATTGAGTGAGTCGGGAACAATTACACCCTGTAGGAAATAATCAGGCAAACCCGATGCATTTTTCGCCATTGATTGCGATGCGAACCAACCGGCAATAAAAACAAGTAGTAAGATGTGTATCGTTTTCCTCCTCAAAGCTTCTCTATTTAAATCTCACCAATTAGTTGCATGTTAGCCTCTTACAATGTTTTTAAAGCTTCCTTAATAAGACTTTCCACATCAACAACCAACCCTTTATCTAAAATTTTGTCAAGAGCCTTTTCGGCACTTAACTTATTAAATCCCAATATTAACAAACCTGATAACGCTTCTTCTCTTATCGTATTGTGGTGGCGGTTTACTTTTTCGACGGTAATTCCGGCTTTTGGTAACTTATCTTTCAGGTCGAGTATCATACGCTGCGCCGTTTTTCCACCTACTCCCTTTACTGACTGAAGTCGTTTTACATCTTCATGTATGATGGCCGAATACACCTCTTCTGTTGACAAACTCGACAAGATGAGCCGGGCCGTATTGGCTCCAACACCTGAAACAGTGAGTAAATTTACGAATAAAGACCGTTCGTTTTTGTCAGAAAAACCAAACAACTGATGCATATCCTCACGCACCAGCAAATGGGTATAAAGTTGAATTTGTTCCTGGTCTTTAATAGCCGAAAAGGTAGTAAGCGAGATATTGACAGAGTAACCGACGCCATTTACATCAATTACAACAAAAGTCGGGTTTTTCTCGATTAACCTGCCCTTTAAATAATCATACATACACTAATAGTCAGTTTTTGGTTTCTTTGGATGGGCAGGAAATGAACTTGTTCATCCCCTTTCCCTCTGCCAAACGAGGCAAAAGTACAATTTTTAGACAAAGAACCATCCTTTTGTTGAGCTAATTCTGAAATTATCCAGATTAGTTTAGAAGGCGGCTGAAAGTAAAAAAGCAGGATACCGAATTGACTTATGCCTCAGCGAGTAAATCCAGGATCGTTTGTTTAATTTTCCCTTCGGAAAGGCCGCATTCATCGTACAATTCAGCCAGTGTACCATGCTCAATAAACCTGTCGGGAATTCCACAGGCTATAACCCGGCTTTCGTAACGATGCTCATTTTTAAAACGCTTCACTGCATCGCCCAGACCACCTTTTATGCTCCCGTCTTCAACCGTGATGACATACTCATAATTTTGAAAGGCATGATGTAGTATATCAGTGTCAACAGGCTGTAGAAACTGCATATCGGCATGACCGATAAAAACATTCTGAGCTTGCAGAGATTCCCTTACAAGACCCACAGTATTGCCGATATCGCCTATGGAAAGGACAGCCACTTGCCGGCCCGGATGTAACCAATGGCCTTTGCCCACTTCGATGTGTTCAAAAGGAGTTTGCCATAGGTCAACCACGCCTTTTTTTCGTGGATACCTGATTGATAATGGCCCTTTACCGTATCCTGCAGCGAAGTTCATTAAATTTCGCAAAGCGATTTCATTCATCGGGGCAGCCACCACCATTCCGGGAACAAGCGACATGTAAGCCAGGTCGAAAACACCGTGATGGGTTGCGCCATCTTCACCCACCAAACCAGCCCTGTCGATACAAAAAACCACAGGCAAATTTTGCAAAGCTACATCATGAATAACCTGATCGTAGGCACGTTGCAAAAAGGTAGAATAAATGGTACAAAAAGGCACATAGCCTTCGGTAGCCAGTCCGGCTGCAAAGGTAACAGCATGCTCTTCGGCTATGCCCACGTCAAAAGTTCTTTCAGGAAAAGCCCCTTGCATATAAATAAGAGACGAGCCGGTGGGCATGGCCGGCGTAATGGCTACGATGCGAGAATCTCTTTGCGCCAATTCCACAAGGGTTTTTCCAAACACTTCCTGATACGACAGGAAAGGGCTTTCAACAACAGGTTTAATCAGGTCACCGGTATTTCTGTTAAACAATCCGGGAGCGTGAAAAACAGTCTGCTGCTCTTCGGCACGTTTGAACCCTTTGCCTTTGGTAGTAATCACGTGCAATAATTTAGGGCCATCTATTCCACGAATATCAGTTAAAAGTCGGGTTAGTTTTTCCACATCATGGCCATCTACAGGGCCAAAGTACCTGAAATTCATCGACTCAAACAGATTGCTTCGGCGTAAAAAAGAACCCTTTACAACTCCTTCTATTTGTTGCGCCAGCCGTTGTGTCTTTGGCCCTATTTTACCGGCTTTGCCCAACATATTCCACACCGCATTTTTAAAGTTGTTATAAATTTTCGAAGCCGAAATCACCACAAGGTAATCTTTCAGCGCTCCCACGTTTTTATCGATAGAAATCCCATTATCGTTTAAAACGACCAGGATATCAGCGTTTGAAGCACCGGCGTTGTTCATGCCTTCCAGGGCCATTCCTCCGGCAATAGCTCCATCACCGATTACCGCTATATGCTTTCGGTGCGTCTCGCCCGATAAGCGGGCCGCCACCGCCATTCCCAATGCCGCACTAATACTGGTGGAGGCATGCCCGACGCCGAAAGCGTCATACACACTTTCATTGCGTTTCGGGAAACCACTAATGCCCTTGTACTGTCGGTTGGTATAAAACTGCTCACGTCTTCCGGTGAGTATTTTATGACCATACGCCTGATGACCGACATCCCAAATCAGGCGGTCGTCAGGCGTGTTGAAAACATAATGCAAAGCAACTGTAAGTTCAACCGCCCCCAAACTCGACCCCAGATGACCCGGATGAACAGACACCACATCCAGGATGAAGTGGCGTAGTTCATCACAAACCTGCTTTAGTTGCGACTTATCCAGTTTGCGCAAATCATCAGGTGTATTTATGGTTGCCAACAAAGGGCCTGGTTTCGGATTTATCAATTGTGTATATTTTTTGCAAAATTAACGAAATATCAGGCAATAGATGTCATCGGTTTTAATGACCCCCGGCAACTGAGCCCATAAGACATAACCAGAAATCGAAAACCACACTTTGCTGAGTATTTGCACATTAACATCATCAACAAAAATTTACTGAAAAATATTTTATAAAACTGCTGGAATAATACCCAGCAAGTCAACACTTTTATCGTGTTGAACAGGTTGAAAAAACGGATGTTGGGAAAGTTGGGTGGGGTTGGGAATAGATGATGAAAAACTTTTCCAAAGTTCCAAACTTTGGAAAAGTTACGACACCCAAGTGCCGTAGGCACGACCGACTTTGTATTCCCGGAATTTATTCCGGGGTTTCCGGGCTTTTATCGAGAGTCCATGCCACTTTCCCTACTGCGCACACAAAATAATTTCTGTGACTATCTCC
>DJVY01000187.1:0-11745 GCA_002440885.1 Bacteroidales bacterium UBA6244
CTCCGTGTAATAACATTCTAGCTGTTCCACGAAGGACCACAAAGAAGCCACGAAGTAACACGAAGGTTAAAATTAAATCATATTTTATTGACCATCACATATAATAGCTCAAAAAATTACATGCGAAACTTGAGTTAGTTTATTAGTGGAATTTTAGTAGTAGTTTTTGTTCCGTTTTGATCATCCTTCCTGCATGGTACGGGCAATAATTTCTTCCTGCAAGGCTTCGCTCAGGTGATTGAAGTAATCGCTGTAGCCGGCTACCCTCACAATCAAATCTTTATGGTCTTCAGGATGTAGCTGAGCCTCCCTCAGGGTATCAGCTGTTACCACGTTAAACTGAATGTGGTGACCATCCATTCTAAAATAGCTGCGCACCAAATGAAGGACTACCTCTTTTCCGGTATCGCTTTTAAACAAGTCAGGGTTTAGTTTTTGGTTCAGGAGTGTTCCTCCTGTTTTAAGGTGATCGATTTTTGCCGCCGACCTGATCACGGCCGTAGGCCCGTTACGGTCAGCACCCTGAACCGGAGAAATGCCTTCTGAAAGTGGCTTAAAGGCCAGACGGCCATCGGCTGTGGCTCCCGTAACACTTCCAAAATAAACATGCGATGTAGTGGGTAACATGTTAATGCGGTAATGACCTCCTTTGGTATTGGGACGCCCGTTCACGGCATGATAAAACAGGTTAAACACCGTTTTAGCCTGTTCGTCGGCATAGTCATTGTCATTGCCATATTTGGGGGTTTCATTCAATAACACTTCACGCAGTGGGGTATGGTTTTTAAAATTCAGGTCGGTAGCCTCTAGCATTTCGCTTAGGCTGCATGTTTTTTGTTCGAAAGCATGAAACCGCAAGCTGGTGAGCGTATCTGTTATCGTTCCAAGTCCAACACCCTGAATGTAATTGGTGTTATAGCGTGCACCTCCGTTGTTGTAGTCTTTTCCGTTGGCGATGCAATCGTCAATTACCAGCGATAAAAAGGGAACAGGAATATTTTCAGCAAAAATGCGGTCGATGATGTTGCTTCCTTTGATTTTAATGTTGATGAAATAATTCAGCTGTTGTTCAAAGGCTTGTAATAGCTCCTCAAAAGCAGCCCATTGTTTTGGTTCACCCGTTGGCAAGCCTATTCTTTTTCCCGAAACCGGATCAACGCCATTGTGTAAGGTGATCTCGAGCACTTTTGCCAGGTTGAAATATCCGGTAAGGATATAACTTTCGGTACCGAAAGCGCCTGTTTCGACGCAGCCGCTGGCACCACCGTTTCGGGCGTCTTCCAGACTTTTTCCCTGGTGCAGCAACTCCTGAACAATGGCATCGGTGTTAAACACAGAAGGCTGTCCAAATCCGGTTCCAATGATTTGAGCTGCCCGACGAATAAACCGATCCGGATTTTTTTTACTCACCTGAACCATAGCACTGGGTTGCAGCAACCGCATTTCTTCAATAACCTCGAGAATGAGGTAGGTGAGCTCGTTCACGGCATCGCTTCCGTCAGGTTTTACTCCTCCCAGGTTGATCAGGGCAAAATCGGTATAGGTACTGCTTTCTTTGGCTGTAACACCAATTTTCGGAGGAGCGGGGTGGTTGTTAAATTTTATCCAAAAGCAAGAAAGCAACTCCCGGGCTTGTTCTTCGGTGAGCGTTCCGGCGGCCAGTTCGTGCGAAAAAAACGGAAAAAGATGTTGGTCCAGTCTGCCGGGATTAAAACTGTCCCACGGATTGACTTCTGATATCACCCCCAAATGGATAAACCAATAATGTTGCAAGGCTTCGTGAAAGGTAGTAGGTGCCTGGGCCGGAACACGCTCGCAAAGGTGCGACAGGCGAATGAGCTCTTCTTTTTGCGTTATATCCGTTTCCGCGGCAGCCAGGCGGGCAAACAACTCCTGATACCTTTTAGCATAAAGCATGATGGCGTCAGCAGCAATGTCCATGGCTTTTAATTCTTCCTTTTTTTCGTAAGCCAGACTATCGTTAAAAAAGTCGAGTTGGGCTTGTGCAGCGGCGATTTCCTGTTTTAGCCGGATAAAACCTTTTTTAAACATGTTGTTGCCAAGCACAGTGTGTCCGGGAGCGCGCTGTTCCTGAAATTCGGTAAAGATACCGGCTTCATACGACAGCTTCCACGACTCGTCCATCGCAGCAAAAATTTTATCCCGGTTGGAGTTCCCCTCCCAAAACGGGATGATTTCTTCAACATACACCCGCTGCATTTTTTCATCGCTTTTGTACGATACTTTGTCGCGGTTGTGCAGGATTTCCAGATCTTCGAGGCTGTGCAGCGTGATTTCGGGATAAGTGGGCACCGAGCCGGGTTTTGGTCCCCGCTCTCCGACAATCAACTCTCCGCTTTGGTAAAAAAGAGTTTTATGTTGCAGGAAATATAAAAAAGCCTCAGCCCGCCGCACAGGAGCGGATACTTTTTGCGCTTGTTTACTTTTGTAGTATTCAGTAATTAATACGGCACGTTCTTCCGACAGGGAAGGCGCAGCCCCGAGGCTTTGTTTGCGAAGTTGAGCGATGCGTGTATTCATGATTTTTGTTTTCTTGCTATTTATCCGCCGATAGTTACTTTATAACCATGTTTTTCGAAAATGAATTTTGCCCGGTTTATCGATTCCGCTGATGGCTCTTCGACAGGTGGCAAATGAGAGGGCAAACCAAACCGGGCGTATTTATGTTGTCCGATTTTGTGGTAGGGGAGGATGTCGACAGGATAGCGATGTTTCAATTCCAGCAGGATTTGGAGGGAGGCATGCAGCGTGCTTTCGCTATCATTTACGGTGGGGATAAGAGGAATTCTTATCCTGATATCTGCTCCCAGGTCATCTAAAAGTTGCAGGTTGTGCAGAATAATTTCATTGCCTACTCCCGTGTATTTTCGGTGAATTTCGCTGTTCGGGTGTTTGAGGTCGTACAGAAAAAGATCGGTGAATGGGTGTATTTTTAGTAAATTTTCTGAAGGTGTATGCCCTGTGGTGTCAACACAAGAGTGTATTTCATTTTTTCGGCAGAGCTGTAGCATGTGGAGTAGAAATTCTGCTTGCATCATAGGTTCGCCGCCTGAAAAAGTAACGCCACCGTGACTTTCTTCGTAAATGAGCCTGTCGCGCAGAATTTCGGTTAAGAGATCCTGGTCACTAATCCTTTTTCCGATGGTTTGTTTTTTCTTCACAAGCTCGCCACCAATTTTTTCTTCGGTTTCCACCAGCACAATTTCCATGGAGCGGCTTTCCGGGTTATGACACCACAGGCAATGAAGCGGACAGCCTTTAAGGAATACGGTTTGCCGGATTCCGGGACCATCGTGCAGCGCCATGCGTTTGATGTCGAAAATTACACCTTCCATCGGGAATGGTATTTAAAAATGAAGTGACTGATAAGAATGAATAAGAGAAAAACAGCCACGCTGTCATGAGGCATAAAGCATTCAACATATCCAGCATTCGAAAAGTCCTTTGCCGGAACTGTGCGTTAGTTGATCGTTTAAGTAACTGACTGTCATATACTAAAAGTTACGACAAAGGTAAAAAAATTTTTGAGTGGTAAAACATGGGAGGCAAAAAAAAAGCCCTTACGAATAAGGGCTTTGTTGTGATCCTCAATGCACCCCGGAATGAATTCCGGGGATACAAGGTGGGTTGTGCCGCTGGCACTGGGTGTGTTGTAACTTTTCCAAAGTTTGGAACTTTGGAAAAGTTGTCATCATCCCCCTTGCGTAACAAAAATTGCATCCGCGTTACAAACGCGGACGAGAATTAGCCCTTACGAATAAGGGCTTTATTTGTGACTCTCAATGCACCCCGGAATTTATTCCGGGGTTACAAGGTGGGTCGTGCCGCTGGCACTGGGTGTGTTGTAACTTTTCCAAAGTTTCAAACTTTGGAAAAGTTGTCATCATCTCCACTAATACACCACAAACTTCCCGTCTCGTCCGCGTTTCATGCCTAAGGCAGACAAGTGCAACGCGGATGGTTGCGTAACAATCATGGCATCCACGTTTCATAGGAGGACGAGAATTAATACAAGTTGTCGAGAAAAATAGTATTTTTACACTGATTAAGAAAATCGTTAATGGGTTCAGCGATTTTTTTTGAATCAAAATAGAAGAAAATGAATTTTAGAACCCACCTTAAGTTTTTATTTGCAACTTATTGGTTTAAAACCATACGATAAAACGATTCACCTAAAATTATCCATAAAAACCAGCCCTATGAAAACCAATTTATTTTTCACAACTATTGCAGTATTGTTTCTTTTGGCCTGTACAAAAACCAACACCCATGAGGTTGCAATTACAGGAAAAGTCACCAATCCCATGAATGATTCTGTTTCCTTCATTAGCGAGGACACGACCTATTCTGCTAAAATCAAGCCGGATGGAACATTTGAAATTGCCTTCACTTTGGATACTTCGATGTATTTTAATTTTAATCATGGTTATGAAGTCACGGCCATGTACATCATGCCAGGCGATGCAATCAGCCTGACAATTGACCCTTCGCAATATGATGAAAGTATAAGTTATGAGGGAAGCCCAGCCTCTAGCTTTTTAGCAAAAAAGTATTTGCTGGCAGAAGAAAGCGATTTTTTTGGAAAAGTATATTACATGAGCAGCTCAGAGGAGTATAAAGCCTTTTTAGCAGCATATAAAGCAAACTTATTGAAGGAACTAGAGCTTATACATGACAGTACTTTTATTAAAAGTCAGGTCAGGGAGGTTGATGAAACTATTAATTACTATATCAGTCGACAAGATCGGTTATCTGCATATAGCCAGGAAGTTCGAAATTATTTATTCGAGTCGAATAGTGTAGCAAATCAATATAATTTTTATACGGCCGTCGACTCCCTTAATAATGAAGAATTTAACCAAATGCTCAAAGAATATTCGAGTCAAATGAAAGGTTTATTAATTCCGGTTACCGATCAGGATTATGTTGCATCAACAGAGAAAGGAATTGATAAAGCGGTAATTTGGTGGAGCGAAAGAAAAACCTGGTATGATAATATGCCGAAAAAAGGAGACGCCGCAATTGATTTTACCTACCCTGATAAAAATGGTGAAAAAATATCCTTGGCTTCATTTATGGGTAAAATGGTCTATGTAGATGTTTGGGCAACATGGTGTGGGCCATGTATAGCTGAGATTCCTGCACTTCAAAAATTAGAAAAAGACTACCACGGCAAAAACATTGTATTTATCAGTCTATCGGTGGATGAGGACAAAGAAGCATGGTTAACAATGGTGGAAGAAAAGCAATTGGGAGGCGTACAATTATGGGCCGATGGCTGGAGTAAAATAACGAAGGACTATGCCATTTTTGGTATTCCTCGATTTTTGCTATTTTCAGCTGATGGCAAAGTAATCTCCAATGATGCACCACGTCCAAGCAATGATGAAATCAGAACCTTAATTAATTCAAACCTAAACTAGGGGCTGTAAGATTCAATTCTCTCGCTCACGTCTCGTCCGCGTTTGCAACGCGGATGGTTGGTTGTATAATTATAGTGGCATCCGCGTTGCAAACGCGGACGAGAATTAGGAGGCACAAAAAAAAGCCCTTACGAATAAGGGCTTTGTTGCCTGACTAGGGGTCGAACCTAGACTCTTCTGATTCAGAGTCAGACGTGTTGCCAGTTACACCATCAGGCAATGAGGGCGCAAAGGTAAAGTTTTTGATCTGCATAATTAGATTTCTAAGCCACCATCTTAAAATGTCTTACTCAAGTTTCAATTATAATTGAAATAATAGATATATTTGCAAAAACTTTCAATCATGAATGGTGAAAAGATTAAAACTTTTAGTGAATATAAAAAAGCCTTTATCAACAGAGCATCGCTGATAGATAGGGTAAAACCCTACATGGGGAAAGACATTATCAAAGTTTTTACCGGACAACGAAGGGTTGGGAAAAGCTATTTAATTTTTCAGGTCGGCGAGCTAATCCTGGCAAACAAGCCGCAAACCAACATCATCTACATCAACATGGAGCTGGCTGAGTTCGACTTTATACGCAATCACAGCGATCTGCTGGCTTATGTGGAAACGCGGGTTACCGGCAAAAACGACTGCTTGTTTGTGGATGAGATACAGGACATCGACCAATTTGAGAAAGCGCTTCGCAGTCTTTTGGCCCGCGGCGGGATTGATATCTATGTTACAGGCAGCAACGCCGAATTGTTGTCAGGTGACATTGCCGGTTATCTGAGTGGCCGATCCATTGAAATAGAGGTTTATAGTCTGAGCTATCCCGAATTTCTCCTGTTTCACCAATTAAACGAAACTGGGGAATCCTTTCTGAAATACCTCCGTTATGGTGGTTTACCTTACCTGATACACCTCAGCCTGGAAGACGCCATCATTTTCGATTACCTTAAAAACATCTACGCAAGCATTCTCTATAAAGATGTGGTAAACCGCTACAACGTGAGAAATATGCGTTTTCTCGAACAGCTTGTCAAATTTCTTGCCGACAATACCGGCAGGCTTTTCTCAGCCAAGCGTATCAGCGACTACCTGAAATCGCAACACATCAATATTTCCGTCCAGGTGGTGCTCAACTACCTTGATTTTCTGGTGAAAAGCTATATGCTTTTCAAAATAGGCCGCTCCGATCTTAAAGGGCGTAAACTATTTGAAACCGGGGAGAAATACTATTTTGAAGATGTGGGATTAAGAAATGCCATCATTGGATTCCGACAAGCTGATATAGCTCAAATCCTGGAGAATATTGTTTTCAAGCACCTGCTCATCATGGGTTACTCCGTTACTGTGGGCAGCTATGATGCTTATGAGGTAGATTTTGTGGCTGAAAAACCCAATGAAAAAAAGTACATTCAGGTAACCTATACTATGAAAGATGAAAAAACGATTTTGCGCGAAACTGAAACTTTGCTCAGAATTAAAGATAATTATCCCAAGTATATCATCAGCATGGACGAATTACCTGTTTCGAATATCGAAGGCATTATCCAGATGAACATCCGTACATTTTTGCTTGCTGAGAAATTTTAATGTTTGAGAGTTGAATTAGGAGGTGCAAAAAAAAGCCCTTACGAATAAGGGCTTTGGTTGCCTGACTAGGGGTCGAACCTAGACTCTTCTGATTCAGAGTCAGACGTGTTGCCAGTTACACCATCAGGCAATGAGGGCGCAAAGGTAAAGTTTTTGATCTATATGGGTCAAGTATAGCAGCTGATTTTTTTAAAAAAATTCCATCGAAATACATCAGGCTGACCATCAGGGTTATGAATTGCTTTTTGACCAATTGTCGCGTAGGGTAACGGTGCGGTTAAACACCAAATGACCGGGCTTGCTGTCCTTGTCGGCACAAAAATATCCCATGCGCTGAAACTGAAATTTGTCACCGGGCTGTGCGCGTTGTAGCCAGGGTTCTGCTTTAGCCTGAGATATTACCTGTAGAGAGTCGGGATTTATAAATTCTTTGAAGTCTGTTTCTTTATGACCTGCCGGATCTTCATCCAGAAACAGCCTGTCGTACAAACGTACTTCTGCATCAATGGACTGTTCGGCTGAAACCCAGTGCAGTGTTCCTTTTACTTTGCGTTGAGCTCCTTCCGCACCACTCCTTGAGTTGAGGTCGCAGGTGCAATAAATCTCAACTACATTTCCATTTTCATCTTTTTTGTAATCATCGCATTTGATAATATATGCTCCTTTCAACCGTACTTCCTGTCCCGGACCGAGCCTGAAGAACTTTTTTGGTGGGTCTTCCATAAAATCTTCCCGTTCGATGTACAGCTCACGCCCAAAAGGCACTTCGTGACTTTCGCTTTCGGCATTTTCGGGATTGTTGACCAGCCACATTTTTTCTGTTTTTCCTTCCGGATAATTGGTGATAATAACTTTCACAGGATTTAAAACCACCATAACCCTGTCTGTAATTTTATTCAAATGCTCACGCAAGGTAAACTCCAACAGGCCGACATCGATCACGTTGTCGCGCTTGGCCACGCCGATACGTTCGGCAAAGTTGCGTAACGATTCAGGCGTATAGCCTCTGCGGCGCAATCCTGATATGGTAGGCATGCGCGGATCGTCCCACCCAACTACAATACCTTTTTGTACCAATTCGAGCAGTTTGCGTTTACTCATTACCGTATAGCTCAGGTTAAGTCTGGCAAATTCAATCTGCCGCGGACGATAACCGCCATCGGCAATCTGATCAAGAAACCAATCGTAAAGCGGGCGGTGAATTTCAAACTCAAGCGTGCACACCGAGTGGGTGATGCCTTCGATATAATCACTCTGTCCGTGAGCATAATCGTACATCGGGTAAATACACCAGGCGTTCCCTGTCCGGTGATGTTCCTGATGCAGAATCCGGTACATGATCGGATCGCGCATGTGCATGTTAGGTGAACTCATGTCAATTTTTGCCCGCAGAATCATCTGTCCGTTTTTAAAATCACCTGCACGCATGCGTCTGAATAAGTCGAGGCTTTCTGCCACTGGCCTGTTGCGATACGGACTTTCTGTGCCGGGACGTGTAGGCACACCCCGCTGCTGGCTGATTAATTCCTGGGGTTGTTCGTCCACATAAGCTTTACCTTGTTCAATAAGCATTTCGGCCCATTGGTAGAGCTGCTCAAAATAGTCGGAAGCGTAGTAAGGCTTTTTGTCCCATTTAAACCCAAGCCATTCGATGTCTTCTTTTATCGAATCAACGTATTCGATATCCTCTTTTTCAGGATTGGTATCGTCGAACCTCAGGTTACACAATCCGTTGTAATCTTCGGCCAAACCAAAATTAAGGCATATGGATTTGGCATGACCAATATGCAGGTATCCGTTAGGCTCGGGTGGGAAACGTAAGTGTATCCTGCCCTCATTCTTGTTGTTGCGCAAATCTTCTTCGATAATCGTTTCGATGAAGTTTAATGACCTTTTTTCGTTTTCAGGAAATTCCATGGTGTTCGTGCTAGCATTTGAAAAACAGGTGCAAACTTACTGAGAAAATGCTTAGGTGTATCCACTTTGTAGTGAAATATGCCTATTTCTGTTTCTTGCCTGAGGAGACTGTATCGTAATTGTTAAAAATATTTTAACATATTGTTAATCACATAGATATAGAGTGTACGCAAGTGTACATTGTTGTTGCAATGACGAACATGTTTAGATTGGTTTTTTAGCACTTGCGTGAGCAACAAAGTTTGTAAAAAACACAAAATCAACGTTTAATGATCTTTGGCACGTTGTTGGTTACAGGCTTAGTGCAACCATTATTGTTAACTAATTAAAATATAAAAGTCATGAAAACAAGAATTGCAACCATTATTTTACTGTGTTTATTTGGAATGACCACAGTTATGGCCAGCCAACCGGTGCCAGCCTCCAAAGCGGTAAGAGCTTCTGTAGTTGATCTCGTAAAAAAGAACATGAAATACCCTGAATTTGCCATTGATGACAAAACCCAGTGTTGTGTGGTTTTGAGTATGGTTATTCAGGACGATGGCACTTTGAAAGTTGATCAGTCGAACAGTGTTTCTCCTCAGATGCAAAATTTCGTAGTGAAAACAGTTGAAACCCTGAAAGACGAAAAACTTGCCAGGCATTCAGGTGAAAGGGTTCTGATGAAAGTTACGTTTGAATTAATATCATAGTCGACGCAGCAACCACTTCATATAAAGCCAGGGCTTAGGCCTGTATTTAAAATCCGACCATGAAAAGTCGGATTTTTTGTTTTCATACAATTGCTTACCTTTGTTTCCCTGAATAAATCAGTACATGAAAAAAAAGGTAACTGAAACAAAATTTTCCCTAAGACTCGCCGGGGCTTACAACACAGATTTTCGTCTTATTTTTTTTGCTTTTGTAGTTGGATTGGTGGCCGGTTTAGTCGGGAGTTTTTTCAGGTTAATTCTGGAGCAAATTGATTTATGGCGTTCTTCAGTTTTTGTGTTGGCGAAGGCTGACGGAGGGATGCACTGGGTATTTGCTATTGCTTTAGCGGTTGTTGGTGTTACCGTAGCCTTGTTCATGGTGAAGAGATGGGCTCCCGAAGCATCAGGAAGTGGTGTTCACGAAATAGAAGGGGCGTTGGACGAGGTTCGGGTATTGCGTTGGAAAAGGATTATTCCTGTAAAATTCATTGCATCGCTTTTTTCGTTGGGAAGCGGATTACTTTTAGGTCGTGAAGGGCCTACCATTCAGCTTGGTGCCAACATCGGGAAAATGGTAAAAGATATGTTTAAACTCCCTAAAGAACATGATAATCCTTTAATTTCGTCGGGTGCGGCCGCCGGGCTGGCGTGTGCTTTCAATGCGCCTTTCTCTGGAATTGTGTTCGTGTTAGAAGAAATGCATGGCCATTTCAAGTTCTCGTTTTATTCGGTTGCGGCCATCATGGTGGCTTCGGCCACGGCAGACATCGTAGTTCGTTTGCTTATAGGTGTTGATCCAGTGATCCGGATGATGGTTTTTGGGCAGCAGGCCTTGAGCACTTTGTGGCTTTACATGGTGTTGGGGTTGGTTTTAAGTGTGCTGGGCTTTTTATTTAACCGGCTGCTGGTCATTTCGCTCGATGTTTTTACTCCTTTGGTAAACAAGTCGCTTGTGGCATCAGGACTGGTAATTGGAACTACCATTGCCGTAATTGGTATATGGTTTCCCGAATTAATTGGAGGCGGCTATACAACTGTGGCCGAATCGCTTGAGTTTACTTTTGGGGTTAAAATGCTTTTGATTATTTTGGTGGCTCGTTTCTTTTTAACACTTTTCAGCTATGGTTCCGGAGTGCCGGGAGGTATTTTTGCTCCATTGCTGGCTCTGGGCGTTTTGTCAGGCATGGCCTATGGGTTTATGGCACAGCATTTTTTTCCTGATCTCGTTGACAATCCTGCTGTATTTGCGGTGGCAGGCATGGCGGGTGTATTTGCAGCCACGGTCAGGGCGCCGCTTACAGGCATTGCTCTGGCCATCGAAATGACCTCGAATTACGAACTCATTTTGCCCCTGATCATCACCACCCTTGTTTCTTCGGTAGTAACCTCACAGCTTGGTAATCAACCTATTTACACAACACTTTTAAAACGAACCCTTGCCCAAGCCTGAATATTTCGGTTTCGTGGAAAACAAAACGGTTTAAAACGCTTTGTAAATTAGCCGATTTTAAAAACAAACTTGTTCTTTTTAAAATAATTAGTAATTTTGCCGCCCAGCAATTTCACCAAAATCAAAAGTCATGTCGCACGATTCGATGGTCAGCATTTTCTCCGGTCGCCAAAGCAGGTACCTTACAGAAAAGATTGCTGCCAGTTACGGTATTCCAATGGGTAAATCAATTGTCCTGGACTTCGCAGACGGGGAATTTCAGACCTCTTACGAGGAAAATATCCGCGGTCGCGATGTGTTTATCGTACAATCGACTAACCCACCGGCTGACAATTTGCTTGAGTTGTTGATGATGGTGGATGCAGCACGTCGTGCCTCTGCAAGAAAAATTATCGCCGTAATCCCTTATTTTGGTTACGCACGTCAGGACAGAAAAGATAAACCCAGGGTGAGCATTGCCAGCAAACTAACGGCCAACCTACTTATTGCAGCCGGAGTAACCCGATTGATTACCATTGACTTACATGCCGACCAGATACAAGGTTTCTTCGATGTTCCCGTTGATCACCTCTATTCTTCCAACATCTTTCTTCCCTATCTTAAGCAGCTCAACCTGCCGAACCTGGTGATGGCTTCACCAGATACAGGTGGAACACGCCG
>DJVY01000187.1:11768-13540 GCA_002440885.1 Bacteroidales bacterium UBA6244
GAAGGAAAAGATGTGGTACTGGTGGATGACATCATCGATACGGCCGGAACCATCACCAAAGCAGCCTCGCTCATCATGAGCAAGGGAGCAAGCAGCGTGAGGGCTTTTTGTACTCACCCAATCTTTTCGGCAGATGCGTACAGCCGGATAAATAAATCTGTTTTTGATGAAGTAGTGGTTACAGACACTGTTAAGCTTACCCAACACAGCGATAAAATTACCGTGCTTTCTACTGCCGACTTGCTGGCCGAAGTTATTAAACGTGTTCAGAATTTTGAATCCATCAGTTCGTTATTCGATCTGAAACAAATATAAATCTTAATTATTAAATCATGAAAAAAGTATCATTGAGCGGTTCTCTGAGAGAGAACGTAGGGAAAAAAGATGCTAAAAAACAGCGCAGATCGGGCAATGTGCCCTGTGTGCTTTACGGCGGAAAAGAACAGGTTCATTTTGTTCTGGATCAGCTGAGTTTTGGCGAAATTGTGTTTACTCCACATGCTTACCTTGTGGAGCTGAACATCGACGGAAAAATGTACAACGCTGTTTTACAGGATGTACAGTATCATCCGGTAAGCGATTCGGCTTTGCATGCCGACTTTTTGGAAGTGACCGAAGGGAAACCTGTTATTACAGCGCTCCCCATTCGCCTCAAAGGGAACTCTCCCGGTGTTATGGCCGGCGGTAAACTCCAGCTTAAACTGCGTAAAATGAAAGTTAAAGGGCTGATTGAAAACCTGCCTGAAGAGGTTATAATCGACATTTCTAAATTGAAAATAGCTGAGGCTATCAAAGTAAAAGCAGTTCAGCTCGCTAATGTTGAGTTTTTAGATGTGCCTAACTCAGTTGTTGTGATGGTTAAAGCCGGTCGTGGTGGTGCAGTTGCAGTGGCTGATGAAGCTGAAGAGGAAGCAGCCGGTGATGAAAACCAAGCTGCTGAATAGTTAAACACAAGTCGGTTTGGTAACTGATTTTATTTGAATGAGTAAAGGGATAAAGTATTTAACTTTGTCCCTTTAATTTTTAAACCTGATGGAGTTTTGAAATACCTGATTGCCGGACTTGGAAATATTGGGGTGGAATACGCCAATACACGTCACAACATTGGTTTTGTGGTGTGTGATGCGCTTGC
This sequence comes from Bacteroidales bacterium UBA6244, assembly GCA_002440885.1. Taxonomy (GTDB): domain Bacteria; phylum Bacteroidota; class Bacteroidia; order Bacteroidales; family F082; genus UBA6244. The sequence continues at coordinate 12,901 of DJVY01000187.1, forward strand.
CCGTGATCTGGGAGCAAGTTTTGTCGTCGACAGGCATGCCTCACGCGCCGAGGCTAGATTTAAAGGCAGGACGCTGGTCATGATAAAACCCTCCACCTACATGAACCTTAGTGGGAAAGCAGTAAAATACTGGCTTGAAAAGGAAAAAATTCCAATCGAAAATTTACTCGTTGTGGTAGATGATATTGCCTTGCCCACCGGGAGTCTGCGTATGAAACAAAAGGGAAGTGATGCAGGCCATAACGGGCTGACCGATCTCATATTAAAGTTGAATACCAATGAGTTTCCGCGTTTACGTATTGGCATCGGTGATAATTTCAGAAAGGGTATGCAGGTGGAGTATGTGTTGGGTCAGTGGTCGCGTGAGGAGGAAAAAGTCATGATTCCCCGTGTGGAAATAGCCGTCGACATGATAAAAAGCTATGTAACGGTTGGCATCGAGCGCACCATGACGGCCTATAACAAGAAGTGACTCAAGTTTTGCAGATATTCCTATTTAGTGAAAATCAGATAATTAAATTGTTGTTAAGCATAAATGACATTGATATACTGTTAATTACAGATCCCATTCCTATTCAGAATTTTTCTCTGTGGGCCTCTGTGACTTCTTTGTGCACCTCTGTGTAACAACTTATTAGCT
>DJVY01000013.1:0-6405 GCA_002440885.1 Bacteroidales bacterium UBA6244
GTGGTAATGTGGATGCAAAAACTGTTGGTTTACCTCAGCAGGAGGCAAAACGGGTTTCTAAAAGGGATCTGCATGGTTCCAGGGATTATGTGCTGGGTGATCGGAAGTTGTAGGGGGATGGAGTGAAGACCCACCAGTTGTAAACTGGCGGGAGCGGGGGGATGATTCTTTTGTCGCCCGATTTTTCTGAATTATTTTAGTCGGTCAGTAGTGATTTATTAATTAATATTTTTATAATATCTTTAATTTCAGTATTGTCGATAATGTAACATGTTTTAGTGCCATGCTTTTTAGGGGAAACTATTCCGTTGTATTTTAACACAGCTAAATGCTGTGAAGCTGTTGATTGAGAAATCCCTAGAATATTAGTTATATCAGAAACACAACATTCGTCATTTAGAAGCAAACCAATCATTTTTAGTCGTATGGGGTTCGCCAAGGCTTTAAAAACTTGACTTTCTTTTTCAAAATCAATCCGGTTTAGTGTTTCTATTGTAAGCATTTCTGAAGATTTTGAGCAAAAATACATCTAAATATTAGAATATTCTAATGTTTAGATTAAATGAGTTTATTAATGATGTTTTTAAGTCCCTGTTTCATCATATTTTAGAGGAGATGTCTCGTCATTTCGCTTGCCTGCCATGGGGCCTGATGTGTTTATTCTGTTGTTTGTTGGGGCAGTATTCGCTTCATTCTGTCGACAGGACAGGTAAGAAGTACAAGTTGCACTTTTCTGCCGAAGGTGTGAAATCTGGGGTAGGAGTGGAGGGGTACTAATAGTCACGCGTTACGCTATCGCTAAACGCGCGCCAGTGATAGAATTTTGAGCCAGAGAATAATCGACCTGACGACCTATCCGGCAACTTTCGAAAAATGCATTGAAATTGGTTAGTACAGTTGTTCTCTTCCTTCAGGAGTAATAAAATCCGGGGTCCATTCAGGCTCCCAGATCAAGTTAACGCTCACACTAAAATCAGCATAATTAATGTCAAGCAGATTTTGAACGTGCTGAATGATGGTGTCGCCCACAGGACACCCGGGTGTACTTAGCGTCATATCTATTTCCAGGGTTTTGGCTGTATCATCCTTACGTATGTGATAAATCAAACCCAAATCCACAATATTGACTTCAACTTCCGGGTCAGGGATTTGTTTTAAAAGTTCGCGCACTTTGGTTTCCTCGGCATTAAAAGTCTTTTGTATCATGTTAGTTGCTTTTTATTATGAAAAATCATTCCAATGGTATTAAGGGAATAAAGGGTAGCGGTAATCACCATCAACAAGATGCCAATCATCACCAACCATTCGATGGAGAATGCCAGTCCCGTTGTAAGCGCCACCAGACTGGCAATAAAAGTATATAAGTGGAATTCGGCCAATTTATGCTTGTACAAATCGGCAGGCATGGGCACTTTGGCCTTTCCCACCATCGACTGATAGTGAAACAGCCAAATAATAAATGGCAGGGTTTTGTAGGTTTGCCCCAGAATTAATCCTGAAAAGAAGCCATATAATAACAACACGCCGAAAATGATTTCCATCCTGCCACCGGGAAGCGGAATTGCCCCATTATTGAAAAACAACAGAATAAACGCAATGATACTCAGGGTCAGTAACGACAATCCAACCACTGACAGTTTCATCCCTATGTCCAATCTTCGCCTTAAACGCCTTGTAAAGACATCCAGGTTAAATCTTAAAAACAACGACAATCCCGTTAAAATGGTAAGCAATGAAATCAGATTAAGGTAAAAGTTGAAAGAAAAGAAAAAAGCATTGATCGTCACCATCAAAATACCTGCATTAAGAATCCAAAAGGCCATTTTCAACCAGGCCAATTTTGTTTTGTGTACGATTAAAAACATGGGCATCAACTTGGAAGCCACACCTATAATGAGCATCATAAACCACCCCACCAGACCCAGTGCCGAATGAACAACCAACAAAGTGGTATGTGGTATGGGTAACACATTGTACGACAAATTGAAAAGTATAAAAAGGCCCATAAGTACCGTTAGTATCAAGTAAATAACCGATGTCTGAATAAACAAACCATGTATGGACTTTTTTTCGGCTTTGGCGGCACTTTTCAAGGTATTGACGGCAAACAATACCATGGCAATAAAAACCAATGATCCGCCAATTTCGAATCCCAATGTCAGTTGAAAGCGGAAATCCAGAAAAGACAACACCATGATAATTAGCCCGGAAAGAAGACTGACCAGTGTGATGTATGCCAGTCTTTCGCTGAAAAGCTTAACTTCCATAATGACAGGAATCAGCTGATAAAGTGCACCGAAGATGACCGTAGTGATCCATCCCAGTATCAATAAATGAACAATAGCTAAAACAGGTCCATTAATGTGGTAGGTTAACAACGCATCCTGATTGAATGCCAGCATAATGGTGGCGATTAAAAACACCAGGGTGCCCACCAGAAAATGAGGCGCCACTACCCAGATGGAGGGCGCATTTTTAGTGCTTAAACCGGCTTGCATTACTTAAAGATTATCAGTTTGGTGTTGCCTTCATCCACTATTTTTGAAGCCCATATATAATTTCGATCTTCCAATTCTGGCAACAGGTACTGTGGCAACCTTTGATGGTGAACATACAATGCTTCCCCTTTTTTTAATGTTTCAAGCGATTCGAGAATGGTAACCATCGGCATGGGCATCTCCAGATGACGCACATCCAGTTCTACCATGCAGCCTTTAAATTTGGATTCGTATTCTTCAAACGAAATGGATATGGGCTTGGAAGTCAGTTTGGCTTCTTCAACTGGTTGAACATCTGTTTTTTCGACAAAGGTATGTACGGCAGAAATGTCTGACCGATCAGTTTCAAAATCATATCCTTCTTTTTTTAGCTTGTTTAGCAGGGGGATAGGTTCGAACGAGTTGATGATTTCCAGGGTATGTCCGGAAGGGAGTTTGTCGAGAGCCGACATGATGGTGACAAAAGGGTCAGTGCCAGAAGCCAGGATAGGCCTCACATCCAGGGTTGATATATTTTCTTTTTTCATACGTTATTAAGTTTATCATTAACTCAAATTTAGGCAATGGTCATTATTGCCATGTCTTAATGTTATTGTAAAGTCACTTCTTTCTCCAATTTAATAGACTTTGGGAACAAAATATTATTCTCCAAATGAATATGCAAATGCAAATCGTCTTCAAATTCTTTCAATAATGCAATTGTTACCCGGTAGGTATTACAGGCATCTGCAGGCGTTGTATAGTGATTGCTCAGTTCTTCAATTTTTCTAAAGCGGTCGCCTTCAATGGTATGTTCTTCCTCCATTATGCGTATCAGGTTTTCAATGCTGCCAAAACCAGGCACAACTATTTTATTGCCTTCATGTTTGGCTTGAATCATTTTTTGGATATATGGAAACAAATCCAATTCTTCTTTCTTCATATGCTGGGCCAGCACTTCAGCGGAAAGGTTAAAAAGGTCATTGATTTCAAATAGTTCGGGATGCCGTTCGCCGTGAACCTCGCATATTTTATTCAAATAGGGTAGTATTTCCATGGATTTTTCTACCACATACCGGTGGTGCTTTTTCACGATATAATCGATGAGCAAGTCCAATGGCCATATTTGATAATCAATTGAACTACCTTTTTCCCGGGCTACCTCATCCAGGTCATATAGTACCTGACCAGAATCGATGCTTTTCTTTTCACAAGCATTATTAATGGTAGTGTTGCCCTGGCAGCAAAAGTCTATTCCGTATTTTTTAAAAACCGATGCTGTACGGTAGTCTCGCGCTACCAATTCACCGATAATTTGCTCCTGTGATATATTCATTTCGTTAGATTTAATTTGTTAATGTTATTGGATAAACATATCCACTATTAATTTAAATTTTTTTATCTTTTTAAGAAAGTTAAGCCCCCGATCAAGCCAAGGGTTAAAGATTTCATCGTCGTTGTTTCAAGCATATTTTTTAAATCTTCCCTTATTCCTTTAAATTGAGCGTGTACAGGGCAGGGCATATTCTCATTGCAACTGGGCAATCCCAACCCACAACCATGATACACCTTGTCGCCATCAATCGCAAATACAACGGCACTTAGTTTTAAAACTTCCATCACGGTCTTGTCCATCGAAAAGCCACCCGTTGGTCCCTTTTCCGTGTTAATAATTTTATTGGAGGCTAGTTGTTGCAATATTTTAGATGTATAAGCCTCCGGCGAATTAATGGCTTTGGCCACCTCTTTTAAGCTTACTTTTTTATCCAATAGCGATTGTTCAGCTATGTATATTGAAGCCCTAATACCGTATTCACATGTTTTTGAAAACAAATTATCTTATTTATGAGGCAAAGATAGATAAATATATTGTATAGTGGATAGTATTATCCACTATTATTTATCCATAAGGAAAAATTAATTTTTTTGCTTTATAAAAAGGTATTCGATCGAGATGGTTAACCGGATATTGGACAGAAGAATATTCTTTTCATTTATTATTGAATTGATGTGAACCTGACTTTTTTCTGTCCGGTAATGCCAAATAATATGATAGTAAGCATATTTGAACAAGTAGAAAAATTTGGTAGATTAATTGTATTTGACGTAACTAACATAATATAAAATATTTAAGCCTATCCGGCAAATATTTAGAATAAATCTAAATTATGACCGCAAACATAAAAAATGATAATTGAGAATAAAATAATAATATTTTTACCTCCGAATTCTAATCCTGTTTTTCATGAATAAGAACCTAATGAAATACATTTTATTGATTGTTGGAATATTTTCATTTGCCAATGGCAGAGCTGATGAAGGTAAACAGCTTTTTGATAGAACCTGTGCTGCCTGTCATACTATTGGAAAAGGCAGGCTGGTAGGGCCGGATTTGTCGGGGATAAGCCAAAAAAGAACTAAGGAATGGCTGGTTTCGTTTATTAAATCCTCAACATCGGTCATCAAAAGTGGTGATACAGATGCGGTGGCTATCTTCAAAGAATACAACAGCCTGATGATGCCGGATGTTGACTATTCTGAAGCACAGATTGTTAGTATCCTTAACTATATCAGCTCGGACAGAAGCAGTGGTGGTCAGCAACAGGCTGTGACAGCCGATATCTTAAGCGGGACAACTTTGGAAAATGTAAAGGTCGGGCTACTGCTTTTTTCAGGAAGACATCCTTTTTCAAATGGAGGCCCTGCCTGTGCTGGTTGTCATAAAGTAAAGGATGAACGAATTTTTAGCAGTGGAACCCTTGCCAAGGACCTTACCGAATCGTACAATATTATGGGAAGTGCCGGAATGGCTGCTGTAATTAAAAGCCCTCCTTTTCCTGTAATGAATACCGCTTACACGCAGCATAGCTTATCTGAAGAAGAAGTGATTAACCTGACAGCCTACCTTAAAACGGTCAGTGAAGAAAGATATTACCAGCGTCCGACCGATTTCAGCACCACGTTTGCATTTTTTGGATTGGTGGTATTTGCAACAATTTTTCTGAGTACAGTCCTATTATATTATAAAAGGAAAAAATTTCCGGTAAACCGGGAAATCCTCGACAGGCCTTCAAAAGTAATTAACTAAGCTAACATATTTTTTTATGAGTTGGATTAAAGATTTAATTTCCCCAAAAACCCGACAGTGGGAAGAGTTTTACCGCAACCGATATCAACACGATAAAGTGGTAAGAAGCACACATGGTGTGAATTGCACCGGAGGCTGTAGTTGGAATATTCATGTTAAAGATGGAATTGTGGTTTGGGAAACCCAGGCACTCGATTATCCATTGCTCGAAAAATCGTTGCCGCCTTACGAACCGAGAGGTTGCCAGCGTGGTATTTCGTTCTCATGGTATTTGTACAGCCCAATCCGGGTAAAATATCCGATGATACGAGGAGCTTTGCTGGATGTTTTTAATGAAGAAAAAGCCAAAACAGGAGATGCTCTGAAAGCCTGGGAAAATATACAAAACAACCCGGAAACCAGGAAAAGGTATCAGACAGCAAGAGGAAAAGGCGGACTCAGGCGTGTTAACTGGGATGAAGCTCTGGAGATTATAGCCGCGTCAAATATTTATACTACCAAAAAATACGGTCCTGACAGGCTGATTGGCTTTTCTCCAATACCTGCTATGTCAATGCTTAGCTATGCCGCAGGGGCACGTTTTTTACAATTAATGGGCGGTGTCAACCTCAGTTTTTATGACTGGTACTGCGATTTGCCCAACTCTTTTCCTGAGATATGGGGAGAACAGACAGACGTGGCCGAAAGTGCCGATTGGTACAACTCAAAATTTATCGCTTGTATGGGTGCCAATCTGGGGATGACCCGTACGCCGGATGTCCATTTTTTTGCTGAATCGCGGCACAATGGAACCAAAACGGTTGTTTTTGCACCCGACTTTAATATGGTGGCCAAATATGC
>DJVY01000013.1:6491-9055 GCA_002440885.1 Bacteroidales bacterium UBA6244
GGGAAAGTCAATAAGTATAAAGACATCGAGAATGGTGAATGGAAATTTCTGAACATAGATTCAAAAACCGGTGATCTTGTTTGTCCGGGAGGAAGTTCGGGACATCGCTGGGATGGTAAAGACGGGAACTGGAACATGAAATTTGAGGATGCCGAAACAGGTAAAACCTACGACCCGATTTTAACTCTGCTTGATAAAAATGATGAAATCCTTCAGCTTGATTTTATTGAATACGGGATTGACGCGATCGCAAAAAGAGGCGTACCCGTAAAACATGTAGAAACCGTAGACGGCCTTGTAAAAGTAACAACAGTTTACGACCTTACAATGGCTCAATATGGCGTTGATCGTGGATTGGGAGGCGATTATCCGGCATCGTACGATGAAAAAGAATCAGCCTACACTCCGGCTTGGCAAGAGATATTTACCGGAATTGGCCCAAAAACCGTTCTGCAATTTGCCCGTGAATGGAGCCGAACCGCGGAAACAACGAATGGAAAATGCAGCATCATCATAGGGGCAGGGATCAATCACTGGTACCATAGCAATCTTATTTATCGTGCAGGAACAATGGCTCTCATGCTTACTGGCTGTATTGGGGTGAACGGTGGCGGGATGAACCATTATGTAGGACAGGAAAAGCTGGCGCCGGTTGATTCATGGAGTTCAATCATGTCAGGTAAGGACTGGCAGGGTCCTCCAAGATTGCAACAAACACCTATCTGGCACTACATGAATTCTGACCAGTGGCGTTATGATGGCAATCATTCTGATTATAATACTGTTCCGAAAAATGAATTGTCTCAATTGCATTCTGCTGATATGACCGTAAAATCGGTTCGTAATGGTTGGATGCCATTTTATCCTCAATACAACAAAAACAATTTTGAAATAGTTGCCGATGCCGAAAAAGCAGGAGCCAGAACTGATGATGAAATCAAAAAATATGTAGTCGAAAAACTAAAAAGCAAAGAAATTGTCCACGCCGTAGCCGAACCTGACGAAGAAATCAATTTCCCACGTGTCTGGTATATTTGGAGGGGCAACGCGATTGGAGGAAGTGCCAAAGGGCATGAATTCTTCTTAAAGCATTATTTAGGGACGCACCACAATTCTATCGCTGAAGACGTTGCCGACCAGTTTGTAAAAGATGTGAAATGGCGGAGTGAAAGCCCTAAAGGAAAGATGGACCTTATCGTCAACCTGAATTTCAGGATGGATACATCAGCATTGTATTCCGATATTATACTTCCTGCTGCCTCGTGGTACGAGAAAACTGACTTGAACAGTACCGACATGCATTCCTTTATCCATCCTTTGTCTGCAGCTATTGACCCGGTTTGGGAATCGAAAAGTGACTGGGTGATTTTCAGGGAAATAGCAAGGGTTACCAGTGAATTGGCAAAAACTCATTTTAACAAACCGGTAAAGGATATTGTCAATACACCCATTTCTCATGACAGTGCTGGCGAAATATCTCAACGCCACATTAAAGACTGGAGCAAAGGCGAATGCGAACCCATTCCCGGAAAAACCATGCATGGAATTGTCGTTGTAGAAAGGGATTACACCAAGGTATATGATAAGTACATCAGCTTGGGACCCAAAATGAAAACAGGTCTGGGTGCTCATGGAAACAGTTACGATTCTGCCGACTTTTACGAACAAATGCTGAAGGATCGTGATCATGTCAGAAAAATCGACGGCGTTGAATACCCTTCCATTTATGAAGATGAGGAAGCCGCCAATGCAGTGCTTCACCTTTCAAGTCTCACCAACGGGGAGCTCGCGCACAGGGCTTATCAAGTTGCCGAAAAGAAGACAGGCCTGGCACTTTGTGACCTTTCCGAAGGAAATAAAAATGTAAGGATGAATTACAAAGATTTGCAAGCAAAACCTCACCGATACCTTAACTCACCGGTTTGGTCTGGATTACTGACTGATGGCAGAGCCTATTCAGCTTATACCTACAACATTGAACGTTTGGTGCCATGGCGTACGCTTACTGGCCGACAACATTTTTATCTGGATCACGAGGGTTATATCAAGTTTGGCGAGCACCTGCCAACCTACAAACCATCTCCAAAGCCAGAGGCTTATGGTGAGTTGCGAACGACAGTGGCGACAGGAAAAGCAAAATTGCTGAATGTGCTTACGCCCCACGGAAAATGGCACATACATTCTACCTACGGCGATACACTTCGAATGCTTACACTATCCAGGGGTATGGAACCATGCTGGTTAAGCGAGGAGGATGCCGCATCACTTGGAGTAAAAGATAATGACTGGGTAGAAGTTTTTAATGACAATGGGGTGTATTCCACGAGGGCCTGTGTGAGTGCAAGGATTCCGAAAGGTGTGTGCTTTGTGTATCATGCTGTAGAACGTACCTATTCAACACCAAAATCACAAGTAAGAGGAGGGAAACGCTCGGGTATAAATAACAGTTTTACCAGAGTTCACCTCAAGCCTAACCTGATGGTTGGCGGATACGGACAGTTTACCTACCATTTTAATTATTGGGGTCCTGTAGGTGTAAATCGTGACACGTTTGTATTGGTGCA
>DJVY01000043.1 GCA_002440885.1 Bacteroidales bacterium UBA6244
CCTATTTCCTTATCATGGTGAGCACCATTTTAAACCGCTCTATCGCAATCAAGGCATGAGGTAGGTTAGCGGGCATAATAATGGTTTCACCGGCATGGAGTATGTTCGATTTCCCATCGATAATGATGTCGGCTTTTCCATCGATTACATGAACCACGGCATCGAAAGGCGCTGTGTGCTCACTCAGACCTTCGCCTTTATCAAAGGCGAACAGGGAAATGTTTCCGGTTTCTTTTTTTATGATGTGCTTACTCACCACGGCCTGATCGGCGTAGGATATGCTGTCGTTGTAAGAGAATTTCTCTCCTTTTATAAATTCGTTGTTACTCATCGGTGTTGTATTTAAGTGTGGTTTTTAATAACAATTAAATTAATAATAATGTAACAAAGATATCCGTTATTCGTCACATGAATTACCTTTATTCAATAAGGATGTTATACCGAATCGGAATAGGTTTAAACGCAGAAAAACCTAATCCTCTCGGTATTAACTACTTTTAACATGATAGTGTTACAAAATCAGTAAGAAGCAGTATAAAACGGTACCGCATTGATTAAAAAATAATAACTTTGAAACAAAAAAAACTCCCTCATGTTCTTCATCGACCGCTGGATTGAAATATTGAGTATCATTCGGAAAAACAAGTTACGCACCTTGCTTACGGGGTTTAGCGTAACATGGGGAATCTTCATGCTCATTATCCTGCTGGGGTCGGGAAAAGGATTGGAGAACGGTGTCCACGATCAGTTTGCCAGTTCGGCTGTAAACACGCTGTGGGTTTGGGGAGGCGAAACCAGCTTGCCTTACAAAGGACTTAAACCCGGACGCGACATCAGCTTCAGGAATGCCGACTACGACCAAATTAAAAGCAGTGTTACAGGTGTTGAATACATCTCCGGGCGAATGTTCGTTTGGGGAAGCAACACCATCAGTTACAAAACTGAATACGGCGACTTCGACATCAGAAGCGTGCATCCCGACTATGGCATTATCGAGAAGTTATCCATGAGTCAGGGTAGGTTTATCAACGATAACGACATCGCTGAAAACCGCAAGGTTGCCGTTATCGGGATGGCCGTAAAAGAGGCGTTGATCAAACAGGAAGAAGCCATTGGAAAGTACATCAACATCAGGGGAATTCCTTTTTTGGTGGTGGGCGTTTTTACCGATGATGACGGAAGGCAGGACAACCAACGGGCGGTTTATTTACCCATATCCACTGCACAAAAAGCACTGGCTACCATCGACAGAATTAACACCCTGGCCGTTACCGTGGCCTCAAATGATGTTTCCGACAGCAAGCGCATGGAGGATGAAATAAGAAAGGACATCGCCGAGCGTCATGTTTTCGACGAAAAAGATAAAAATGCGATGTTCATTTGGAATGCCGTGGAGGAGTTCAAACAGTTTCAGGATTTATTTGCCGCCATCAGGCTATTCATCTGGATCATTGGTGTTGGCACTATTGTAGCCGGCATTGTAGGTGTAAGCAACATCATGATGATATCGGTAAAAGAACGCACGCGCGAAATTGGTATACGCAAATCCCTCGGTGCCACGCCACGATCAATAGTCAGCATGATTATGCAGGAAGCCCTGCTGATTACAGGTTTGTCAGGTTATATCGGCCTGGTGCTCGGTATTGGGGTATTGGAGCTGGTAAACCCTTACCTGCAATCCGAATTTTTCCGCAATCCGGAAGCCGATCTAAGGGTAGCCATAAGCGCTTTGGTTGTGCTGGTTATTGCAGGAATGCTGGCCGGATTTGTCCCTGCCAGAAGGGCTGCTGCCATAAAACCTGTTGATGCATTAAAAGAAGAGTAAAGCCAATAAAATAAAAAGTAATCACATGTTTAGTCGCGACAATTGGCAAGAGATTTTTCAAACCCTCAAAAAGAACAAGATCAGAACTTTGCTCACTGCTTTTGGGGTGTTTTGGGGTATTTTTATGTTGATTATCATGCTGGGTTCGGGCGCAGGACTCGAAAATGGTATTTCTTCGGGCATGGGCAATTTCGCCACCAACAGCTTTTTTATCTGGCCTCAACGCACCACCATTCCCTACAAAGGTTTTCCGCGTGGCCGTTGGTTTAACTTCAACAACGACGACATCGACGCCCTCAGAGCCAACATACCCGAAATAAAATACCTTGCACCAAAAATTCAGGGATGGGCGGCCGGCGATGGCAGCAACAACACGATTAGAAAAGACAAGACAGGGGCATTTACCATTAAAGGTGAATTCCCTGAATGGGACAAGGTGGACCCGATGGAAATAGAAGGCCGCTTTCTGAACCAATTCGACCTGGACGAACGCCGGAAGGTAGCAGTCATTGGAACCAGAGTGAAAGAAGTACTTTTCGAGCCTGGGGAAACAGTCATTGGTCAATCTATTCAGATTCAAGGCATTTACTTCACGGTGATCGGCGTTTTTAAACCCCTGAACACCCAGATTAACTTCGGTGGCGAAAAGGAACAAACCATTTACATACCACTCTCTACTTTACAAAAAACCTACAATTACGGCAACGTAGTGGGGTGGTTTTCGGTGACGGTAAACGATGGCGAATCAGCGGCAGCCATCGAAGAAAAAACCATGAAATTCCTGGCTTCACGGCATAGCGTATCTCCCGACGACAAGGAAGCCTTCGGTCATTTTAACCTGGCCGAAGAGTTTGAACAAATGAACGGGCTTTTTGCCGGAATCGCAGGACTGATATGGATTGTAGGAACAGGCACACTGATGGCCGGAGTAATTGGCATAAGCAATATCATGCTGGTGATTGTCAGGGAGCGTACCAAAGAAATTGGGATAAAGCGTGCCTTAGGAGCAACTCCCATGCAAATTATGACCCAGATCATTACCGAATCGGTATTTCTTACTTCGCTATCAGGATATATCGGATTGGTTGCCGGTGTCGGGCTAATCGAATTGATCAATTTTGGTTTGATCCAGTTTCAGATTGAATCGGACATGTTTAAACGTCCCGAAGTAGATTTTACTACAGCACTCTCTGCCCTTGCTATTTTAATTGTGTCGGGAGCTTTGGCGGGCATCATCCCCGCACGGCGCGCCATAAGTATAAAACCAGTGGATGCTTTAAGAACAGAAAATTAGCTTCTAAAGTTTGTATGAAATTTTCCGAGCTCTTATATCTGATAGTCAATAAAATATGATTTGTTTTTGACCTTCGTGGCATCTTTGTGGTTTGTGACATAGCTAATAAGTTGTTACACGGAGCTGCACGAAGAAGTCACAGAGGT
>DJVY01000051.1 GCA_002440885.1 Bacteroidales bacterium UBA6244
TTGACGGTAATCGAAAAAATGCAGACCTTTGCCCCATGACCACCGATAAAAAACCAGTTGCGTTGCTGGCCGAAATTCTTGTCAGGTGCGGATTGGAATATCTTGTTCACAGTCCGGGATCACGCAATGCGCCTATAATCATTGCTTTCAGCAGGCAAAAAAAAGTTACAACGGAAACCGTTACAGATGAAAGAAGTGCAGCCTTTTTCGCACTCGGAATAGCTATCGAAACCGGAAAAGCGGTGGCCATCGACTGCACATCAGGATCGGCAGCACTAAACTACGCCCCTGCCATTGCCGAAGCCTACTATCAGCAAACCCCTTTGCTGGTGCTCACCGCTGATCGGTCACCCATGCATATCGACATCGGCGACGGACAAACCATTCGCCAAGATAACCTTTATACCAATTATATAAAAAAGAGTTTTACCCTACCCACGGCAATCACATCGCCAACAACCATAAATGAGGCGGCTAAATTAGTTCACGAGGCTTACGCTCTGAGCATGCAAGCTCCACGTGGGCCTGTCCACATCAATATACCGCTGGACGAACCTCTATATAATTTGGCTGATTTTTCAATCGCAGAAGAAATACTCAACCAAAAAGACGATGTCGAAGTAACACCAGCTCCAATACCGGGTGAGTTTCTTTATCAATGGAAGGACAGCAAAAAAATAATGATTATTGCCGGGCAGTCCGATCCTCAGCCTGAAATAGAAGCAATCCTGGGCAGGTTGGTGGATAACAACAACCTCACCATCCTTACCGAAACCACTTCAAACCTTTATCATCCCAAATTCATCGACACCATCGACAGCACGATCACGACAATAAAACCGGATGAAATCAGTCAATTTACACCCGATTTACTGATTACTTTTGGTGGAGCCATCGTATCGAAAATGATCAAAGCTTTTTTACGGAAAAATCAACCGAAAAACCACTGGCACATCTCTCCCGATGGGAAACCATTAAACACCTATTTCTGCATAACGGGTTCATTTCAAGGCAATACAGCACAGTTATTGAATGAATTATCAAAAAACTCAACGTCTGGAGAATCAAACTTTGGAAGAATATGGCTCGAGAGAAAAAAATCCGCCGAGATGACCAGAATCAGTTTTCTGAGGGAAGCAGATTTCAGTGACTTCAAAGTTTTTGAAAACATTCTAAAACAATTGCCTGCCGGTTGCAATCTACATCTTGGCAACAGTACTCCGGTAAGGTATTCACAACTTTTTGGCAGCGCTCCACACCTTGTTTATTACAGCAATCGCGGTGTTAGCGGAATTGACGGCCAAATATCGACGGCAGCAGGTGTTTCAATGGTCTCCAAAAAAACCAACGTTCTGATTACCGGAGATCTGGGTTTCGTTTACGACAGCAACGGATTGATGCTTCTCAACAACGGCCGCAACCTTAAAATAATCGTAATCAACAACCATGGAGGAGGAATTTTTCGCTTTATCGCTGGCCCTGACACCGTTGAAGGCTTTGAAACCTACTTCGAAGCCCGTCATGCCCTCAATATGGAGCCCCTTGCGCGCGCTTTTCAATTAGACTATTTTAAGGCAGAAACACAAAGCCAGGTTTTCTCAGGCCTTAAAGCACTTTTTAGTTCCTCAGACAAACCTGCAGTGCTTGAAATCGTCACTCCATCGGTTAAAAATGCAGAGATTTTGCGCTCCTATTTCGGGCAGTTAAAAAACGTTTGACCGTCAAAATAATAACATAATCAGCAGGAAGCACAAATTTACAACAAGAGATTTGACGGAAAAAAACTCCAATAAATCAAATATAAACAATCATTTTTCTGCGGTTAAAAAGATATGAAATGGCGATCCGTTGCTTTTTCCTATATTCGTTGCCTGAAATAAAACCATATAAGTTATGACTAAACCGAATTGGAAACCGATTAAAATGTTTGAAGAAATCAGACTAGAATCGTGGAATCATATAGCCAAAATCACCATCAACAGGCCCAGGTATTACAACGCGTTCACACCGACTACGACCACAGAAATGGCCATTGCATTGGAGATTATCCGTGAAGACCAGGACATCTACACCGTGATTTTAACAGGCGAAGGCGACAAAGCGTTTTGCAGCGGGGGCGATCAAAACGTGAAAGGAAAAGGTGGTTACATTGGCAAGGATGGTATACCTCGCCTTAACGTGCTGGATGTGCAACGCAAAATAAGGTCGATGCCTAAACCTGTTATTGCTATGGTAAACGGGTTTGCCATTGGTGGAGGTCATGTGTTGCACGTGGTTTGCGACATGACCATCGCCTCCGAAAATGCAAGATTCGGACAAACAGGACCAAAAGTAGGCAGCTTCGACGCCGGACTTGGTTCATCCTATCTGGCAAGTATTGTGGGGCAAAAAAAAGCGAGAGAAATCTGGTTTTTAAACAAACAATATTCAGCCGCTGAGGCATTGGAAATGGGACTGGTAAACAAAGTTGTTCCTTTCGACAAGCTGGAAGAAGAAACCATTGACTGGTGTTTGACCATGCACAAAAGAAGCCCCATGGCTTTGCGCATGATCAAACTGGGCATGAATGCTGAGCTAGACGGACAGATTGGTTTGCAAGAGTTTGCAGGAAATGCCACCCTGTTGTATTACCTCACCGATGAAGCTCAGGAAGGCAAACACGCCTTTCTGGAAAAACGTGATCCGGATTTTCACAAATATCCTAAGTTCCCCTGATAAGCAGCATGAGCGAATTAAATCCTTCAAAATTTGTTTCCTGGGTCAAGGCAGCACGACTGCGGACTTTACCACTAGCTCTTTCGAGTGTGATGGTGGGCAGTTTTCTTGCCATTAAATCAGGTACATACTCAACAACAGTAATTGGTTTTTCGGTGCTTACAACTTTACTTCTTCAGATTCTTTCCAATTTCGCCAACGATTATGGTGATGCCGAAAAGGGAACAGATAACGAAAATCGGCTCGGCCCGGTGCGGACAGTTCAAAGTGGTGAAATCTCAAAACCGGAAATGCGAAGAGGAATTTTAATCACCGGGGCATTATCACTTATTTCAGGGCTTTTACTCATCTACTTCGGCTTAAAATCAAGCTTCATCCCGGCCTTGATTTTCTTTGTTCTTGGGGTGGCCTCCATCGCCGCCGCCATCAAATATGTGGTAGGGAAAAATGCATATGGTTACCAGGGATTTGGCGATGCTTTTGTCTTTATTTTTTTTGGTCTTGTGGGCGTACTGGGAAGTTACTATTTGAACACCCACAGCTTGCCGCTTATCATCTGGCTGCCGGCGATCACCATTGGGCTTTTTAGTACAGGTGTGTTAAATTTAAACAATATGCGCGACACTGAAAATGACCAACTTAGCCGAAAAATTACCGTTGCTGTGCGACTTGGTCGCCGAAAATCGGTTGTATATCACATGAGCCTAATCACCATAGGCTGGTTATGCGCTATTATTTTCAGCGTCTTAACCGACAATGGAGTTTCCCAATACATTTATGTAATCACGCTTCCAGTTTTCATCCTTGATCTGATAAAGATTGCCAAGATCGAAAACCCAAGAATGCTCGATCCCTATTTAAAACGTCTTGCCCTCAGCACTTTGGTTTTCAGCATGCTATTTGGAATCGGACTGCTCATGTCGTAATGTATTTAATTTGATGATTTAACAAGAAAAATGATAGTTGCACGCTATATCCCATACAGACTGATCTTTAATTTCGAGGCAGGGACCTCCCGTGGAGTGCTGACTTATAAAGATTCGTGGTTTATAATCACATGGAACGATGATAATCCGGAGCATTTTGGCATAGGCGAATGCAGTCTCATCCAAGGATTAAGTCCTGATCCACTTACTGATTACGAGAAGGTTTTGAAGGATGTTTGTACTCAAATCAACCATATCGACAGTCACCTTCAAAAAAAATTGGTAAACTATCCAAGTATCCGGTTCGGATTGGAAACCGCACTTCGGGATTTAGAAACGGAAGGAAAAAGGGTCTTGTTTCCCTCCGATTTCACGCGCGGAGTAGATTCGATAAAAATTAACGGGCTCATTTGGATGGGCAATCGTCAGGAAATGCTGAAGCGCATCAAAGAAAAAATTGACACAGGATTTAAGTGTCTGAAACTCAAAATCGGAGCCATCGATTTTGAAGAAGAACTTAGTCTGCTCAAGCTGATACGATCACGGTTTTCTGCCGACATACTTGAACTCCGGTTAGATGCGAACGGCGCTTTCAAACCAGCAGAAGCCCTCAGAAAGCTGGAACAACTATCGAAACACCACATCCACTCGGTGGAACAGCCCATAAAAGCAAAGCAATGGGAAAATATGGCCAGACTTTGTGAGGTGACTCCCATACCCATTGCACTGGATGAGGAACTTATTGGAATTGAGCATGTCACCGCAATTGATGAAATAATCCGGCTTATTAAACCACACTATATCATTCTAAAACCGAGTTTGATTGGAGGGCTAAATGTTGCAGAACAATTCATTGCATCAGCCGAAAAGCTAAACACAGGATGGTGGGTAACTTCGGCTTTGGAATCAAATATTGGACTGAACGCCATTACCCAATGGACCTATTTGCAACACAGCAACAGGCCTCAGGGTCTTGGAACAGGACAACTTTTCAACAATAATTTCTCATCACCATTGGGTATTAATTCCGGGAAGTTATACTATGACCCTTCAAAATCCTGGAACAC
>DJVY01000195.1 GCA_002440885.1 Bacteroidales bacterium UBA6244
TCGTCTTTTAGGGTGAGGCATAACGTTTTGCAGCTACACGCAGGCAGGGATTTTTAGCACTTAACTTCCTGTGAAGAACTGAACTTCAAATTTACGAAAAACTGTCATACGAAGCACTTAACCCCTGCTTGCGTGTAGGTGCTGTTACCGCCAGTGGTTCTTCCTTCGGTTGTGTTAGTCCAATGTCAGTCAATGGGTTTAGCTTCTTTGTCAACTTGTTTTTGTCAGTCGGTATGCGTGTTGGTAGATTTAATTTTTGCGAAGCAGGGGAGATTTTTTTGTTTTTCCTTTCGGGATGGAAAAGCAAGCTCTTTTGCAAACTTTGGACTGTGGGTTGGTATTGAGCGGTTTGCAAATGTGCTTGCTTTAGGGCTAGGTTCATAGTTGATACTTGTATAATTCTGCTACTACTTTGTTGTATTCCATTTCTGTTTTTAGATAATTTTTCAAAGCTTCATAATAATAAGTCATTTCCATAAAGTATTCAATGGTCGAAATTTGACCCAATGAAAGAGATTTATCTAAAAGTTCAACATTGTTCAATGAGGAAAATAATGTTTGGTATTCATCCAAAGTGATTTTTAAGTTGGTCATTCGTTCATATTTCTGCTTGATGTCATAATAATGCTCGTTAATATGGTCTTGCAGGTTAGCTTCATTTAGAATTAACTCCGCTTGTTGTGTCTTTACTATGTTTTTGTTCTCCCAAAGTGGTATAGTCAAACCAAAATGAACACCATTGAAACGCTGACCTAATATAGACTGATAGTGATAACCTGTTTCGATTTTTGGTAGTGTAAGAGATTTTGATAAGGAAACTTCATTCTGACCTATCACTTTTTCCTGTTCTAAATATTTCCGCACAGGGTCATTGGCTTCTATTTCTTGTTCTAATGTTTCAAAATCAGAAATGAACTCAAAGGATGAATAAGCTGTATCTGAAAATTGAATGGGTACTCCTCCGTTCAGTTCTGTCAATTTTTGGTTTAGCTGATTACTGATTGAGAGATTTTCCTGAAATGATGCATTGATTTCAATGAGTTGCAGTTTTGCCTTATTCACATCCATAATATTGCCTTGACCTTTTTCTAAACTTTTCTGAAAGGCGGTTAACCACTTTTCTGTATTTTGCTTACGAGTAGTCAATTCTGAATTGAACTTATTACGGTATATCAATTCAATACAAATTATTTTCGCTTCCAAAAGAACTTCCTGTCGGTTAGCGTTTAATTGAAATTCCGCTTGCTTTATCTGTTCATTAGACAGTTGCTTCTTTCGAGCATATACAGTCGGAAAATCAAAAGATTGCGTAATTGCAAAATCTGTTTGATTACCTGCATTTGAAGGAGTTCCAATCAAATAATCATAATCTACTTTTGGATTATAGGGTGTTAATCCCGTCTGATATTCCAATGTTTTGGCTTCCCAATATTTGGTGTTTGCAATGATGGTTTTGTTGTTTCTTGCAATGTTTGCCAACACTGAATCAATGGATGTCTGTCCGTTTACTTTTATTGCTAAAAGAAAAAATGGCAGCATTATATAAATTAGTTTTTTCATTTCGCTTCTGATTTTGAATTAGATAAAAAGTACACCACAGGAACAATGAAAATGTTGAGTAGTGTTGAAGTGAGCAGTCCGCCCAAAATTACTTTTGCCATTGGGCTTTGAATTTCATTGCCGGGCAAATCTCCTGCAATAGCCAGAGGAATCAATGCCAATCCTGCGGTTAATGCAGTCATTAAAATTGGACTTAAACGGTCTTTTGAACCTTGAATGATGGTGTCGAATAAGTTCAACCCTTCGCCTTGTAAGGTTTTGTAATGCGATACCAACAAAATTCCGTTTCGTGTGGCTACACCAAAAAGAGTGATAAAGCCAATGATTGCGGGAATACTCAAAATTCCACTCGTGAAGTAAATACTTAAAACACCTCCAATAAGTGCCAAAGGCAAATTCAACAATACAATACCTGCAATTTTTACAGATTTGAATTCTTGAAACAACAGTAAGAAAATAACCAACAAAGAAAGTAGGGAAGTTGCCATTAATGTTTTGGATGCTTCTGCTTCTGCTTCAAATTGTCCGCCATATTCAATGTGATAGCCTTCGGGCAACTGGATTTTTTCATTAATGATTTTCTGAATTTCTTCTACCGCACTTTTTTGGTCACGACCTACCACATTGGCAGAAACAACGGTCTTGCGTTCTACATTTTCCCTGTTTATTGTGTTTGGACCTGATGTGCTTATAACGTCTGCCACATAATGCAATGGTATTTTTTGCCCGTCTTCTGTATCAATAAGGACGTTTTCAATATCTTCTATTTTCGACCTGCTATCTTTGTCCAATCGCACGATTAAATCAAAGGTTTTAGCACCTTCATAGATATCAGATACCTTTTCTCCTGCAATGGCGGCATCTATAAATTCGTTAAAAGCACCAATAGTGATTCCGTAATGGTTCAATAAATCTCGTTTGGCTTTAATTTGAATTTGTGGAATTTCAACTTGTTGTTCCACACTTATATCTACCAATCCTTCCACGCCTTCAATTTCATTTTTGATTTGGTTGGAAAGTGAAAAGAGTTTGTTCAAGTCAGTCCCAAATATCTTGATGGCAATATTGGCACGAGTTCCCGAAAGCATATGGTCTATTCTATGACCAATCGGCTGACCAATCGTAATATTAGCACCTGTTACACCTGCGAGTTTTTCTCTCACATCCTCCATAAAATCCGCTCGACTTCTTTCACCCAATGTAAAAGGAGCATCAATTTCAGAAGCATTAACGCCTTGTGCGTGTTCGTCCAATTCTGCTCTTCCTGTTCTTCGGGTTGTGATGTTTATTTCAGGAACAGTAAGCAATGCTTTTTCAATGTTTACACCTATTTTATTGCTTTCTTCTAATGATATACCAGGCAAACTCACAGCACTTACTACCAACGAACCTTCGTTAAATTCGGGCAAGAAACTTCTTCCTAATTGCGTAAAGGCTAACAATGCCAAAACAAAAAGTCCAATACTGGAGAATACGACTGCTTTTTTCCAACGCATTGCTTTTTCCAATAATCTACTGTAGCCATTTTGCAAGCGTTCTACTAACCAACTTTCTTTGTGTTGTTTTGCCAGCATCTTATCGTTGGTAAGCAAGTAGCTACACAATACAGGAGTAAGCGTAATAGAAACCACCAGCGAAGCAAATAATGAAACAATGAAGGCAATGCCAAGCGGTGCTAACAATTTACCTTCCATTCCAGATAAAAAGAAAAGGGGTAAAAAAGCTACGATTATGATGAAGGTTGCATTGATAATTGAATGCCTGATTTCAAAAGAAGCATCAAAAATCACTTTCAGTTTGTTGGTTTGTTGTTCAATTGGTTTTTTAGCATTTTCCTTTAGTCGTTTAAATACATTTTCAACGTCTATAATGGCATCATCTACCAAATCTCCAATAGCGATAGCCATACCGCCCAAACTCATTGTATTGATGGTAAAGCCCAACCATTTTAAGGTTAGAATGGCAACAATTAATGAAATAGGAATAGCCACAAGCGAAATGGCTGTTGCTCGCCAATTCATCAAAAATAAAAAGAGAATGATTATTACAAAAGCAGTGCCTTCCAACAAAACTTTTTGAATGTTACTAATGGATGCATTGATAAAATCTGCCTGTCTGAAAATTTGGGTATTGATATGAACGTCACTTGGCAGGTTTTTCTGCATATCAGCAACCGCTTCATCAATTTTGTCTGTCAGTTCTAGCGTGTTGGTGGCAGGTTGTTTCATCACCGTCATAATTACCGCAGGTTCACCTTTTAGCGATCCATCACCAATTTTTGGTGCAGCACCAATTTTTATTTCTGCTACATCCTCAATTTTTATCGGATTTCCATCAATGCGTTTTATAACCGTCTTTCCCAATTCATCTACAGAATTTGTTCTGCCAATTCCTTTGATGATGTATTCATTTCCATACTGATTGATAAATCCTCCTGATGAATTTCCATTGGCTTCTTCACTGGCTTTGAGCAGTTCGGCAAGTGAAACATTATAATGCTTCATTTTGGTGGGAGATGCCAATACTTGGTATTGCTTGTATTCGCCACCAATTACTATGACTTGAGCTACACCACCTGTTGCCAATAATCTTGGGCGAATTGTCCAATCTGCAATGGTTCGTAAATCCATTTGGTTGGTGGAATCAGCCGTTAAGCTAATCAGCATTATTTCGCCCATAATGCTCGATTGTGGAGCAAGTGTAGGGTTGCCAACGCCATTGGGCAGTTTTTCGCCAATGACACTTATTTTTTCATTGACAATTTGCCGAGCTTTAAAAATGTCGGTATTCCATTCAAACTCAACCCAAACAATGGAAATTCCTGCCGAAGATGAACTGCGTACTCTTCGCACATTCGTTGCTCCGTTTACAGATGTTTCAATGGGAAATGTAACGAGTTTCTCGACTTCCTCTGGTGCCATTCCGTGTGCTTCGGTTAACACAACTACCGTTGGAGCAGTAAGGTCAGGAAATACGTCCACTTCCATTTTTGTGGCTACAAACGAGCCAAACACAATCAAGACTACCGAAGCTACTACAATGAGCAGACGGTTGTTGAGTGCGAAATGTATTATTTTGTTCAACATAATTTTCTGTTTTTAATGTTCGTGACCGTGTGCTGGTAATTCACCCGAAGCAGACGAAAGTTTAATTTGATAAGCTCCTTTGGTTACCACCCGTTCGCCTTCGCTTACTCCTGAAAGCACCTGTACATTCTCTCCATCACTTGCACCAATTTTTATTTCTCGTTTTTGAAAACTTTCACCACCTAATTGCACATACACATAGAAATTTCCTTGTTCTTCCATTAAAGCAGAAACAGGAATTACCAAAGCGTTAGGTATAGCCGAAGATTTTAAAAAGACTTCTGCCACAGAACCTGAAACAAGGTTTCCTATGTTGTCAATTTCAAAAGTGATGGGTAAAAAAGGCGAATTGGCATTAGTGCTTTTACCAAATGAAACGATTTTTCCGTTCAACACCTTGGTGTCAAATACTTGACCTGTTCCTATCGGTTTAAAATTGGCAGATGTAATAGTGGGCAGTTTGCTGAAATATTTCTGTGAAACATTGGCTTGCAGAATCAGTTTCTTGTTCTTGGAAACTAAAGCTAGTGGAGTCCCTGCCTCAACATATTGCCCTTCATTGACCAAAATGTTTTTTACAAATCCAGTCATTGGTGAGCGAACAGACTGACCAGATGCAGAATAGTTTTTAGCAATAGCATTGAAAACCGTTTGGGCATTTTCAAAAGCATTTTTTGCTTGTAAAAAGGCTGCTTCTGAAATGATTTTATCGTTTACTAATTCTTTAGCTCGTTCAAAATCCGCTTTGGTCTTGTCATAATTGGCTTTTGCTTCTTTGTAATTAGCGTCCAAATTATTTTCAGCGAGATTTGCTCCCGAAATGGTAAATATGGGCGTGTTTTGTAATACTTCTGAACCAATGATTGTCTTGTTTCCAGTAAAGTTTACAATACCACTTGCATTGGCTGTTACCACCATTTCATCACCGGGAGCAGAAAGAATTTGCCCACTTGTTTTGATGATGTCGGAAAAAGCTGTTTTGACAACAGGAGCATTGGCAAATTCCACTTTCCAAGCTTGTTCTTTCAGATAAACGATTTCGTCTGAAATAGCTGTTTCGGTTTGATTGTCCAATGCAGAATGTTCATCTGCATAAACCGTGATGTTATTAATAACAATTTGGTCGGTGTAACTTTCTGTTTCTATGTCAAAAACAAGTTTGCCTTTTCCTGCGATTTTTGGAACTAAAGTCAATCTATAAATACCAGGAGAGCTTGCGGTATCTGCACTATGGCGTATGCCATTTTCGCCAACTATCAGACTAACAGTTACTTTTCCATTGGTTAAGGGTAAAAACTGGTCACCTAAAATGGTAAAATGTGCAGCAAAGTTGGACTTGCTGCCAACCACAAGTGGTTTAAACTCAACAAAGAGTTCTGTTTTGTCGGAGTACACAGTGTAAGCAAGCGGTTCTAAGCCGCCTGCTCCGTGTTCGTGACCGTGTTCGTCTGCTGATTTATCGGCACAGCCGACAAATAGCATAGCAAACACAGCCATCAAAATTGATGCTGTCTTCATTATATAAGAATTTAAGGAGTGATTAATGTTTGTGGCTTCCGTCTTCGTGACTATGCCCGTGTTCCTTTTCTGTTTTCATAGCGGAACTGTCGTTTTCTACCTTAAATTCCTCTTGATGGTGTTCAGCATCCTGATGGTCTTCGTGTACAGAGCCATCTTCGTGTTCGTGTGTTCCTGTGGTGTGTTGGTGAACATCACCTTCGTGAGAATGTTCGTTGCTTTTTTTGTTACCACATCCAGCAAACAAAAGGGCTGCAATAGCCAATGATAATATGTACTTTGTCATCGTTTAAAATTTTTGAATTGAATAAAAAAGAAAATGTGCTTGTTGAATAACTCAACAAGACTTAACTATCCTTTGAAGAACCGAAGGATATTAAACGATGAAAATAGGAGGGGCTCTCAGCCCTGAGGGAAGGAATTTTTGCGAATTGAAATAATCGGAAATGTAGGGCGGAGCATTCGGCCTGACCTCAACAATTAATTGGTTAAGGACAAAATGTGATACTTGAATTGCAATGAACTGGGGAATTTGTTTTGATAAGTTGTCAGTTGAACTATGACTGGTTAAAAAAGTCAATCCATCTGCACCGTGCTGTATTCCTGAAAATAAATGACTCCAACCATCACTTTCATTTTCCGAATCACTATTGTCTTCGGTATCATTATCGTGATGGTGTCCGTCATTGTGATGATGTGCTACTTCGTTCTGCTCAAAATCGTGGTGGTGATGCCCAATGAAATTATGCCCAAGCATTAATGCAAGAGCAGAATACAACATCAATATGGACACAAATTTTTTAAGCATTGGTTGCAAAGGTACGATTATTTTTATATTGATGCTCTTTTAGCGTTGGCAAAAAATGGCTCTTTTGCAAAACTTGGGTTGTGGGTCGGCTGGTGCGGTTTTGCAAATGTGCCATTTGAGCGGTGGCAGAAAAACAAAAAAATGCGGGTTGGGCAAAAATTAAATCTCTTTTGGTCGGGTCGTGTGATGTCCAAGTCATTATGTTTTCCGTTTCTGTCGTCATTGTCATTTCGATTTTTTTGTTCTTGTCGGTCTGTCTTTTCGGTGTCACTGTCTTTTTACCATTGGCGGTAACGTTTTGCAGCTACAAGAAG
>DJVY01000199.1:0-3481 GCA_002440885.1 Bacteroidales bacterium UBA6244
TTGCCGACAACGGAAGTTATCAGGACGAATTGTGGCTGATGCAGCACGACAATCAGACAGCAGGATTTGAATTACACGCAGATGCATACAAGTTTATGTCCAACACCCCCGGCATCTCCCAACTCTGGTCCGTATGTCCCGAGGGCAACCTCAGCATCGACGTGCGTCCCTATCAGGAAACCATCCAGCTCGGCTTTGCCAACGATACCCCGGGATTCTACTCCATTGGCATCAGCCAGATGGCCGACATTACCACCGCCATACTGGAAGACACCAAAAACAATATCTTCCACGACCTCACCAAAGGTGATTACGAATTTGCCTGGGATTTGGCAGATGATGAAGGTCGTTTTGTCCTCCATTTGGGCGTTACCGGCATCGAACAGGCTGCGCAACAGGAAAATCTGTTAATCTATGCTTCAGGCAAAACGATCTGCCTGAAACCCCTGCAAGCTACAACCTCCGGTATTTTCACCTTAACGGATATGTCAGGACGCAGAATCGTTCAAAAAGAACTACATCTGACCGGCCAAACTTCGGTAAGCGTAAACGTCACCCCCGGAATCTACCTTGCCTCGTTTACTTCGGAAGGATCAATAGTTGTTAAAAAAGTAATTATTAATTAATAAAAGGCCATTGGCTGTTAGCTGTTGGCTTTTAGCCAATGGCCACAGCTAACAGCTAACAGCTAACAGCAAAATACATATACCATGAAAAAAGTTAAAAATATATTGCTCACCCTGACCATCACCCTGTCATTCACTGCATTATTGGCACAAGCACCGCCACCGCCCAACGGCGGGTCTGCTCCCGGAGGAGGCAACACCCCTGTAGGAAACGGAGCCCCCATTGGCAGTGGTCTTTTTATCCTCCTGGGTTTGGGCGCTGCGTATGGTGGGAAGAAAATATACGACTTGAGGAAAGAGACCCTCGAGGACTGAACTGTGCGGGATTTCGGTGTTGAGGTTGTTTCAGGATCGTTAAATTTAGCAACACCATGATAGAAGTCTGGCTCGCAGGGTAGTCCTCTTTAACGTCCCTTAAAAAATGAAACGACACGGGAGAGGATGCGCGGGGTTAAACTTGAACATAATTGGATAGCAACGGATTATTAATGTTTGGAGATTGAAAATAGAATTAAACCAAAACCAAAAAACATGAAAAAATCAATACTTATTTCGTTGATAATGATACTGACTATAGTTGCAGTATCACAAAATAATTGTTTGGATTTTGATGGAACGAATGACTACATTGACTGCGGGACAATAAACCTTAGCGGTTCAGCTATAACTTTAGAGTGTTGGGTATATGTTGATCAGTTTAAGGGAGGAACGGATATTTCCAGTATCATGGGTACTGAAACCGGGGGTCATTCAGCCTTTTTACGCTTTGGCGATGGAGGATGGTCAGATGACAAAGTTCAGTTTGTTCTGGAAATTGGAAGTCAGACAAAATTGAATGGTAATACTGCTCTTCAGGAAGATACATGGTATCATATTGCAGGTGTGTATGATGGATCATCCATGAAAATATACATTAACGGAATTTTAGACGCCAGTAAAAATCAAACAGGAAGTTTTACAAGCAACAGCTTATTTACTATCGCAAATAATTCAGGCAGATACCTGAATGGTACGGTTGATGAAGCCAGAGTTTGGAGTGATGCCAGATCGGAAACCGAAATCCGACAAAATATGTACCGTGAACTGAGTGATCCCGGTAGTGAAACGCACCTCACAGCTTATTATAAGTTGAATTCTGCAAGTGGAACAACAGCAATTGATTCAAAAGCCAGTTATAATGGAACACTAACAAATATGGCCGGGAATGAATGGCAAACCTCTCCCGCCATGTTCGGCCCTAAGAATGGCCTTGATTTTGATGGATCAAATGATTGGGTAAGTACCAGTGTTACTATGCCTTCGGTTTATACCAAAGAAGCCTGGGTGTATATTGCCTCAGCAAATAATCTGAGTAATAATATCATCTCAGGCGGAGACTCAGACGGTCAACACGCCTTTTGGATTCCACAGGGTTATTCCTATCGCTTATCGGCTGGTCACAATGGTACATGGAATATTGTGCAGGATCCCACTGCTTTTCCATTTGGCTCATGGCAGCATATCGCTCTCACATACGCTGCAAATGGAACAATGACGCTCTATCGCAATGGCGTTCAGGTTGACCAGGCAACCGGTGTTGCTGCCTTTATTAATGGAACGGCAGTAAGGATAGCATCATTTAATGATCAGAGTAACCTTTTGGGCGGAAAACTTGATGAAGTAAGAATTTGGAGTGACGTGCGCACCGAAGAGGAAATACGCGAAAATATGTGCAAAACGCTCACGGGAAATGAAGCTAATCTGGTTGCTTATTTTAATTTTGATAATACATCCGGTACTACACTTCAGGATTATTCAGGCAATGGAAATGATGGTACTTTACGTAATATGGATAATTCCGATTGGGTTTCATCATCTGCTTTCAACACCTGGCTGAACACCTCCTCATCTTCCTGGTCAACAACAACCAACTGGAGTCGTAGTAGTGTGCCTGGTTCATCAGATAATGTTGGGGTTTATAGTTATGCCGGAGGAACTGATGCTACATTAAGCGGCTCCCCAACCGTCAATAATATGGTTCTTGGTTCATCTTCATCAATGACTTTATCATCAGGCCTTACTGTTAATGGAAACCTCATACTGGAAAGCGATCAGGCGCTGAATGGACAAACTGTTACCCTTGGAAGTTCTGCCTATGTCATTGAGGATGCTGGCAGGTTTACCGGCAGTACCGGATCACTTACAACTACGCGTGATTTGAACAATATCACTTCAGAAAATGTCGCCGGACTAGGAGCCGAGATTACAACCTCGGCCAATATGGGTAGCACTATTTTAACCCGTAATCATGCAGCAGCTTCAAACCCGGTAAGCATTCTCCGTGAATACCTGATTACTCCAACAACAAATACCGGTTTAAACGCAACCTTGATATTTCACTACGACGATGATGAACTAAACGGACAAACGGAGGCTGATTTAAAACTCTACAAATCCTCAAACGGAACCAACTGGAGCCGCCAGACTTCCTCTTCAGTGAATACTGCGGATAATACCATTACTCTTACGGGCATTGATGGTTTTTCATATTGGACAGCTTCAGATGGAGATTTTGAAGCCCCGGGTAATGCCCTGGATTTTGATGGTTCGGGCGATTATGTGAACTGTGGAAATATTGGATTTGGGGGTACCGGTGCTACTTTGGAAGGATGGGTTTATATCAATAGTTTTCTTGATGGTATTAACACCCTGTTTGGACGTGAATGGGATAATGCCAGTTTATTGCTTCGGCTTGGCGATGGCGGTGGTTTAAGTAATCATCAAATCCAGTTTTTAATAAATGGTAGTCATTCACTGGCATCAAGCACGGTATTGGAAACAGATAAATGGTATCATATTGCCGCAGTTTATGATGC
>DJVY01000199.1:3580-4859 GCA_002440885.1 Bacteroidales bacterium UBA6244
GAAATTCAGGATAATATGCATAATACCCTGGTTGGAAATGAAAGCGGACTGGAAGCTTATTATACCTTTAATTCTTCATCGGGTACTACATTATACGATGCGACATCAAATGCTAATAATGGTGCAATTAATGGTAACCCAACATGGGTAAACTCCTACGCCATGGTTCTGGCCGAAGATGCCACCGATATTGCCGAAACAAGCTTTACAGCCAACTGGTCCTGCCCGGCAGAAGCCAGCAGCAGTTACGATGATGGGTATACCATTCAATATTCCACTACTTCAGATTTTTCAAGTGGCAATGCCACAGTTACGGCTTTGAGTTCAGAAACCAGTAAATCAATCACGGGTCTTACAGCAGGAACAACCTATTATTATCGTGTAAGTGGAAAAAGAAGTGGCTCCGGAACTTTGGAATACAGCAATGTAAAAAGTCTGACAACGGTGCAGTTAGAAGCCCCTGGAAATGCCATGGATTTTGATGGGTCTAACGATTATGTAAGAATTCCCGCAGATGCATCTTTTGTATCAAACCAATTCACCGTAGAATTCTGGCTTTATTATGACGGTCAGCCTTCCGATTATAATGGAATTATGGATAAAGGTGAAAGCAATGATTGGTATTTTTTCACAGCACCCGGAACAGCTGGAATATTTGGCTATGCTGGTTCTCAAATCTGGTTTACTGTTGAATATAATAAATGGACTCATGTAGCCGGACTATATAATGGTTCGCAATTAGTTGTTTATGTTAATGGAAATCAAATTGGTTCTGAAGATAAAACATATACTCCTCAACAAAATGAGATATTCATCGGTAGAAGAACTGGAAGTGGAAAATATTTTAATGGAAAATTAGATGATATAAGAATATGGTCAGATGCCAGAACAGA
Organism: Bacteroidales bacterium UBA6244; assembly: GCA_002440885.1. Lineage (GTDB taxonomy): Bacteria > Bacteroidota > Bacteroidia > Bacteroidales > F082 > UBA6244. Next base: position 4,474 of record DJVY01000199.1, read on the forward strand.
GCAGGAAATTCAGGATAATATGTGTAAAACTCTTTTTGGAAATGAAGATAATTTAGAAGTATACTACCCCATTTCTTCCTCTGGCTCCATATTGTACGATGTTACGTCTAATGCAAACAATGGTAATATAAGCGGTGCATCCCGGGTAAATTCCTACGCCATGGTCCTGGCAGAAGACGCCACAGATATTGCACAAACCAGTTTTACAGCCAACTGGGATTGCCCGGCAGAGGCTACTAGTAGTTACGATGATGGCTATACCATTCAATATTCCACTACTTCTGATTTTTCAAGTGGCAATGCAACAGTTACGGCTTTGAGTTCCGAAACCAGCAAATCTATAACGGGACTTACCGCAGGTACAACCTATTATTATCGTGTAAGTG
>DJVY01000017.1 GCA_002440885.1 Bacteroidales bacterium UBA6244
GGAGATAGTCACAGAAATTATTTTGCGTGCACAGTAGGGAAAGTGGCATGGACTCTTGAGAAAAGCCCGGAAACCCCGGAATAAATTCCGGGGATACAAAGTCGGTCGTGCCTACGGCATTTGGGTGTGTTGTAACTTTTCCAAAGTTTAAAACTTTGGAAAAGTTGCTATCATCTTCTCAATACACCACAAGCTTTCCGTCTCGTCCGCGTTTGCAACGCGGATGCTTGGCTGCATAATTATCATGGCATCCGCGTTGCAAACGCGGACGAGAAAAAGAGCAGAAAAAGCAGGAAAATTTGATCCTGAAATCTGTTTTAAAGATTAAAGTTTGTAGTTTTACTAAAGATTAGTTGTCCGGCTTTTATACCGACAAACCCTTTTATAACGTTATGTAATAAATCAAATGGCTTTATGAACTTACCTCCATTTCTTACTAAAACAGCTGTATGGCTGTGGGCTGCGGCCTTGTTGCTTATTTCCGCCTGTGACGATAGCCCAAAGGCAATCACTGACAATTCAGCGCAGTTTGTTATCAGCCATTCCGCGGGCGTGCTTCCTGCATCAGCGGTTATCCGGGTTCGGCTGGCTTTTTCAGTCGAGGAATTTGAATTTCAGAATCAACCGTTGCCCCCCGGCATCCTGATGGTTTCGCCGGAAGTTAGGGGTAATGCCTACCTCGATGGGGGGCATAACCTGAGGTTTGTTCCTGATGTGGCCTTTAAAAATGGAGCACAATATAAAGTGGTGGTTAACTTACAAAAACTATACCCCGACAATGAAAAACCCATTCATCCGCTGGAGTTTTCTTTTCAGATCGTGGACCTGGATTTCAGACAAAATGAACTGGTTTTAAGTCCGTACACAAACACCTCGCTGGAATGGAACCGGCTCAGCGGCAGCATCACTACTTCGGATGTTGTTGCTCCCGACCGCTTGCTGAAATGGCTCTCGGCACAGCAAGGGGAGAAGGTGCTGCCGGTTTCGTGGGAAAAGACTTCTATGCCTCCCACTTACCGTTTTGTGATCGACAGCGTCGAAAGAAACAAGTTTCCTTCCTCGGTGAAGTTGGTTTGGTCAGAATCGGAAACGGGGGTGAACAAAGCTCCTTTTGACTTTGACGTACCGCCTGTAAATGAGTTTAACCTGATGAGTCTGAGTATCGGAGAATATCCGGAGCAGCATGTGTTGCTCACTTTTTCTGATCCGTTGAGCCCCACACAAAACCCCGATGGATTGGTTTATTTAAAAGATCAGGCAAAAATAAAACTGGATATCGATGGAAACACCCTCAGGGTAACTCCTGAGTCCAGAATGACCACTGATCAGGTAATCGTGATTTCTTCTTCTCTTAAAAATATCCATGGCGAAACACTAGGGCAGTATATCGAACGCACGGTAAACGTGGAGCCTGCCTTGCCCGAGGTGAAATTTATTGGCAGTGGATCTATCCTTCCTGGCGATAACCAATGGATAGTTCCATTTGAAGCGCGCAACCTGACTTCGGTAGAAGTAAGTATCTACAAGATATTCGCCGACAACGTGTTACAATTTCTTCAGGTGAACGACCTGAACAGTGATTATGAAATGTATCGCGTCGGCGAACAGGTTTACCAAGGCGATTTTGCCCTGACCAACGCACCCACCGAAAACACCTGGGATTTTTCGACCTATGCCATCGATCTGACGAAATTTATATCAGCCGAAACAGGCGCTGTTTACCAAATAAACCTTGCTTTTTCAAACGAGGACATCGTGTATCCTTGCACGGGTGATTACGACAGCCCCGACAGCTACTACTGGCAATACCGCGACAATCCGTGCAAAAAGGCCTACTATAACCAATACAATGGGCATTTTCCCTCGAAGAACGTGTTGGCCGGAAATCTTGGTGTAACAGCCAGGAATTCAGGCAACAGTTTGCTTGTCAATGTAAACAATCTCCTGACCACACTTCCTGTGCAAGGCTGCAAAATCAGTGTTTTTGGGTTTCAGCAGCAAGTATTGGGGCAGGCTGTCACCGATGCAGAGGGCAGAGCTACTATCTTGGTGGATAAGAAGACCGAACCCGGATTTCTGATCGCCGAACAAGCAGGACAACGGGCCTACCTCAAGCTCGACGATGGACAAGCGCTTTCCTATTCCAAATTCAACACTTCCGGACGGCAGAAACAGGATGGTTTGGACGGATTTCTTTTCGGAGAAAGAGGGGTGTGGCGTCCAGGCGACACACTGTTCATGTCACTTATTCTTGACGACAGGGCAGGCGTAATTCCTGACAACCATCCGGTAAGCATCGAATTTCGTGACACCCGCAACAAAGTCGTTCAAACCAAGACCCTGACTTCAGGCACGCAAGGATATTATTGTTTTACACTGGCTACCTCAGAAACAGATGCTCCCGGGCTTTACACCGTGAAAGCCATGGTGGGCAACGCGTCGTTTACTAAACCGGTGCGTATCGAAAACATCAAACCCAACAGGTTAAAAATCGAACTGACTACCGCCGACAGTTTGTTGTCGCGCAGCCAGAACAAGGTCAACATAAAAAGTATGTGGCTTAGCGGCGGTGCGGCATCGGGATTTGAGGCCATTTGCGAGGCTACCTTTAAGCCAATGAAAACCAGGTTCGAAAATTATCCCGATTATCATTTCGACTGTCCTTCACGGACTTTCTACCCGGAAACGCAAACCGTTTTTAAAGGTCTGCTTGACGACGCCGGCGAAACGGAGTTTACCCTGCAGTTTCCATCGGGAAGTAACGCGCCGGGCATGATTGGCGTTTCGTTGTTCACCAAAGTATTAGAAAAAGGCGGCGATTTCAGCGTAAACCAAACCAACAGAATATATTCTCCTTTTTCGGGTTACGTGGGCATAAAACTCCCCGAAATCCCCAAAGGAAGTGATTTCCTGGAGGTAGACACACCATTGGTTTTCAACCTGATAACGGTTGATGAAAAAGGAAAGCCGGTGTGGGGAAAAGAGCTGGACATTTCGGTGTATAAATTAACCTGGAGCTGGTGGTACAGCAACGACCGACACAACAATTTGGGAGCGTACATCCGAAGCCATTATGATGAGCGTGTGCTGTCGTCAACGGTTAAAACTTCGCGCGAAAGCGATAGTTTCAGCCTGAATCTGGAATACCCGGCCTGGGGTTGGTATTATGCCGAAGTTGCTGATAGCGAGAGTGGTCATGCCACAGGCATTCGGTTTTACGTGGACTGGCCTTCCTATTATAGCCGCGATCAGCGGGAGATGCCGGGAGACATTTCGCAGCTGAGCCTTAGCCCCGACAAGTCAGCCTACCAGGTGGGCGATACCGTTAACCTTACCCTGGATGTACCTGATCAGGCGCGTTTGCTGGTAAGTCTCGAAAGCAACGATACCGTGATAAAAAGCTGGTCGCTCGAGCCCAGCCAACGTGAGGCGGTAATTAGCTTTAGCGCCACGAAAAGCATGGTACCAAATATTTATGCGTCTGTTAGCGTAATACAACCCTACCACCAGGCGAAGAATGATCTTCCGATACGGATGTATGGCGTGGCCGACATTCGGGTAAACAATCCGGAAGCTTTGTTAAAACCTGTGATTGACGTGGCCGAAACCATTCGACCCAACACTTCATACAACCTGGAAGTATCGGAGAAAAACGGCCGCGAAATGGTTTACTCTGTGGCCGTGGTCGACGACGGATTGCTCGACCTGACCAATTACAAAACTCCCGATCCGTACAGCTATTTTAATGCCAAAGAAGCACTTGATGTGCGCATCTGGGACGATTACGGCCAGATTTTGGGCGCTTTTGGCGGACGAATCCTGCACACGTTGGAAGTGGGAGGAGATGGATCGGAAGAGGATACTGAAATCAGCGAGAAAAAGGCCAACCGGTTTAAGCCGGTGGTGTCTTTCCTGGGGCCATTTACACTCAAACCCGGAGAAAAAGCCCGACACACCCTGGCCATGCCTAACTATGTAGGATCGGTGAGGGCTATGGTGGTCGCAGCCGAAAACAAAGCCTATGGATCGGCACAACAAACCATTACTGTAAAACAACCGCTGATGGTTCTGGCCACCGTACCACGGGTTTTAAGTCCAGACGAAACCATCTACATGCCTGTAACTGTGTTTGCTATGGACGACAAAATACGCTCCGTAAAAGTAAAAGTTATCACGAATGATTTTCTGGAAGCCTCTATTGGCAGCACGGCTGTTGAATTCAGTAAAGCCGGTGAAAAACTGGTTTGGATTCCCGTGAAGGTAGGCGAAAAGCAAGGCGTAGCCACCATTAAGGTGGAAACCATAAGTGGCAACGAAAAAGCCAGCTATGAAGTTGAAGTTCAGGTGCGAAACCCGAATTCAGCTATCACAGTCAGTGAAAGCCATGTACTTACTCCCGGTCAGGAAGCTGATTTTACCCCACCTGTAATTGGTGAGCCGGATAGCCGGTCGGCTACCATGACGGTTTCGGGCGTACTGCCCATAAACCTGGAAAGCCGGATACAATACCTGAACAGGTATCCTTATGGTTGCACCGAGCAGGTGGTTTCAGGGGTGTTTCCACAACTGTATTTGCACTATTTTCTGGAGCTGAACCGCCGCCAGAAGGAAAGTATATCACGGCAGGTTATGCAGGCTATAAATGAATTAATCCGCCGTCAGCTGTATTCAGGTGGGATGACTTACTGGCCGGGAGGTTATTACAATGACTGGGTTACAAGTTATGCAGGTCATTTTTTAATTAGCGCGATGCAGCAGGGTTATACCGTGCCGGCGAAAACAATGGAGAACTGGGTAAGTTTTCAAACGAAAGCGGCCAACGAGTGGACTCCATTTCAGACTCAAACCCGATTTCAATCGGATGGAGCGCAGGCCTACAGGCTGTACACGCTGGCTTTAGCCCAAAAACCGGCTTTAAGCGCGATGAACCGCTTAGCCGAAAACACCAACATTTCTGAGGCAGCCCGCGTTCACCTCTCTGCCGCGTATGCTGTTATCGGACAGCGTGATATCGCCCACCATCTTATTTCGGGAAGTAGCGACAAATACAGCTCCTGGCATCACCATTACAACGATTTTTATGGCTCAATAACCCGCGATCAGGCCTTTTCGCTGATTACTTACATGGCTTTAGGTGAGAAGGAGAAATCCTATGTGTACTACAAGCAACTAGCTGAAACACTGGGCTCCGGAAAGTGGCTTAGCACACAGTCCACGGCTTTTGCTTTGCTTGCTGTTTCATCGTTTGTAGGTGACCAGCCGTTGGATGCACCCATAAAGTATAGCTATAGTCAGGGTGAGTTTAAATCTGGCAACAAGATGCAAAACAGTCAGATGACAATCGATACGCTTGACGCGGGAAGTAACAAGTCGGTAAAAGTTACCAACCTGAGTGAGAAGGACCTTTTTCTTACCTTTACAGGATCGGGCATTCCGGCAGCTTCCGATAAAATTCAAACCGAGGAAAATCTCAAGCTCCGACTTTCCTATTTCGACATGAACAACAAGGCCATTAACCCCGACACACTAACCGTTGGTATGGATTTTTACGTGAAAGCTACTGTTACCAAATCCAGGGATTTCAGTAACGATGAGGTTATGGCACTTTCGTATAAAACTCCGGCTGGTTGGGAAATAATCAATACCAACATGTTTGATGCCGGCGCAGGACTTAAAAGCAGCCCAAGCGACTTCAAGGAAATAGGAGACGCCGGAGTAGACTTGTTTTTTCCACTTCGGGGAAATGAAACCAAGGTCTTTTACGTGCTGTTACACGCATCGTTCGCCGGAGAGTATGTTTTTCCGGTAAGCACTTGTGAGGCCATGTACAACAACGAGGTGAAAGCCGCATCGGGAGGAGGATGGATAAAAGTAAAACAACCAGGTAAGAATTAACAACCTTCGACAGGTGGTTTTACCCTAACAAGGAATAATTTGACAAAGGTGCGTTGGAATTTTTTTTCGTCATTGAAAAGAACAAGATCAAAAACCATTTGGTTTTTGGTTGTTGTGTTGTTGCCGGCAATCTGGCTCATCGCAGGCATGTTTTTGCTGCCCCGACCTCTGTTTTCCGATCCATTTGCCACCGCTGTATATAGCCGCGAAGGGAATTTGCTTGGAGCGAGAATAGCCGTCGATGGGCAATGGCGGTTTGAGTCGACGGGGGTAGTGTCAGAAAAATTCAAACAGGCTTTGTTGCTATTCGAAGACCAGCACTTTTATCAACATCCCGGGTTTAATCCTGTCTCTATTGTGGCAGCACTCATTCAGAATATCAAAGCCGGGGAGATTGTGAGGGGAGGAAGCACCCTAACCCAGCAGGTGATCAGGATTTCACGAAAAGGAAAGCCCCGAACATACCTGGAGAAAGGAGTGGAAGTAACCCTGGCTGTTGGTTTAGAACTCGTGAGCACCAAAACAGAAATCCTGCAATATTTTGCCGACCATGCGCCTATGGGAGGAAATGTGGTGGGTGTTGAGGCGGCGGCCTGGAGGTATTTTGGCCATAGCCCACAATCGCTAAGTTGGGCAGAAGCCGCCACCCTGGCAGTGCTACCCAATGCGCCATCACTGATGAATCCTGGAAAAAACAGGGATCAACTTGAATTAAAGCGAAACAGATTACTGGAAAAACTGTTCACCAAAGGCCAGATTGATCAACCTACGTACGCGGCTTCTCTGCTCGAACCCTTGCCCGGGAAACCCTTGCCCTTACCTGATCACAGCCCACATTTGGCAGACTATCTTATGAAAACCCAACCGGGAAGTAATTTCCTCACCACCATCGATTTCAGGCTGCAACAAACAGTGAACAGGCTGGTGGCAGACCAAAACCGGATACTCTCAGGAAATGGTATTCACAACGCAGCCGTCGTCGTGATTTCAGTCCCTGACAACCAAACCCTGGTTTATGTGGGCAATACTGAAAAACAGCCCACTTCAAACCATCAAAATGCAGTTGATATCGTGCAAGCGCGCCGGAGTACAGGCAGCATACTCAAACCCTTGCTGTATGCGGCCATGATGGAAGACGGTCTCCTGTTGCCTCAGAGTCTGGTTGCTGACATACCAAGTTACTACGACAATTATCACCCTACCAATTTCGATAACCACTTCTCCGGTGCTGTGCCTGCCGCCGATGCCCTGGCTCGTTCATTAAATGTGCCTGCCATTTTCATGCTGCGCGATTATGGCCCGGGCCGGTTTTTGTCTCTTCTTCACCAAACAGGAATGCATTCATTTAGCCAGTCGGCTGACCACTACGGACTTTCCATGATTTTGGGTGGGGGAGAGGCTACCCTTTTTGAGTTGAGTACGCTGTATGCAGGTATGGCCCGAACTGTTCTTAACTACGATAAATACTACGGAAAATACCCTGACGATGCTTATCGTTCACCGCATCTGCTCTTAAACCAAAAGCAGGATGTCGAACCAAAACGACTGAACGATCAAGTCCCCCTGCATGCCGGCTCCATTTGGCTAACTTATAAGGCATTACATCAGGTAAACAGACCTGAATCAGAAGCAGGATGGGAGCATTTTTCTTCGTCTGAAAACATCGCATGGAAAACGGGAACCAGTTTTGGATTCAGAGACGCCTGGGCCATTGGAACCACAGCTGATTATATTGTTGGCGTATGGGTGGGAAATGCCGATGGAGAGGGAAGAACCGGACTTACAGGGACTTCCTCCGCTGCTCCGCTTATGTTTCAGGTTTTCAGTCAACTGGGCAGTTCATCTGATTTTATCCCGCCCTGGGACGAATTGGTTGAGATGGAAGTGTGTGCTGTAAGTGGTTTTAAAGCAGGACAATATTGTGAAGAAACAGATACCATACTGGTATTTCAATCCAGCGTTAAAAGCCTTGTTTGCCCATACCATCATCGGATTTTTATTGATAAGACCGACGGACTTCGTGCGACAAGGTCTTGTGCCACTCCCGACGACATTGTTCCAATGAATTGCTTTGTACTGCCTCCCGTACAGGAATGGTATTACCGAAAAGATCATCCGCTATATTCCGGTCTCCCTGACTGGAAACCGGGTTGCGATCAGGAAGGAGACAACCAAACAATGAAATTTGTATATCCCCCCAATCGGGCTTTGGTGGTTTTGCCACGCGATGCATCGGGTGAAAAACTGCCACTGATAGCGCAACTAACGCACCGAAATCCAACCATAGAGGTATTCTGGCATCTTGATAACGAATTTATCGGTACGACAAAAACCATACACCAAATGGCAGTTTTACCAACTATTGGAGAGCATATCCTCACGGCTGTCGACGCTTCCGGAAACCGGCTTTCGGTAAGCTTCGGCGTTACAAAGTAAACCAGATTACTGCTTAATCACCTTGACGGTAGCCTTGGTAATTCGGTTTTCTTCGATAACAAGCCAATAATTGCCTGAGGCAAATCCAGTTAAATCAACACTTTCCTTTGCCGATGAGGAAGATAGGCGTGCAACCTCTTTTCCTGATCTGTCTAAAATCCTTAAGATGCGGTTTCTTCCATCAGGGAACAAAATGGTTAAAATATCTGAAGTGGGATTAGGATAAACAACATAAGCTTGCGCCGAAGCTTCGTCCATACCAACGGGGATAAGAATGAAGTCGGCCTTGGTTTCTGTATCAGAACCTCCCGGACCGGAAGCTTTTAAAGCAACTGTAAAACTCCCTGCAGATTGATACACGTGCATCGGGTTTTCCTCTGTCGACACCTCCCCATCACCAAAATCCCACTGATAGCCTGTGGTTTCTCCTGTGGTAAGGTTTGTAAAAGAAACAGAAAGAGGCGCTTGTCCGGTGGTAGGATCAGCGGTAAAATCAGCATCAGGGGGATTAACGGCAAATACTTCGATATAATCTGTTTTGGTGTTTACAACCGTCCCCCCCGGACCGGCAACAGTCAGTGCAACAGTATAATACCCGGCGGCAGTATAGGTATGAACAGGGTTGGTTTCAGGAGAACTGTTTCCATCACCAAAATCCCATGTCCAGGTGTCAATTTCACCTGTTGAAAGATCAGTGAAACTTACTTCGAGAGGCGTATTTCCGGTAACCGGATTGCCCTCAAATTCAGCCACAGG
>DJVY01000179.1 GCA_002440885.1 Bacteroidales bacterium UBA6244
TTGAAAATTAAATACATTGAAATGAGTCCTGAGTTGATACTTTCTGTTTTTATTCTGTACACCCTGATTATTTTTTCTATCGCGTGGTTCACTTCGCGTAAAGCCGATAACCAAAGCTTTTTTATTGGGAACAATAAATCTCCTTGGTTTATAGTGGCTTACGGCATGATTGGGGCTTCCCTCTCCGGTGTGACTTTTATTAGTGTTCCCGGTTGGGTTGGTACGACGGGGTTTTCGTATATGGTCATTGTTTTTGGTTATGTGTTCGGGTACCTGGTTATCAGTTTGGTGTTGTTGCCGATGTATTACCGGCTGCGGTTGACTTCCATTTACACTTATCTGGATGGGAGATTTGGTGGCGTTACCTACAAAACCGGGGCTTCTTTCTTCCTTTTGTCGAGAATTATCGGGGCATCGTTCAGGATGTTTTTGGTGGTGAGCATTTTACAGACTTTCGTGATGGACCATTTCGGGGTTCCTTTTTGGGTGACGGTAGTGGCATTTATTCTATTAATTGAAGGATACACCATGAAAGGAGGTATAAAAACCATCATCTGGACCGATACATTACAAACTACTTTTATGCTTTTGGCTGTTTTGGTCTCTGTTTTTATCATACTACAGCATATGGATACCAGCCTGACCGACATGATCGCAACCGTTTGCGGAAGTGATCTTTCGACCATTATTGTAACCGATGCGGGAAGTAAGGAAAATGTGGTAAAATTGTTTTTTAGCGGGATGTTTATCACGATAGTAATGACCGGTTTAGACCAGGATATGATGCAGAAAAACCTGAGTTGCAGGAATATAGGAGATGCTCAGAAAAACATGACCGCCCTTAGTTTGATTCTGGTACCTGTCAATTTAATGTTTTTGTTTTTGGGAGCGGTTTTATACCTCTATGCAGCCGAAATGGCTATCCCGCTACCAGTTTCCACCGATCAGCTATTTCCACTCATATCATTTGATTATCTGGGGGTTGTGGCCGGAGTGGTGTTTATTATTGGCTTGATTTCAGCGGCCTATTCAAGTGCCGACAGTGCCCTTACTGCCCTCACCACCTCCTTCAGCATTGATATACTTGGACTCCCAAAGAAATATGGGCATGATGAAAACTTGCTGAAAAAAAAGAGATACTATGTGCATTTTCTGATGGCTGTAATTATTATATTTGCCATCATTTCGTTCAGAATTATTAATAATCAGGCGGTTATTGCTCAATTGTTCACCTTTGCCGGATATACCTATGGTCCTTTGCTAGGCCTGTATGCTTTTGGCATGTTTACCGGATATAAAGTGCACGACCGTTTGGTTCCTCTGGTAGCAGTATTGTCGCCTGTTATTTCATACTTTTTCGGTGAGTATGCAGGTCATATTTTTCCCGGCTACCAGGTGGGTTTCGAATTGCTGATTGTGAATGGTGCATTAACTTTTTTGGGACTCTTTTTTATTAAAAAACTTAAAACTACTTAAGCTATGTCAAACTTTAGATTCGCTGCACTAAAAGAAACACTGAACCGGTCAATAGGAGAGGTGAAAGCTCCATCGCTAAAAGTTTCGGATTATTTTGGTTCGATGACTTTTAATACCCAGACCATGAAGGAATACCTGACCGATGAAGCCTACAAGGTGGTAGTTAGTGCTGTTGAGAAAGGTACTCGTATCGACCGGAAAATTACCGACCAGATCGCCTCTGCCATGAAGGCATGGGCTTTAAATAAAGGCGTATCACACTATACGCATTGGTTTCATCCCTTAACCGGGTCTACGGCCGAAAAGCATGATGCTTTTATTCACCCGTTGGGAAATGGTCGTGCGATAGAACAATTCCAGGGCGACTCGCTTATTCAGCAAGAACCTGATGCCTCCAGCTTCCCGAGCGGCGGTATTCGCAGTACTTTTGAAGCACGTGGCTATACGGCGTGGGATCCGACTTCCCCGGCCTTTATTCTCGATAATACCCTTTGTATTCCGACCATATTTGTTTCGTATACAGGCGATTCACTCGATTATAAAACACCCTTGCTCAAGTCGATGAAGGCTTTGGATGATGTGGCCGTTGAGGTGTGTAAACTGTTTGACAAGAACATAAAGAAGGTTTATCCAACGTTGGGATGGGAGCAGGAGTATTTTCTTGTTGACTCGGCGCTTTTTGCCGCGCGTCCCGACATGGTATTGACCGGAAAAACGGTATTTGGGCACGCTTCTGCCAAAGACCAGCAGCTCTCAGATCATTATTTTGGAACCATCCACAACCGGGTTTTAGCCTTTATGCAGGATCTGGAGATAGAATCGCATAAGCTTGGTATTCCCCTCAAAACACGCCACAACGAAGTGGCACCCAGTCAGTTTGAATGTGCTCCGGTTTATGAGGAGGTGAATATTGCCGTCGATCACAACCAATTGCTGATGCATATCATGGATGTGGTGGCCCGCCGGCATCATTTTAAGGTGTTACTGCACGAAAAACCCTATGCCGGTGTAAACGGATCGGGCAAGCACAACAACTGGTCGATGGCCACCGATACAGGCGTTAACTTGTTGTCGCCGGGTAAAAATGCTGCCGACAATTTCAGGTTTATTGCTATACTGGCCAACATTCTCAAGGCGGTGCATACCCACGAGGAACTCGTTAGAGCCAGCGTAGCCTCCGAAGGCAACGACCTCCGACTGGGAGCACACGAAGCGCCTCCAGCCATCATCTCTGTATTTTTGGGCGAACAGATTACTGCTTCGTTGAAAGAAATTGAAAAACTGCCTTCACGAAAAGTGATGGCCGCCAAAAACGGAAACAAAGACGTGGTGTTGGATATCCCCAAAATCCCGGAAATTCTTTTCGATAACACCGACCGAAACAGAACCTCTCCCTTTGCTTTTACCGGAAACAAGTTTGAGTTTCGTGCCGTTGGCTCAAGTGCCAACACTGCAAAGCCCATGTTCGTGTTGAATACCATCATGGCCGATCAATTGGAACAGTTTAAACATGATGTGGACAAACTGCTTGCCGAGGGCATGAAAAAGAACGATGCCATCTTCAATGTGGTGAAACGCTATATCATCGAATCGAAGAATATCCGTTTCGAAGGTAATTCCTATGGTGAAGAGTGGGTCGAAGAAGCGGCCAAACGTGGTCTCTCCAACTTCAGGAGCACACCCGAAGCACTCAAAGCCTTCGTGTCGAAAAAAACCATTGAGCTGTTTGCCCGCCACAAGGTTATGACCGAAAAGGAGTTGCTCGCCCGCTATGAAATTAAGCTGGAGAAATACACAAAGAAAATCCAGATCGAATCGCGCGTGATGGGCGATTTGGCCACCAACCATATCCTGCCTACGGCCATACATTACCAAAACAGGTTGATTGAAAATGCCCGCGGACTTAAAGAGGTGCTCGACTCAAAGACATTTGTGAAGCTTTCGCGCAACCAACTGAATACCATAAAGGATATATCTGACCACATCAGTTCGATAAAAGATGATGTGGAGATGATGACCGAGGCACGTAAAGTGGCTAATCGTCAGGAAACTATTGCGGAGCAGGCAATGGCCTATAAAAACTCGGTAAAGCCTTATTTTGAATCTATTCGCTATCATGTAGATAAGCTCGAAATGCTGGTGGATGACGAATTATGGCCATTGCCAAAGTACCGTGAACTGCTTTTTATAAAGTAGTCGCATCAAAGAAAAGTATGCCGGTGATTGCATCGGCATTTTTTTTTACTTTTGACCTTTCTCAAGGCTAACACTATGAATCATAAAAATGTAATCAAAATCGCTTTACTGATCGTCTCCGTTGTTTTGACAGGATTTCGGGGCGAAAGTCAGGTTTTAATTTCAAAAATAAGCCCTGAATCAGCCTCCCCATCAGGCGAAGGGTTTTATTATACGCTTCCGAAGACTCTATTCAAAATTCAGCTGACTGTGCAGAAGATTGAACAACACCCCGGTCCTCTGGCTGCTTTTGCGGCAGATTATTTGGGTGTTACCAACGAAATCAAGGAGCTGAAGACGGATTTCCGTTTGCTGGAGGTAACCCTTCTCCCTGTTTCAATCCCTGATGAAAATCAACTGTTCTACGTGCAGTTACCCGCTGAAAAAGCTAAAGATGAGAAGAATCTGATATTTGAACTTTCTCCAAATGGCCAACTTGTATCGGTAAACGAAAGTGAACAAAAGCATCAAGTGCCTCCGCCACAATCTTTCGAGCAAAATATTTTTTACCAGGAGGGAGCTAACCAATTTGATTACTTTCCGGCGTACAACAGAAAGAAAAAAGTCGACACGGTGATCCGGAAAATCACCATCGATACCATGACCATTAACAGGTTTTTGTTTAAAACCAGCTGGGTCGACAAATCGGAACGCGAAAGAGCAGAGGAAGCCGCTCAGCAAATTTCTCATATTCGTGAAGCACGTTTCAACCTGCTCAGCGGATATCATGAAGTGAATTTTGGTGAAGGTATCAGGTATATGGATGCTCAACTGATGGAGATGGAAAGAAAATATACGGAGCTTTTTCTTGGAAAAGAAACCGTAACGCATATGACTGAAACTGTGTTGTATGATCCGGTGAAAGGTGACAAGCGAAACCAGACGATAGCCGTAATCGGAGGCGAGGGTGTTGTTCTGGATATCACACAAGACGAAGTGTTAAAAGCAATGCCGACAGTGGGCTCTTCCGGAGTTAATGTTGTTTTTTACCGTATCCCTGCCGAAGCCAAGGTGATGATTTCATTTCGTGGAATCACTTATTATTATGATCAGCTTACGGTTAATCAGTTAGGCGTTGTGGCCTCAGCCTCTGTTTTAAAAACACGGTTGCAGTTTAACCCGCAAACAGGCTCGATAATGGGCATTCAAAAGGAATAATCCTTAATCCCTTACCTCATTCCTGATGGCAAAAAAGAATAAGCATCTATGTAAATACGATAAAAAGGAGGTTAAAGAAAACTTCTCATTTTTGTCTTCTTTGGTGAAAAAACCGGTCTTTATTTGTGAACGGTGCGTGAGAACTGCAAGCGTAGCTGAGGTTCTATGCCACCCAATAAAGAATGCTTGAGGATAGCTGATTATTCGGACTTCTTGTAAGAGCCTTTAATTTTTTCCTGATAAGTCAGGCTGTGGATTGAGGTTGTTTCAGAAACGATAAACCACCTCACGAATAGCCGAAAGTTGTTTCAGTAGTTCCGGGAGCAGGCTTAATCTGAGCATGTTGGCTCCATCAGATAACGCTTTGCCCGGGTCGGGATGTGTTTCAAGAAAAATTCCATCAACACCAACGGCAATGCCGGCTTTGGCGATAAGGCCAATCAAATCCGGTTGACCTCCGGTTACTCCTCCCGATTGGTTAGGCTGTTGAAGCGAATGGGTGATGTCGAGCACGACCGGAAATCCGCTTTTTTGCATGGCGTTAATATTTCGGTAGTCGACAACCAAATCTCCATAACCAAACATGTTTCCACGCTCGGTAAGTACAATGTTTTCATTGCCTGTTGAACTTACCTTATCAACAGCGAACTGCATCGATTCGCCCGATAAGAATTGACCTTTTTTGATGTTGAT
The DNA here is from genome assembly GCA_002440885.1 of Bacteroidales bacterium UBA6244. Taxonomy (GTDB): domain Bacteria; phylum Bacteroidota; class Bacteroidia; order Bacteroidales; family F082; genus UBA6244. The sequence goes on from DJVY01000179.1 coordinate 5,563, forward strand.
CACTTTTCCCGTTTCGCCGGCAGCTATTAACAAATCGGTTTGGCGGCACAGAAAGGCCGGTATTTGCAACACATCTACATAATTCGCTGCTATCCTGGCTTCTTCAGCAGTGTGAATGTCCGTTACAACGGGCACTTGATAGGTAGTTCGTATGTTGTCGAGTATTTTTAAGGCCTTTTCATCTCCGATTCCCATAAATGAATCCAGCTTCGAGCGATTGGCTTTTTTATACGAAGCCTTAAAAATAAAAGGAATGCTAAGTTCTTCAGTAAGCTTCAAAATTGTTTCAACAATGGGGTAAGCCATTTTTTCATTTTCGATAACACAAGGGCCTGCCATCAAAAAAAATGAACGGCTGTCGGAAAAGCGGAGAGACGGAAGGTTAGGAAGCATAACGTGTATTTCTTTTTGACGTTTTAAAATTAACAAAATAAACTCCGGTAAAGATAAGTGCAGCAGCAACTAATTGTGCCCAGTTTAACTGATCTCTGCCAAATAAAATCGCTACAAAGGTAGCAAGAAATGGCTGTAAATAAATATAGGCGCTGTTTACAGTAGGACTGATTACCGTAAGGGAATAGTTGTTCAAAAAATAGGCCAGTACGGTTGTGAAAAACACCACAAAAGCTATCGACATCCA
>DJVY01000023.1 GCA_002440885.1 Bacteroidales bacterium UBA6244
CCTTCGTGGCATAGCTAATAAGTTGTTACACGGAGGTGCACGAAGAAGTCGCAGAGATCCACAAAGAAAAAAACTTAGCGTCTTAGCGTCTTAGCGAGAGAATATTTCACGCAAAGCCGCAGATCCACAAAGGAAATTTCTGAACCGGAATCTGTAATTCATAGCATATCAATTTCATTAATGTTTGATAATAATCTAATTATCTGATTTTCACAAAATAGGTTTAACTGCGAAACTTGAGTAACTTACAAAACAGCCCCAACCCCACACCAAATGAATACTGATCAGCTTTTTCATCCCTGGTACTTCGTTTGCAGAAAGTCAATGGTTGATTTCATCAGTTTTTTAAGGACTTCCTGGTCGATATCAGAGAGTTTCTTTATGTAAACACAACCTTTTCCCATTTTAAATTTTCCTAAATCTTTGATTATTTCCTCCTGCCCGGCGCAGCCTGAATACACATAAAGTGAAATGGCTGCTTTTCGGGGCGAAAATCCAACGAGCAGCCAATCGCCCTCCTGCCGGCTTCTCTCGGATTTGTAGTGGTACTGCCCGAATCCGATAATGCTGGCTCCCCACATTTTTGGCGGGTAGCCCGTAACATCCTGCATTAACCTAAGTAATGCTATACTGTCGTTCTTCTTCTGTTGGGTGTCGGCATACGAATTTATAAATTCAAGCACATCGGCGTCATGCTGTTTGGTCTTAAGTTCAGCCATATCTCTATTCTTTTTTGATCATTAAAACCATAATTTAACCCGTGTCCTGAAAGGGTTCAGGGATTCTTTTTCCATATTTTATCTGATACCGGCAGGTATTCCGGAAGTGCTGCCGAGCCATACCATGTGAATATTTCATAATCCAGCAGCCTGTTTTTTATGGCCGGGTCGCTTTGCAACAAGGCTTGCGCCTCCTCTATCGAAGGGGTATTGTCCAGTATAAAAATCCCCCTGTAGCTGTTTTCGTTTTTACCCAAAGGACCGGCTACAACGATTTTACCCTCCTTAACCAGCTTGTTAATATTATCCAAATGACCTCTGAAACTTTCGTTGATTATTTGCTTATCGTCAGTGGTATTGCTCCCGGTTTTCAGGATTACCAAATAGTACATTTTCATTCCATAGTCGTCACCCCCTAATCTTTCGGCCAGTGCTTTTCTGAAATTAGGGTTTAATACTGCCGTGTCAGGCTCAGTTGTTTCAAAGATTTGTTTTGTCATGGTGTACCTAAAGCCTGTATTATTTTCATCCAATACCTGAACCAACAGAGCTGTGTCAGCAAGTTTTTGGTAAACAATTTTTTTAGGAAAGTCGTGGGTTTCGTTTTCAAAGACAAAGAGACTGTCGCTTCTGGTCATCTGAAAGGCAACGCCTTGCTTTTGATTTTGATTGGTTACAATGGCCGTGTAGATGATTTCGTCACCTTTTTTTGCGATGTCTAAATATTCGGTAACCGTTAGCTGACCATCCGTTGTTTGGTACGCAACCCCCTTCAAAATATGGTCATCAAGTTTATCCCAGTGTTCATATCCTTCGTTGTTTTCCATCTTCCATGTCCCCTGCAAAAAATCAGGAAACACAGCCTGACCAAACAACAAGTTAGTTAAGGCCAACAAAGCCCAGGTTGAAAACAATTTCATGGTGAACTTTTTATGTTTAACACTATTTCCAGACTTCAAAAGTAGTTATTTTTACTTTTCGTTGTGATGATGAGTTGGGAGACCAAGGATTGACAATACTTCGAAATTCTTAAATCAGTGTTTCGCGCTGGCTGGCGGACAGGCTGGTGTTCGATATTCCAAATTCAACATATTACTGATATTCTGTTTTTTACAAAATGTTGTCATTTGTAGTAGTTTTTCTTAAAACTCTATTTTATTTAATTCCCAACTACAACTGTTAGCATTGTCGAACTTAATTATGCCAAGTTCAGTTGAATAGTACAGTTTAAACGTATTACTTTCAGCAAGATAGATGTCATGAAGCCATTTTTCATTAACATAAACGGAATCAATGTATCCGGGTGTGTTTTTGCTTAATGGAAGATCATAGTGAACCCAACTCTTTTGTCCGGTTGGATCAAGAATTGATATGGAAAACCGAGGTGTTGCGCAGGCCTCCATTTTCATTTCAAATTCATAAGGCCTTGCTGTGTCAACAGATTTTATCGTTGTAATGTCTACTTCAGCTAAGTATACAGGACTATAATTTCCGGTGGCGACCTCCAGAAATTTATTTGTACGAGAAGATACTTGCATAATTAGCACTTGCTCAGACTCCGACGCAAAGTAGAGTTTGTTGTTTTCAAGATAGGGGTTTTGGCTTTTCATGTTATGAGTCAAAACCTTGGTCTCATCGATTTTATCCTTAAAACATGCCGTCTGAAAGAGAACAATTCCCAGAAAAGCTATCCCTATAATTTTTCTTGATCTCATCACACTTCTTATTTAAATTCAATTAGTTACTTATCTGGATTCCTTCTTATTTGATTTCTTTATTGCAGTCGTTGCAATAGTATTTTGGCTTTAAATTTCCAATGGGGAAAGAGGAAAGCAGCGCAATAATTGTATTAAAAATTCTTAACCTCTTTCCTTTCCCGAAGCCAATGTGCGTAGAACCACAATTTGGGCATACCAATTCAAGACTGTTCGGTTCAATTTTATCTTTTAAAATTTCTCTTGCTTTGTCAATATCCTGCTCATTTATAATTATTTGTATCCCCGAACCCAACATATTATTGTGATGTGGCATCAGGTTAGTAATGTTCTCATTTGTCAAAAAGCAGTCTATGCCTTCGTTTAATAGCCGGCCTTTGATTATATGTGCTTCGGCTAAACTATCGATGGTCATTAACCTTATTGTTTTCACTTTATTCCAGTTTTTAAAGTTTGGTCAATGGTTTCATTTAATGAGCCTAACGAGAGCACATACCCAACTCTGCCGTTTTTATTTTCGTTTAGGTTGGCGGTGTTCATTACAAGGTCGGGATTTGGATTTGTCATCCGGAGCAGGTCTTTCATCCCGCATTCGCGGGACAAATNNCGCATTCGCGGGAGGGAAAAGTGGATTCTTTTTTCATGGCAATATGATGGTGATTAATGACTCTCAAGATCCTTACTTTTTTTAATCTCCAACTGATCGGATGGACTTTTTTGTTTTCTGTAAGCCAGGCTGCTGATTAAAAATAGGATGGTGAAAAATAGTCGGATATTACTTTGTTGAGGTAGTTTCTAAGCGCAGAAATCTTTTTGTGAAAGAATGATAGGGTGCTATTAAACATTGTTTTTCCATTCTTTCGCATGAAATCTACTCCACCTAAAACAGCTAATAGGGTTAATAGTAATCCGGTAATGACCAGTAGAAGTTCAAGTCCGTCGTTTACGTTTCCAGTGCCTGCAAAGGACCTAAAGGATAGTCCTGAAAGCAGAAAAATTGTCATTAACGCTTCTTTTTTCATTATCCAAGAGTTTAATATTGCTAGCCAAAGATACCAAATATTTCAATTCGAATCAATTCAATGCAGGTCCATGATATAAATAAGAATTGTCATTACAGAAACACTACCTCCTCTGAAAAGTTATTATTTTCGTCAGACTGTACTTCCGTGTAACCAGCGATTGATCTCCACCGGTTTCAACTGTTATCAATTCTAGATTTGGACTTCCTTCAAATTACGATGACACTTCACCTAATTCTTACTCTGAAATTGAAGTGTGCCGTTCAGTCTTGGTAATACCAGAAACTAAAATGCTCATTTTCATAGTGTAACCCGCCAAAAAACATGATGCCTGGTTATACACCGTGCTTTATTCAATTATCAATTTTCTCCTTATTTTCAATTCATTAGTCACAAATTCCAGAATGTACAATCCTGGTTTGAAATTTGTTAAGTCAATCTTTCTGGTTATTCCTGATTTGCGTAATACTTTTTGCCCCAGTTGATTATAAAGTAATATTTCGCTCATTGCATAGCCCGTTTCAGTTGAGATAAAGATTTCATCTTTTGCAGGATTTGGATAGAACGTTATTTGTGGATTGTTAGTCGAATTTGGAACTGAAACTAAACACGCCTCTTCAATTTCTTCCTGGCTATTGCAGCCAGAGGCATTATTCTCAACATGCACTCCATTTGGATTAGAAAGGTAGTCGCAAATATTTTGAATGTCGCAAGTAGTTAAACTAGGATTGTTTTGTATCCAAATATCCCCTATTGATTCAGGGTTGATGTTCTCAATACCATGCAAGGAAGTCAGCATATCATTGTGACTGATTCCAAGATTTCCATTTATTGATGTTAGGTTTTCTATTCCAGATAAATTCACCAAACTATCATTGTCCATAATTGAAACAAACAATCCAATGGTCTGAAGACCTTCTAATCCGGAAAGATTTGCCAGATGGCCACTTCCTTCAAGAATAAACTTTTCTCCGATTTTTGACAAACTGTCCAAGCCTGATAAAGAAGCTAATGAAGTGTTATAACTAAACCAAAGTTCACCTCCAATAGAGTCAAGAGTTTTGAATTGAGTTAGAGTTTGAAGTGAATAATTTTCCAGAACAAGCAACGACCCTCCCAGATAGCCCAGGTTGTCTAGTCCGGAGAGATTTGTTAATGAACTATTGTTTGTTATTGCCAGATTTCCTCCAATATAAGTTAAGTTGTTTAATCCAGATAGGTCGGTCAATAAAGAGTTCTGTGTAATAACAAGATTCTGTTCTATTGAAACCAGGTTGTTTAATCCATTTAAATTAACAATATCGTCTCCTTCAATACCAACACCAATAATTTCTGAGCAATTTGGGTAATTTGTTTGAAAGCTGTTAATGTCGGCTTGATTTCTGAAAATAATGCCATCGGGAGGACATTGGGCTGTGGTTCTTGTAAATATGAACAATAGCAAGATGAATAGCAAGTGTTTATTTTTCATAACATTCAGGTTTATTTAATAAATATTGGTTTTACATTACATTGCACAGAACTTCATACTACCTGCCATATCCCCTATTTCCCATTTGCCTCCTCTCCAATAATTACCCAGGAAAAGGTTGCGATCATACGGTCTGGTTTTTAAAGAAGTAAAAGTAAAAATTTTTGGATTTGGTTTGACATGGTTGCTGATTTTTTACTCCGGGATTTAATAGGCTGATCAATCGAGCAAAGGGAATGATTATGGCGCATAGTGCATTTGGTTCCGGAAAAGAGGTTTTCATTATCAATTTCAAGGATTCCAGCAAGGTTAAATGAATCTACCCTGGCAGCACTTGCCACAGGCTTAGGGCATAGGGGGTGCCGAATGGCTCGGCATTTATCTGGGAGGAGCACCGCATCGTATTTGCCGGTATAGACATCATCGATATGCCGGCTATATTTCTTTAATCATCTCAAACTGTTTTCCTTTCACCTCAATGTTTTTTGCTTTTAGAAAGCCAACAATTGAATTGCAGGTAATATCTGCGTTGATTAATTTTGTTGTTGAACACTTATTGTATGTGCCGGCTTCTCTAACTAACAGCGAGGCGACTCCTTTTCTCCTATGTTCCTTATCAACGGCTATTTGGGTTATGTCTCCCGAATTAGGTTCAAAAATGCAGTATCCTATTAGCATTGTATCTTCAAATGCTCCCAATTTGACAAAATCTTCTTTCGATCTTTGGATGGATTCAAAACTGTTCTGCCATGAAGGGTAAAAATCCCAAAAATCAGAAAGCATGTCATAATCTTCAATATCGATTGATTCTATTTTGAATGGTTTACTAAATTCTTCTATTTCATTTTTGAATTCTTCGTTCTTCCAAACGAAATAATTAAACTCTCGGGTTGTCTGAAAATTAATTTTTCGATACACGGAAACAGCTTTACTATTGTGTTGCAACACTTCCAATAAATAATGATTGATATTTTCTTTTTTCAAAAATGGTAGTGAATACTCAAATATTTTTGTCGCTAAACCTTGCCCACGGTATTGTTTCAGCGTTCCTGTTCCTGTATCATAGGCCATTTTCTTTCCATTATAATTTCCTATACCATTCAAAGTAAATGCTACAATATCTTCGCCTTCAAATGCGGCAAACGATAATTCAGGATTAAAACCACGCCGCTTCAACATGACTCGAAGTTCATCGGCATTTAGTTGAATATCATAGTCGGCAAATGCCTTACTAAATGCAATAAATATTGTTTCAAAGTCTGTTTTCTCAAGTGATTTTATTTCCATTTTATTAAATTTTTTTCGTGCCACCAATTACACCAAACGGCATATCCTCCACAATTCATCGCACCCAACACGGGTAAGTACCGGCAATTAGGGGAATAAGTATTTTTGGAAAAGGTGGCGGTCATACTGCCTGATTTTAAAAAAAGTAAAAGTAAAAATTTTTGGATTTGGTTTGACATGGTGGGTGATTTTTTACTCTGGGTTTTTACAGGCTGATTAGTGACATACAGGACATCTGTAATAGTTTGTATGCATCCGGTAATCGGGTGTTATGGGATGGGCATGACGGCAAAATCAAGCATTTGGGCCAAAATACTTTTGTATTAATTCAACAAATTCGTTTTTGTTAACGGGTTTGGCTATGTAGTCGTTGCATCCTGATTCTATCGATTTCTCTCTGTCACCGCAGAGTCCATAAGCGGTTTGTGCAATAATGACCACCTCTTTGTTGAATTCCCTGATCTGATGCGTGGCTTCATATCCTCCAATTTCAGGCATTTGAATGTCCATCAGTATTAAATCAATGTCGGGGTTTTTTCGGCACAAGTCAATGGTTTCAGTTCCTGAACGGGCTTTTAGCACATCCCTGCAATAATCTTTGGTGAGGATGGAGAGAAACAATTCGGAGGCTTCGTCATCTTCGGCAATTAATATTTTTAGTTTGCCAATGCTGCCATTGTCTGCTGAAGAGTCAAGGGGTTGATCAACAGTTTTCTTCTCCAATACGATATTGAAAGGCAATGTGAAGTAAAAAACAGAGCCCTTTTCTCCTGTTTTTCCATCAGGATCACTCTCGACCCAAATTTTACCACCAAGCATTTCCACATAGGCTTTTGAAATAGCCAATCCTAACCCTGCGCCCTGGTAAGCCATTTTATCCGCTATGTCTGCCTGAATAAACCGCTCAAATACAGCATCCTGTCTTTCTTTAGCTATCCCAATTCCCGTGTCTTTCACAAAAAACTCCAGTTCAGTCATAGCTGACTCCGACTCATATAGCGTATCCCTTTGTTCGGAGGAATCAGGTAGGGTTTTCGTTTTTAGGGTGTACCCAAACTCAATTGAACCTTCCTGCGTGTATTTTATGGCGTTTTTCACCAGGTTTGTCAGTATGGCATATACCTTTTCACTGTCGGTTTTAGTAAAAGCTTCTTTTGCAGGCAAGGGGGTACTAAAAGACAGCTGTATTTTTTTGGCTTCCGTTTCGGGCTTGAAAAAAGTGTAGATGTCCTCGATTATGTTATTGATATTCGATTCTACGATAACTACCTTCATCAATCCGGCCTCAATTTTTGAGATATCAACAATGTCGTTGATGATATTTAACATCCGCTTGCCGCTTTTCTCAATAATATTGAGATACTTTCGCTGCTGCTCTCCTGTGAGGTCCGGTTGTTTCAGCAAATCAGCAAAACCAAGAATGCCATTCATAGGTGTTCGAATTTCGTGCGACATGTTAGCAAGGAATGCGGATTTAAGCCGGTCACTTTCTTCAGCTTTTTCTTTGGCCGCAATCAGATATTCCTGGGTTTCATAGAGTTTTGAAATGTCTCTTCCGATAACAGCCAATCCTTTTCGTTCTCCGTTCGAATAAAAAACCGGGACTTTGTAAACATCAAACACTTTTCTCTCTCCCCTCACCGTTGGTATGATTTCGATGCCTTTTGATACGGTTTTGTTTTTCCATGCTTTTTCATCCGTTTCCATGCATGTAGCAAACGATTCCTTGTAGATCTCCGCAGTATACTCCGATAACTGCAAATCGTTTTTCCCGAAATAATCTACCCCTTGCAAACAAAACAGATTCAAGTCGGCTTCATTCGCCAACAACCAATTTCCTTTTCCGTCTTTGTAACAAATGATATCCGGTATGGAGTTGATGAATGTCACTAACCGCTGTTCGTTTTCTTCGGCCTTTTCTTTGGCACTGTGTAAAGCTTCGTTTAATTGGTATAACTCCTCGTTTGTCTGCTTTAGTTCTTCATTTAAAGCTTCGTATTCTTCGTTTTGGGCAATTAATTTCGCTTGCTTTTCTAATAAATCAGTGGTTTGCTTGTTAACCAATTGCAATAGCTGTTCTTTTTGGTCGTTTAACTGGTTTTCCTGTTCAAGGTTTTCGAGCAGCAAAGCCAACATCTGTACGGCGTTCTGCAGCAGCGAAGTGTTTTCGGCTGAAATAGAATCCCCCTTGGTGTGGTTGATAAAGCCAAACTTCTTTTTTCTAGTACAAACTTCAAATTGAGACTTACTGTTCTTTGTCCCCTTTTCATGCCATTCAAAAGTATGAGGCGTGAATATGGCGTGCAAACTCTCAACAAATACATTAATTATCAAGTCTTTATTTTTGTATTGCGACAGGTTAACCGCCAATAAAAACAAATCCTGTGCGAAGTTTGTCATTACGTCATACTTTAGGATTTAAAAATTGCGGTGCATTTTCTAACAACCACTTATCCGGATGCACGTAATAAGGGTTTTGTGTGATGATGTGGCCACTTATGGTGTAAGGATGGGTTCTTAACACATTCATTATCGTGGCGCCGTCAATTTTGGTTACATCGTACAGGCATAAACTAACAATGGATTTATTCTGCACGAAATAGTTCAACCGCGATTCATAAGCAAACAAATGCTCAACGCCGGCAATTTTTTGCAGAGCCCAAACCATATCTGCAACCGCCCGTAAGTTGCTCTTCCCTCCGAGCTGAGTATAGTCCCAATACCCATTAATGGTTTTATCCATTTTCCAGGGGTCGAAATCGCCATCAGGGTAGTAAATGTCCTGTGCTTTCTTTAAGTCCATTCTTTCCAGCTGTTCCGCAGTTGATAAACAAGAGGGGCAAAATTCGCGAAACCCCTTTTTGAAACTGTCTTCAGTCTGTTCGGTTTGAATGTAGATATGTTTGTCGTTAGCCAAACAGCCCTGTTTAAGATACCCGAAAACAATTTCATCGCGTTCAGCTTCGGTTTCATACAAACCGCAAATATGAACTCCCCAATTACAAGTATAATCACCTATACCTAACTTGAGTTTTGGCTGATTTGAGGTCTTAAAGTGCATTTTTTTTAGCAAATGTAATCACAAAATTCTTAAAAATCAAGTCATTTGGGAATAAAATCCGGGGCACCCGGTTTAAGAACAGTGCCATCAGCCAGCTAATTTCTAATGGCTTAGCATATTTGTTTTCTGGTAACATTATACAAGGAAATTTCTTCCAACCCTTTCAAGAATTCGCTTTTCCCCTCCCGAAACGGAGGAATCAAGGAAACGCCTAACATAAGACCCACCCCTGTGTGATAAAGCAATGAAAAACAGTTTCCTCCGCTCCTAGCGTCGGTCGGAAGGACATAAGCACGGATTTTTGAATTCCCGAGTTTTGTTTGTAATTTTTCAAGCTCTTATAGCTGAGAGACAATAAAATTTGATTTAATATTGGCCTTCGTGGCATAGCTAATAAGTTGTTACACAGAGCTACACGAAGAAGTCACGGAGAGCCACAAAGGAAAAAACTTAGC
>DJVY01000081.1:0-7762 GCA_002440885.1 Bacteroidales bacterium UBA6244
AATTTCACCTGTATAAAATCTTTATTTTTGCCCCATGAGTACTGATTTGCACATTATTCCACTTTCCGATTGGATTGATACCCAGGGCAAGCCTTTGGTAATTGCCGGACCATGCAGTGCCGAAAGTGAAATCCAAATGTTGGAAACAGCCCGAAGAATAGCTGAAATACCACAAGTAAAGGTGTTTAGAGCCGGTTTGTGGAAGCCCAGAACCCGACCGGGTGAGTTTAGCGGGGTCGGAGAAAAAGGGCTTCCCTGGCTTTCGCTGGTTAAAAGAGAAACAGGACTGAAAACGGCTGTTGAAGTGGCTGATGCCTTGCATGTGGAACAAGCTCTGAAACATGAAGTAGATATGCTGTGGCTCGGTGCCCGCACTGTAGTGAATCCTTTCTCGGTTCAGGCCATTGCCGATGCGCTTAGGGGGGTGGATATCCCTATAATGGTTAAAAATCCGATTTCACCCGACATAAAACTCTGGTTAGGAGCAATAGAGCGAATTTACGCCATGGGGTTGCATAAAATAGTAGCCATTCATCGTGGGTTTCACTATTTTGAGAAATCAATTTACCGCAATGCACCCATGTGGGAAATTCCCATCGAATTGAAACGGCTTATCCCCGAACTGCCCATTATTGTTGATCCAAGCCATATCTGTGGTCGGCGCGACTTACTCGAAGTCATAGCGCAAAAAGCACTCGATTTGGAGATGGATGGCCTGATGATTGAGAGTCATTTTGATCCGGAAAGAGCGCTAACGGATGCCGCACAACAAATTACCCCTGCTGCCTTGATGAATATGATTAACCAACTCGTTATCCGTGAAAAACGCGGCAGCATCGATTTCGAAAATAAACTCGAAGAGCTGAGGACAGAAATAGATAAGCTGGATGGTGAATTGCTTCAGATTTTAGCTAAGCGCATGGAAATTATTGATGAAATAGGAGAGTATAAAAACAAAAATGACATCACAATTCTTCAAATGAAACGCTGGGCAGGCATTATCCAAGATCGCCTTTCGATTGGTACTCACCTCGGATTGGAGGAGGCTTTTTTAAAACAACTGCTAAGCCTGATGCATGAAGAATCTATTCGTCGGCAAACGATAATATTTAATGATAGGGCTAATAATGAGTTAAATAGGTAGCTTCTTTGCTGCATCCACACATCCTTTTACCGTTAATACGGTTTTCACTATTTTTGCTGAAAATCCTTTTGAAATGAATGAACTATATCCGTTGAAATTTCAGCCATTGTTTATGGAAAAAATATGGGGTGGACAACAGCTTAAAACCACCTTGGGTATGGACTACGGCGATCTTCCAAACTGTGGTGAAGCGTGGGTGATTTCAGGTGTTGACGGCAACCAGACTCTTGTTAAAAACGGTTTTTTAGCCGGAAATGAACTAAACGAGTTGGTAGAGATATACATGGGTGATTTGGTCGGAGAGGAGAACTTTGAACAGTTTGGGAACGAGTTCCCCTTATTAATCAAGTTTATCGACGCAGCCGATTGGCTTTCAATTCAGGTTCATCCCGATGATGAACTGGCTGCGAAACGAAATATTGGAAAAGGAAAAACAGAAATGTGGTACATCCTGGGTGCGCAGCCCGGGGCTCAACTTATCAGTGGTTTTAATCAGCCGGTTGATGCTGCAAGTTATCTAAATCATCTGAAAAATGGAACACTGAAGCAGATTCTTAATGTTGAAAACGTACAGGTAGAAGATGTGTTTTTTATGCCTGCCGGGCGCGTCCATGCAATTGGTCCGGGAACACTGCTAGCGGAAATTCAACAAACTTCTGATACCACATACCGCATTTACGACTGGGATAGAAAGGATGCTCAGGGCAATGCCCGTCAATTGCATACCGATGAAGCCCTCGAAGCGATCGATTTCTCTCCTGTTGACCAATACAAAACAAATTATCATACCATCAGCAACGGAACGGCTTCTGTTTTAAGTTGCCCACAGTTTACTGTCAACAAAGTGCAGATTGATCAACCAATGGAAAAAAATCTCGAACTGATGGATTCCTTTGTCGTTTACATAGGAGTAGAGGGAAACGGACTTCTGCAATGGGGTGAAGAACAGTTGTCAATTAAAGCCGGTGAAGCGGTGCTTGTACCCGCTATTATCAGCAGAATAGACTTTATTCCGGCTTCGGCGTCACTCAAGTTGCTCGAGGTTTACATTGTTTGATGCCTGATAAGCAACATTATTTTTGCTCAGGTTGTCTGATAGGAAGAAAATTAAGTAACATAAAATAAATGAAAAAACTCTTTTTATTGACCTTTTTGGTCGTGTTTGGAATGGCCGCAATGGCTCAGGAAGTGAATCCCGGTGCTAAAATCCCGTCGGTAACCATAAAGAATATCGATGGAAATTCGTTTAATACCCAGGACATTAGTAACGATGGCAAGCCAATCATCATCAGTTTTTGGGCGTTGTGGTGTAAACCGTGTAAATTAGAAATGGACGCCTATAACGAAAACTATCCTGAATGGGTTGAAGAAACAGGCGTAAAAATATATGCCGTATCAATTGATGATGCCCGCTCAACGGCTAAGGTATTGCCTTTTGTAAGCGGCAAAGGATGGACAATGGAAATGTTACTCGACCCCAACAGTGATTTTAAACGCGCCATGAGTGTTAACATGATTCCACACACTTTCATCCTTAATGGTAATGGAGAAGTGGTTTACCAGCATACTTCATATTACGAAGGGTTGGAAGATGAAATCTTTGAAATCCTTAAGAAAATTGCTGCGGGCGAAGATCCTAACGAATAGCATCTAACGCATGGTTTATCAACACTAACCAATCTGATTTATGAAAAAAATTGTATTTATTTCGGCAGTGCTTTATTTTATGGCCACCGCCCTCCACGCCCAGGATTTTTTAAAAAGATCTGAAGTGCACGGGAGTTTCGAAACGGATGTTATGTTTTATCAACCGGATAATGCTTTGGGCATAACCGATTCAACGATTAATGGCAATAATTTCGGTTTTAATGCTTTCGCTGATATTATCTATACGCTCGATAATTTTTCGGCCGGATTCCGCTACGAAGCCTATTTGCCTCCTATTGCCGGCTTTGATACGCAGCTCGAAGGGCAGGGGTTTCCTTACCTGTGGGCGACATATAATACCGAGAAATATAGCTTTACTGTTGGTAATTTTTATGAACAGTTTGGTAATGGTCTGGTGTTACGTACCTATCAGGAATGGTCGTTGGGCTATGATAATTCCATTAATGGAGTGCGTGTAGTGGCTGAACCGGTGAAAGGACTCATTTTTAAAGGCGTTTATGGTACACAGCGTTACTACTGGAGTAAATGGGAAAAAAATGGTCGCGGAGTGGTAAAGGGTGTCGATGCTGAACTTAACTTCAATGACGTTTTTAAGTTTATGTCAGATGCCAAACTTCAACTAACGCTTGGTGGTAGCGCCGTAAGTAAATACCAGGCTGATAACAATCCGTTTTATAAAATGCCTAAAAATGTTGGAGCTTTTGCCGGACGTTTTAATATAGGTATCGGGAAATTTAACTTTACCTCTGAGTATGCGTATAAAATTAATGATCCTTCGGCAGTTAACAACTACATTTACAAGGATGGACAGGGTTTTATTTTTACAGGGAGTTATTCAACAACAGGTCTGGGCGTTTTCGCTATGTTTAAAAGATATGATAACATGAGTTATAAAAGCGATCAGGCTGTAACAGGCAACGCGCTCGATATAAACTATTTACCCGCACTTACCGAAGATCATACCTACATGTTGGCAGCCATGTATCCTTATGCTACTCAACCTAATGGCGAAATTGGATTTCAGGTTCAGGTGAACTATAAAATCCCTAAGAAAACGTGGCTCGGCGGAAAGTATGGTACCGGAATAGAAATCAATTACTCGCAAATAAACGATATCGACCGACAGAAGGTAAACGATACAACAGGAATAAATCAAAACGGAACGCTTGGTTATACCAGCGAGTTTTTCAAGTTTGGAAAAACCATTTTTAACCGCGATTTAACAGTTAAAATTGATAAGAAATTCAGTAAAAACCTGAAAGGTATTTATACTTATATCAACCAGCAGTACAACCAGGATGTGGTGCTGGGGCATACTGGCGAACCGAATGTTTTTGCCCATATCGGTGTTATTGACATGACTTACAAATTTACCTCGAAAAAGGCATTAAGGGTGGAGTTGCAGGGCTTATGGACTAAAGAAGACAAACAAGACTGGGCTGCGCTGATGTTTGAGTACACCATCTCTCCTCATTGGTTTTTCTCCATTGCCGACCAGTACAACTACGGAAACGACATTGCGGAGGACCGACTTCATTATTACACCGGATCATTTGGATACACCTACAAAACCACACGGGTTTCGGTTACTTATGGCCGTCAGCGCGAAGGGGTTGTTTGTGTAGGTGGCGTATGTCGTCAAGTGCCTGCTTCAAACGGGTTTTCAATCACTTTATCAAGTAATTTTTAATGTATAAAGACATGAAAATAAGATATTTATTACTTCTGGTATTGACTGCGGTGGTTGTTTTTAACAGCTGCGAAAAAGTAGATCCTCCCTATATCGAAAATGTAGATTACTGTAGTGGTGACAAAAAGGTTTTACTCGAGGACTACACAGGTCATCAATGTGTAAATTGTCCAACAGCTGCTTTACTCGCTCATACATTGCAGGATGATTTTTGTGATCGCGTGGTGATAATGGCTGTTCATGCCGGATATTTTGCTCAACCCACTTCTGATCCTTTGTTTTCAAGTGATTACAGAACTGAAGCCGGCAACACATGGGATACTTTTTTTGGAAATGGAGCTCAGGGTAATCCAAATGGCTTGGTCAACCGCATTCCAATAAACGATAACTACGTCGTTTCACCCGGAAACTGGGGAACGGCTATCGCGCCTTTGTTACAGCAACCTGCTGAAGCCAAAATGTTGATTAAGAATGAATTCAATAGTTCCACAAAAAAGCTAACGACCAAGGTTACTACCACTTTCCTGGAATCGATGGAAGGAAACATTCAGCTCTTGGTTTGTTTAACACAGGATAGCATTGTTTCTGCACAAAAGAATAATAATCCGGATGCCGGACAAACGCCTGTTGAAGAAAATTATGTACACATGCACATGTTACGCACTACCCTGAATGGAAATTGGGGAGAGTCGGTAAATGGCGGTAATACGGTTAGCAATGGCGATGTATTCGTTAAAGAATACACGTTAGAGTTTAAAGAAGAATGGATTCCTAAAAATTGTCATATTGTTGCATTTATCTACCATGAATCCAACAAAAATGTAATTCAGGTGGAGGAAAGTCCGGTACTGAATTAAAAGACCGAAGTATTATATTTTGAGGTGTTTATTGAGCTTAATGATATTTTCGGGGCTTCCGAAAAGATAGAGGATATCGTCTTGCAGAATTTTTTCTTCTGGATTAATCTCGGTTATAAATTTTTCGTCTCGCTTTATTGCCAGGATGGTGGTACTGAACTGCGCCCGTATTTCTGAATTTGAAATGGTTTTTCCAACAATTTTATTGTTACCTTGTTTCACCGGAAGTGTAACTATTTCCATATAAGGTATTTGAATACGTGTACCATCCATAAGGTTTATGGCTGAAGGTAAGTTGCGCAACATTTCATAATTCCGGTTTCGGATCTCACAAATAAAGCTGTCGATCTCATCCTGAGCCACGAGGTATTTTTTGAGCACATGGGAAAATATCTCGATCGAGGTTTCAAATTCTTCCGGAATTACCTCATCAGCGCCAAGTTTGGTTAGCTCATCCACCTCCCTTAAATACCTGGTTCTTACAATAATATAGGCTGTCCCGGTAAACATCCTTACATTTTGAACAATCTGTCGGGTAGCCTGATGCGCCGAAATGGCAACCACCACAACGCGGGCCTCCTGCACATGAACATGCTTTAAAATAACATCGCTTGTTGCATCACCAAACACAATAGGCTCACCGGCGGCTTTGGCTTTTTGCATGGCTTCCGGATCTATTTCTACTATTACGTAAGGAATGCTTGCTCTGCGAGCGGCCTTGGCCACATTCTCGCCATTCATACCATAGCCCACAATGATGATGTGATCATGAAACGCCGATTCAATTATTTTGGTTTTTTCGGCTCTCGATCGGGTGAGGGTGTTTAATCGGTTTTTAACCGGTTCAGGAAGTCCGGTCTGAAGTAGGTATTTGGTTAACCGCGGGGCAATATTAATAATGAAAGGGGTGGCTCCCATGGAAATAATTGAAATGGCCAGAAAAAACTGGTACACTTCCTGCGTCAACAGTTGATATTGCATGCCGTTGGAGGCGAGCAAAAAGGCAAATTCACCAACTTGAAAAATGGCTAATGAGGTTAAAAAAATGGTTCGTGGTGGATATCTTAATGCCAGGACAGTCAGGCCAATGATCAATATTTTTAAAACAATTACTCCCAGCGTAGCCAGATGTATCATTAAAATATGCTCTACAAAAAATGAAAAGTCGAGCAACATGCCCACCGAAACGAAGAAAAAACTAATGAAGATTTCTCTAAAAGGAAGAATGTTGGCGGTGGCCTGGTGGTTGTAATCTGATTCGGAAATAATCAGACCGGCAAAAAATGCCCCCAAAGCAAGCGAAAGCCCGATAGCTGAGGTTAACCACGCCGTGGCAAAACACAACAAAATAACCATCAACACAAAAAGTTCGCGACTTTTGGCTTTTATTACAAGCCTGAAAATTACCGGAACGATGTATTTGGAAAGCAGAAAAATAGCGACAATAACGCCAACTACTTTTATCAACATCCACAACATGGTCATCAACGGGTTTTCCGACTGTCCGGCTAAAATGGGAATCAATAAGATCATCACCACCACGATGATGTCCTGAAATATTAATATAGCAACCGAAACCCGGCCATGAGGCGAGGTGAGCTCTCCTTTCTCCTGAAGCATTTTTAAAACAATAGCTGTACTGCTCAGTGAAATCAAAAATCCGAGAAAAACAGCCGATTGAATAGAAAGCCCGAACAAATAGGCGATAAGCGTTACCAATCCGATAGTTCCACCTACCTGAAGCATTCCGCCCATTAGCACTGTTTTCTTTACGGACGCCAGACCTTTTAATGAGAATTCAATGCCAATTAAAAACAAAAGGAAAATTATCCCGATTTCGGCCAGCAGCTCTACCTCGTGGACAGCTTTAATTAAGTTTAATCCGTGCGGACCAACGATTATTCCCGTGATAAGAAACCCCAATATCACTGGTAGTTTGAGTCGTTGAAACAGCAAAATGATAAAAACAGATAACCCTAAAATGATTACAATATCTGTTAGAATAGGTATTTCCATAGTTATCTAATATCAATTTAAGATTGAATGGTAAAAACAATAAAGAGAGAAACTTTAGGGTTTTTCCGGATGAATACTCAGGACAGGAATCGGCGAATGGTTTACCATTTGCAGGGCATAAGGGCCGAGTAACAAATTGGTAATTGAAATCTCCTGTTCAGTCATAATGGCAATCAAATTTGCTTTTATACTTTCGGCATATTTCAGTGTTTCGTCGGTGATGTTATCAGCTTCCAAGTAGGCGATTTTGTATCTGATCTCATTTTCTTTCAGGTATTCTTCTGCTTGTGCCACATAGTTTTTTATACGGTATCGCAGATCGTCGGCCTGGGTGGTAAAGAGTCCGAGCAAATGAATTTCGGAGTGAAAATACTTGGCCAGCAGTGC
>DJVY01000081.1:7785-17378 GCA_002440885.1 Bacteroidales bacterium UBA6244
GGGATTTTACTGCTACTCACGATGCGGTTAGCGTTGCTGCCAATCCAAAACTCTTCAAATCCTGAAGATCCGTGCGTACCGATTACAATCAAAAACGCCTTCACTTCTGCTGCGGCATTACAGATTTCGCGGTACACTTTTCCTTTGCGCAGAACATAGTCGATTTTCTGTTCTCCCAGATGGTAACGATAGGTTTTAACCAGCTCGTTAAATCTTTCAGTGGCCTCGGCAACTACGTTGTCGGGCTCGGTTGCGAAAATTTCTTTTGAATAATCGAGGTGATTCACCCAAACCATTCTTACTCCGGCTTTTGCGTTCCTGGCAATGCTGATGGCATGCTCGAGGGCGTTTATGGAACAGTCGGAGAAATCGATGCCCACTACAATAATCTTACTCATAATCGTTGGATTTTTGTGGTATTAACAATTCCGGAAAACTCACATCATCCTGAATAACCCATGCACTCGGGTATTTTCTGGATATCTGTGATAGAAACTTTTCGGCCTCCAGGCGGGTTCTGAAATCGCCTACCCGTACCCTGTAATATGGCTCGCGAAATGTGATATAAGTGCCCGTTTCCGGGTATAACTCGTTAAATTTTATTATCAGCTCTTCCGCCTCTGTCAAGGCATTATTCCCTGACTCCATAAACAGCTGAATGCGGTATCCCGGATACACCGGAAACAATTTGTTGTAGGCCACATGCAACGCCAACAAGCTGTCAGGCGTGGGGGAGGTGATAAGCTCCACATCATCGGTTTGTGCCAAGGCCGGACTGCCCGACAAAAAAACGGCGATCATGATTACTACTACAAACAGAGGTTTCATTTTTCTAATATTTTACTGACTTTCTTTTGCCCGTACGCTTAATACAGGAATAACTGAATTATTGATTAACTGTTGTGAATAAGCTCCTAAAAATTTGTTAGCCGATGTAGTTCCCTGATCTGTCATGATCGAAATAAGATCCATGTTGTTTTCTTCGATGTAGCGTAAAATGGAGGCCGCCACGTTATCGGCTTCAATTTTTTCGGTCACGAACGATACTTTTTTCTCTAATAAACACCGGGTTGCTTCTTCACTGAATCGTGCTATCCGCTTCCTGATCAAATTTATTGGCGTATTGTACACTTCCAACAGGTGGATGGTGGCATCAAATTTTCGGGCCAACTCGGCTACCATTGGTAGTTTCTCTTTGGTTTCCAGTGTGTTATCTAAAGGAAGCAGGATGTTTTTAATATGCGGGTGGATTTGGTAATGACTGTTAACCGTGATTATCGGGCATGGAGCCTGAGCTACAATCCGGTAAGCATTACTTCCAATCCAATATTGCTCGTACCCGGAAACGCCGTGTGTACCTGCAAAAATTATATCTGCTTCAATGTGACGTGCGGCTTTGGCTACTTCCTGATACACTTTTCCCCTGCGCAGGATAACATGGATTTTTCCCTGTGGAGTCTGATCCTGATATTTCCTGACCACTTCATCGATGGAAGTTTTCGATTCGATGCGCAAATCACCGGCGATGGTGTCGGTGGTTAGCTCACCAACACTTGTGGTATCAACCCAGATAAGGTGTAGTGCAGCCTCCAGTTTTTGAGCATAAACAAGCGCATATTCAAGCGCGTGAAGCGCATTTTTCGAAAAATCAAAAGCAACTAACAGCGTATTCATGAGCTTTATATTTTATTAAATTTCTTCATGACGAATTAGTATTTTGTCATGGTGCTAATTTACTTAAAAATCTTTCATATGCAAGTGTATTGAGCCTAATTTGGTGTTATTGCAAAAAAAGCGCTTCCTCACAGGTTCTTGTTACGCGTTTTTAGATGTTGGGCGACCTCAGTGTATTCGCTTTTTTCGGCTACTTTTGTGCAAAAAGAAGTTGTTATGATAAACGAAATTCTGGACGCTACCGGATCGAACCTCACCAAAGGTGACAAAGAGATTGAAAAGACTCTGCGTCCTGAGCATTTTAATCACTTTTCGGGGCAGGCAGGAGTGGTTGAAAACCTGAAGATTTTTGTTCAGGCAGCAAAACTGCGGGGAGAATCGCTCGATCATGTGCTGTTGCATGGCCCTCCCGGACTTGGAAAAACAACCCTATCACATATCATTTCAAACGAGTTGGGAGTGAATTTGATTACCACCTCAGGGCCTGTGCTCGACAAGGCTGGCGATTTGGCCGGACTGCTGACGAACCTCGAAAAAAATGATGTGTTGTTTATTGATGAAATTCATAGATTGAGTCCTGTAGTGGAGGAATATTTGTACTCGGCCATGGAGGATTTCAAAATTGATATCATGATCGAAACCGGTCCAAACGCGCGCTCCGTGCAAATTGTGCTCAATCCCTTTACCCTGGTCGGGGCTACCACCCGCTCAGGTCTGCTTACCGCTCCGCTGCGTTCACGTTTTGGTATAAATTCCCGACTAAATTACTATGATGTGGACACGCTGACGAAAATTGTGAAACGATCAGCCGGTATTTTAAATGTTGAGATTATGGACAACGCAGCCCTCGAAATTGCCGGAAGAAGTCGTGGTACGCCACGTATCGCCAATTTGCTACTCCGTCGAGTGCGCGATTTTGCCCAGATAAAAGGCAATGGTACCATCGATATTGAAATTGCTCAATATGCACTTTCGGCGCTAAATGTCGATAAACATGGCCTTGATGAAATGGATAACCGCATTTTAAGTACCATTATCGAAAAGTTTAAGGGCGGGCCTGTTGGCATTACAACCCTTTCGACAGCAGTGGGCGAGGAGGGAGGCACCATTGAAGAAGTGTACGAGCCGTATCTGATTCAAGAAGGTTATATTATGCGCACTCCCCGCGGACGTGAAGCCACAGCCTTGGCATATAAGCATTTAGGAAAAGTTAAAAATCCTGATCAGGGAAAGCTGTTTTAACCCAAAGGTCATGCTTTTAACTGATTTGTTAAAAAAATCGCTAAGCGACACCATTAAACTGGAGGCTAAAAGACTGGGGTTTTTTGATTGCGGAATCGCTGAGGTTATTTTTCTAAATCAGGATGCCCAACGGATGGAACAATGGCTTGCCGAAGGAGCTCACGGTGAAATGAAGTATCTTGAAAACAACAAAGATAAACGATACAATCCTGCTCTTTTGCTCGAAAATGCCCGGTCGGTGATAACGGTATTGTTTAACTATTTTCCTCATAACTCGCTCTCTAATGACCAAACTTACACCGTTTCCAAATATGCCTATGGTAAAGATTATCATTTTGTTATGAAGAAAAAACTAAATGAATTGCTAACCTTTATTGAAGCAAAAACGGGAGAAAGGACAGGTCGGGCTTTCGTCGATTCAGCACCTTTTCTCGATCGCGCCTGGGCACAGCGCAGTGGGTTGGGGTTTATTGGTAAAAACACTTGCCTCATTAATAAAAAAGGAGGTTCGTTTTTCTTCATTGGGCACTTGCTTATCGATCTGGATTTGTTTTACGATGCTATTCCTGATCCAAAAAGTTACTGTGGACATTGTACCCGCTGTATCGACGCTTGTCCAACCAAAGCCATTACGCCATTTAAAGTAGATGCGCGCAAGTGTATTTCGTACCTCACTATCGAGTATCGCGGAGCGTTAGATTCTGGATTTAAGGAAACTTTTAACGACCGGATTTATGGCTGTGATACCTGTCAGGATGTTTGCCCCTGGAATCGCTTTAGCTCGCCACACAACGAACCGGAGTTTATGCCCACAGAGAAGTTGCGAGAAATGACCAAATCAGATTGGGAATCAATGGATAAGCCCTTGTTTAACCAACTTTTTAAACATTCGGCCGTACAACGTGCCGGCTTTAAAGGTTTACGCCGAAATATTGATTTTCTTTCAAATTCAACTAACTTTGAAGATTAAAACTGTGGAAAGCTATGTTCAGTAAAAGGGTAAGTGTATGGTTTACAGTTGTGTTTGTGGTGCTGATGGTGACAAGCCTATTGGTTTATTGGTTTCGGATTCAACAAAATACGTACGCTGACGAGATTATCAGCAAAACAACCGAACGTTTTAATAAAAGTATTAGCGGTTTTTTGAAGGCAGTGAATGCTACCAAAGGAAATCTCGAAAAGGGGTTGTACAATTACCCTGTGGCAATGAGCAATACCGATTCGCTCAACCTATTTTTCAGTCGGCTTATTAAAAACGACAAATTTCTTACAGGCGTTATTTTGATTGATTCAACCATGAATTACGCCATTGTGGAAGATGGAGAAACCTGGACCACAACATACAATAACATCAAGGAGGATTCGCTGATCGGCTGGAAACGACTTAACCAACAACTGAAAGTGGTTAGTGAATGGAGCGATACCTACAGTTATCTCATCAGCCGCAAGAGTTTCGGGCACATTGTAAATCAGCTTGGCGACAACGACACGACTAACGTATGGGTTAATGTGGACCGGCCCTTTGCGGAAAGTGTCGAACTGTTGATGATGGTTTTTGATATAGAAACTTACCTCGGGAAAGAAATTGCGGTGGCTTTTTTGTACAGTACCCAAAAAATGGGCAAACAATTTGCTTCGGCACTGAAATATAAAAACCCGCTGGTTTCGGTAATTACCCAAAACAACGAAATATTAACCCCTGTAAAAACTGCCGATACAGCCAAAATAAGGCACTATTTTGATTTAAGTTCAGAGGTTAAAAAGCTGATTGATAAATGGAAAATCCAAAAGGACAAACTAAATTATTCCTATTCGTTTACTTTTAAAGATCAGGTTTACTGGACACGTTTGATGCATTTGCAACCGCAAATGGGGATCACGGGTTATGGACTTACTTTGTCTGCGTTGGATCTGGCAAAAACGGAACGCGATCAGGAGTTGGTTTTTGCTTACCTGGCGGCATTGTTTCTGATTCTGGCCATTCTTTCTTATCTCACTGCTGTGCGAAAACACCGCGAAAAAATAACGCAAACCCCCGAACCTCCAGTCCTTCTGCAGGTTGAAGATATTCTGGGTCTGGTTAAAAATGGTGAATCAGATAGCATTGAGTTCAAATCGTCGTTGCGCTGGGATTACAACGAACTGGCGGTAAATCCGGTACTTGAAGGTGTTATCATGAAAAGCATTGCGGCTTTTGCCAATGCCAGGGGAGGCGTCCTTTTTATCGGTGTTGCCGATAACCACGAAATTCTAGGTCTTGTACCGGATTTTAAAACACTTAAAAAACAAGATGTCGACTACTTTGAACTCCACCTGCGAAAATTGATTACCAATCAGTTTGGTTTAACTTTTTCAAATCATTTTTTGCAGATTCAGTTTCCTGAAATTGAAGGGAAAGTTATTTGTGTTATTCAAATTCATCCGGGTGTGCAACCACTGTTCATCGTTACAAAAAGCAAACAAGGGCAGGAGGTGGAAAAGTTCTTTGTGCGCTCGGGAAATGCCTCTCAGGAGGTGGCCTCGTTGAAAGAGATGAATGAGTATATCAGCAGGAGATTTGGAGGAGGGTGAGGTGGAAAATGCGAAATGTAAAATGCAAAGTGTAAAATGTAAAATGCAAAATTTATAGGTGCGCTTATTTTGTTTAAGTTAGCTGATGAATTATACTATTTTGAAATGCCCTTAACTTAAGACACATTAAGTTTTACGAAATGCTTAGGTGGTTAAAATCAACAACATGACTCACGAACTGCTCTTTTGGATTATCGTTTATCTGGTGTTTGTTCTCATCATTTCCATCCGGCATTTGCGCACTTCTGATTTGGATCAATACCTGGTAAACAACCGAAAAACGGGGGTTATCCCGTTGGTTTTTACTACGTTGGCCACGTTTGTGGGTGGAGGAACTTCCATCGGACTCATTGCCATGGGTTACGAGTCGGGGTTGGCAGCGGTGGGCATTGGTGTGGCCTATGTCATCGGGTTTGTGTTGTTGTTTTTCTTTGCCGGAAACATACGCGAGTTTGGAGCTAAACATCACATTTACAGCTTTCCTCATTACCTTAACTACCGCTACACCCGTTATGAAACATCCGGGTTTACACGGATATTTTCTTCTACCGTAAGTGGCGTGAATATTTTCATCTTTTTCTTTTTGTTATCAGCTCAGTTTGTGGCCATGGCCAGTTTGCTTAAATATGGCTTTGAAATTGGCTATACCACGGCGGTGGTTATTTCGGCCTTGATTGTGGTGGTTTATACGGCCATTGCCGGCTTGTCGGGGGTAATTCTCACCGACATGGTACAATTTGTGGCCATCGTGGTAATGATTGTGCTGGTGTTTATTCCTGGAATTATCGAAGATACCGAAGTCTTCGGACGCTTAGCCGAACTGCCTTCCAACATGCTCAACGGTACCTATTATGGCTGGATTTTTTTGTTGGCATTGCCTGTGTTTTTGAGTTGGTCGGTTTTGGTGCGCATGGACATCTGGCAACGCATTCTGGCTGCAAAAGACCAACGAACGGCTCGAAGGGTAAGTCTTTGGTCGGGGTTGGGCATGCTGCCTTTTTACATTGTTTTTCCGCTGGTAGGCATGACCATTCGGGTTGTAAGTCAGGAAGCGCTCGACCCAAAGGATGTGGCCTATGTGTTCATCGATCGCCACAGCGGAGGGTTGTTATTCGGATTTGCCATGGTGGGATTGTTATCGGCGCTCATGTCGTCGGGCGACAGTTTCTTAAACATCATTTCCATTTCAGCGGTAAAAGATTTGGTAGGTTGGAAGACCAAAACTTCCTCTAAAAAATTGGGAGAGGGTGTTTTGATTCGTCTGGCTACTTTGGTTTTTGGCGTGATTGCTTTGGGCATGGCACTGGTATTTCCTTACATTGTCGATTTGATGGTCGTGGGCATTTCCACCATCACCATTTTTGCTCCCATTACCTTGTTTTCGCTGGTTAAGAAGGAGGTTTTTCCTTACCGCAAGGCCGCGTTGTGTAGTATTCTTGCCGGATTTGTGGTGAATGTTTTGTTGTTTGTTTGGGGAGTCCTGTTGCCGGAGCAGTTCGAGCCCAAGAATTCCTTTGTTCCGGCATTTGTTGTGGCGACACTGGTGCTGGCGGGAGGAGTGCTGCTGAAGAAAAAAAGAATAACGAATATCGATTAACGAATGATGAATCACGAAATGAACGAGGAATCCCACTTCAATATTCGGCGTTGGGTGTTTCGCGCCGTAGGCGGACAGGCTGACATTCGGTGTTAAAAGAAGATTTAAAATGAATAACGAATATCGATTAACGAATGATGAATGCTGAAGTACGATACTACTTTAATAATTAGGAATTGGTGTTTAAAATAGAATGGAAAAAATGAAGAAATTTGATTTGGAAGAGAGACTTATTGATTTTTCGGTTTTAATAATTGAATTGACCAACGAAATGCCTAATTCAAAGGCCGGCAATCATTTATCAAGCTAATTGGTACGATCGGGAACATCGGTTTCATTGAATTATGGGGAAGCGCAGAGTGCTGAATCCAGGAAGGATTTTATTCATAAAATGAAAGTTATTTTAAAGGAATTGCGCGAAACACACGTGTGCTTAAAAATAATACATCTGAGCAAATTATTTGAATCTGAACATCTTTTAATTGAATTGAAGAAGGAAATTAATGAACTGATTTCGATTTTTGTGAAGAGTATTGAAACAGCACAGAAAAACCTAAATTCGTAAAGAAATGGGAAAATTTAATAAGGATTATACTTCGAAACTCTTAAATCGGTGTTCGGTGTTTAAAAAGGAATAAGTAAATGGAATAACGAATATCGATTAACAGCCTGTCCGCCTACGGCGTGAAATGATGAATTTAGAAGTTGCATTATCCTTCGACATTCAAAAATCGGTGTTCGGCGTTCGCTGTTTAAAAAAGAAATAAAAAAAATTTACTATGAATCTTGGTATATTTTCCGACGAGCACTTCATGAAAGAAGCGCTGAAAGAGGCCGAAAAGGCTCGTTTGCAGAACGAAGTGCCTGTAGGAGCGGTGGTTGTGTTCGACAACCGTATCATCTCGCGTGGCCATAATCTCACCGAAACCCTCAACGATGTAACGGCTCATGCTGAGATGCAGGCCTTTACTTCTGCCGCCGACTTCATAGGTGGCAAATACCTGAAAGACTGCACACTGTATGTTACATTGGAGCCCTGCGTGATGTGTGCCGGTGCTGCCTTCTGGACGCAAATCAGCCGCGTGGTATTTGGTGCTTACGACGAAAAAAGAGGTTTTTCCAAATTGGCGGTGCCCGTTCTACATCCTTCCACCGAAGTAGTGGGCGGAATTTTGGCCGACCAATGCGGCGAGTTAATCAAGGAGTTTTTTCGGGAAAAGAGAAAATGAAATAGCTATTTATGGAGAATTAATTCGGAATTAGTCAAGTAAGTTTTAAAAACAAGTGTCATATTTTAAAGGATGCCTTTAAAAACAAGTGTCATATTTTAAAGGATATACGTCCTCAGGTTAAGTACTAAAAGAAATGTAAAACAGAAGATACTTGAAAAGTAAGCATTATTTCTTCTGCACAAGCCAGACATCTTGTTGCGCTTTTCCATTATTTGACGGTGTTTCAACATGCTCAAGAATTTTCATTCCTTCAAACAGTTTTTCCATAAACACCTTAGGGTGGTAGGCCGTGTAGGTACGGTGACCTTCTGCTGTCATCCCTCTCACAATAAGTTCTCCACGATGATAGGCGGCACTTTCTTTTTCGGTTAATTTTTCAATAAATGCATCGCCATGAGTGGTGAGAAAGATTAAGCCACCGGGAGTCAGAATACGCTTCAGTTCGTTCATCCATTCATAATGAAGTTGTTCGCTCAGATGGGTAAAAATGGAAATCCCATAAATAGCATTGAAATAGTTATCCTGATAAGGCAACTTTGCTTCTAACGTGTTGGTATTGAATTCAATTCCCGGAAGGTTATTTTTGCACCATTCAATTGAAGCAGGGTTGTAGTCGGTGCCATATACTTTTCCGGTTTCGAGCAAATGCGACATGTGCCTGATTATTCTTCCCGGTCCGCAGCCCCAATCCAACACTTTTATACCGGATAGAGAAATATATTTTGAGAAATAGGACAATATCCACTCAGCAGAAGCTTTACTTTTGGTGTAATACTCTTCATAATCAATCTGAAATGATTCGTAAATTAAATAATCGGGCGGCAGTTTTGCTTCAGGATTGTTTAAAAGAAATTGCTTGTTTTTTTTCCGCTTTTTAAATTTGAAATAGTAAAACCTTACATCATCCGTAAGCTTCATTAAACCAACCCGACGCAACAAAACGGAAACATCCCCTTTTTTCATGAATTCCCTTTTAAGAAAGTTACAAAAGTAAGAAAACTAACTAATGAGCTGTCATTTTCTATGTGTTGAATAAGCATGATTGATACCCAAGAGGTTCTGATTAGAGTGTTCAAATTTGCCTAAATTATTACACGTCGCTCCAGCCAGTTTGTAACTGGTGGGGCTCGTTTCATCTATTCAACCTACATTAAGTAATGAATTGTCATGACAAAGAAAATTTATACCTTTGATCTTTTCCAATCAACAATAAATGAGTCGTACTTACCAGTTGCCCGATCAGGAAGGGTGTTTGACCCACCAGTTGCATTCCGATG
>DJVY01000224.1 GCA_002440885.1 Bacteroidales bacterium UBA6244
AGGTTCACAAAGAAGTCACAGAGGTTCACAGAGAAAATTTCGGAATAGGAATGGAATCGGTAATTAACAGTATTTCAATGTCATTTATGTTTGATAACAATTTAATTATCTGATTTTCACTAAATAGGTTTAACTGCGAAACTTGAGTTATTTATAGAATTGGGCTTACATCATGGTATTCACCTGTTTTAAATGAGCCGGTTAGCCGCTTATTTATTCTGTTTACAAATACGCAACATTTAAGCGCAATCGTTTGCAAAAATCATGATATAAGTCGTAATTTTGGTTCTGTAAATAACCTCAGGTATAATGGATAAACTCTTTAGAAAAGACGCATTTAACTACCATGCGCTCGGTCGTCCCGGAAAAATTCAGGTAGTGCCCACAAAGCCTTATTCAACGCAACGTGATTTGTCGCTCGCCTATACCCCCGGCGTGGCCGATCCCTGTCTGGCTATTGAAAAAAACCCCGAAGATGTATACAAATATACAGCTAAAGGAAATTTGGTGGCTGTCATTTCAAACGGTACCGCCGTGCTGGGTCTGGGAAACATCGGACCTGAAGCCGGCAAACCTGTGATGGAAGGAAAAGGACTCTTGTTTAAGGTTTTTGCCGATATCGATGTGTTTGATATTGAAGTGAATGAAACCGATACCGAGCGGTTTATTCAAACTGTTAAAGCCATCGCACCAACATTTGGTGGCATTAACCTGGAAGATATTAAAGCCCCCGAGTGCTTTGAAATTGAGGACAGGCTAAAAAAAGAACTCAATATTCCCGTCATGCACGATGACCAGCATGGAACAGCCATCATCACCTCTGCCGGTTTGCTCAATGCTTTGGAAATCAACAAAAAGAAAATTGAAAACCTGAAGATCGTTGTCAATGGAGCCGGTGCTGCCGCTGTTTCCTGTACGCGCCTTTACATTGCATTAGGAGCAAAACCCGAAAATATCATCATGCTCGACAGCAAAGGGGTGTTGCATAAAGACCGCACCGACCTCAACGACATCAAACGACAGTTCATTGTCGAAACATCCGCCCGTACGCTCGAAGAAGCTTTGGTAGGTGCTGATATGTTTCTGGGTCTGTCGGTAGGTGGTGTAATGAAGAAAAAAATGCTGCTCTCGATGGCTGATGAACCCATCGTTTTTGCTTTGGCCAACCCCAACCCGGAAATCACCTATGACGAGGCCACCGAAACCCGCAAAGACATCATCATGGCTACCGGACGATCTGATTATCCAAATCAGATAAACAACGTGCTGGGATTTCCCTTTATTTTCAGAGGGGCGTTGGATGTTCGGGCTAGTGAAATAAATGAAGAAATGAAACTGGCGGCTTCAAAAGCCCTGGCACAACTGGCCAAAGAACCTGTTCCCGAAGAAGTTAATCTGGCCTTTAAGGTACACAACCTGACTTTCGGGCATGAGTACATCATCCCAAAACCAACCGATCCGCGCCTTATTGAACGGGTGGCTCCGGCCGTGGCCAAAGCAGCCATGGAGACCGGTGTAGCCGCTAAGCCAATAACCGACTGGGATCAGTATAAGCTGACACTCCAAAAACGCATGGGGCTTTCTAATCCGTTGAAACGTCAGGTAAAAGCCATTTGCAAATCTGCACCCAAACGCATTGTGCTGGCCGATGCCGAGCATTACAGCATTCTGAAAGCAGCCGAAATTGTGGTAAACGAAAAACTGGCTAATCCTATTCTGGTTGGCGATAAGGCCATCATCAACAAAATGATTGCCGAATATGATCTCGATCTGGGAGGTGTTGAAATTGTTGACCCCAACTCACGTGAGATGATCGTTAAACGCGATGAGTATGCACAAATACTCTACGAAAAGCGCAAGCGCCGCGGCATGACCTGGTTTGCTGCCCGCGAAGCCCTCGAAAACAAAAACTATTTTGCCCTCATGCTGCTCGAAACCGGCGTTGCCGATGGCATGATTTCCGGGTTAACCCGCAGTTATCCGGACTCTATCCGACCGGCTTTGCAGGTGGTGGGTAAAAAACACGACGCCCATATTGTAAGCGGAATGTACATCGTAAACACGAAAGATGGTCCATTGTTTTTGAGCGATTGTACGGTAAACCTGCAGCCCTCGGCACAGGAGCTGGTTGAAATCACGGTACAAACCGCCGAAGCCGTACGTCAGTTTAAAGTCGAACCCAGAATAGCGTTGCTTTCCTATTCTAATTTTGGCACAGTAACCAGTCCGCTCACCATACGGCAGCGCGAAGCCATCACCATCCTGCACCGCGATTATCCCGATTTAATTGTAGACGGTGAAATGCAGGCCAATGCAGCATTAAATGAAGAAATTCTGCAAGGCAGTTTCCCATTTAGCAAGCTCGACGGAAAACGTGCCAACACCTTAATTTTCCCCACATTGGCCGCCGCCAATATTGCCTACAAGCTACTTATGGAATTGTCGGAAGTGGAAGTAGTAGGTCCGATTTTGAACGGAATGGCCAAGCCTGTACACGTGTTGCAGATGGGAAGCAGTGTAAGCGACATCGTGAACATGATTATGATAGCCGGAGTTGACGCCATAAACCAAAAATAGTTGCTCTGAGGCAAGGGAAAATGCGTTGATGGAAATTTGCATCGGTGCGTAATTATTTAACAGAAATGTTTACTTTTGCAGTCCAATTCAAAAAAACGTTGCCCGAGTGGCGGAATTGGTAGACGCGCTGGTCTCAAAAACCTGTGAGGTAACACTCGTGCCGGTTCGATCCCGGCCTCGGGTACTGATTGAAAATAAAGCCTTTATGTTGGAAATCCGGCATAGAGGCTTTTTCTTTTGGGGGTGTTACGTGTCAACAGAACTGCTAAGGACGAAAAAGGAGAAATAAAGGAGAAAAATCTCCGGTTAAACAATAATTTAATTGGTTCAAAGGTAGTTTTTACTACTTTCGGTTAATCTTCAAAATTAAAAAAACTGCACACTCCTCCTGATTTCAACTCGTAAGCGCTTCCCAGCGTAGTGATGCTATCGGTCAAGGGTGCGGCTGATGCCTCTCCGTTTCTTGCGCGTCACTTCCATAGCCGCATTCATAAACCCTTGACGGATGGCGGCACGTAGCTATCTTTGCTTACTGAGGTGAAATCGTTTGGAACATATGTTAGTTTGAACCAATTTACGCAACGCTTAACGGTTTATCTGGGCTCTCAATTAACTACACGGAAAAGGAGTGATGGTTTCGTACAGGTAAAACGACCCAACCGTGCTCTCTCCCTCTTTAAACGTAGCAAGCCGATTCGTACGGCTCACCGTTTTAGTCCATTTTTGTTTAAGATAAAAACGACTTTTTTGCTGAGTAAATCTACTCGCTTTACCCCGATAATAGGCGCAAAGAGGCTTGTTGGAATACGATTAAGAGGCGTAAAAATAAGAATCGCAAGAATGCCTGAAAATCGTAATGAGAATGAGGTTCGGCGTCTGGGCGTAATTTTATTACAAATATTCAACGGCCCAGGTAGGAAATAGTAAAAAATATCATACATTTGTAACATGCTAATACAATGAACTTAATCATACCGCCATGGGTAAAAAACACAACGCATTGATAATGTTAGTTAACAGCATGATGTTGGGATACCCCCAAAGCGGAAATAAATGCAATAGTATTGTGGATAGCGTATAGTTACCTGCAAGCTTAAACAACGACACAGACAATGATAGATAAAAGGTCACCATTTTTTGCATATAGATATTTAGTCACTCCGACAAGTGAACAAATTTCTATTATTCAACAATTAAACAAAAGCAAAGAAGAACTAATGACCGACATCATTAAAGACCTTGCTATTAATGTTAAGTCAGAATGGACAAAAGGAAGTAAACGTTTTCTTTTTTACGGCTTTCAACATAAAGACGACATCTACATAATAAAATTCGCAAGAGAGACGAACGAAAATATCTATATTGAGGGTGATGAGGATATTGAAATCAGAGGAATAAAGGAAGCCAAATATGTTTACCTAATTATAGATACAAAGCATCAAATAATACTAATCGAAAGGAATGTTTCCGTATTTCAACAAATTGAAAGTTCAGTAAATATTCTTGCTGACTTTTTTAGAAACCAGATGAGAAACTTCGATTATGTGGTAAATATTTATCCTTTAGTATCTAAAAAGAAATTTTGGAATTACGTTGATTCCGCAGAGGAAATTTATGAACTCTCATTAGAAATGAATGCTCCAAATATGGCTCTATTTGGCAATTCAGATACTAGAGACGTTCTCCAGCAAATTAAGGAAACAACCAATAATGAGGTCTTTGACATATCATTTAAAAATAAAGAGGGAAGGCTTAAAGTTTTAAGGGAAGCACTTGGCGGCTACATTGACTATGTAAGAGAGGTTGGCGGAAAATATTTGCTTAAATTTAAGAGAAACGGTATCAGAGAGACTAAAACAAGTGAAACTGATACAGCTAAAACATACATCGAACGGAAAAAGACAGAAAAATATTCAGACGAAGAACTTCAGAATATTTCGGACAAGTTAAATTCAATCCATACTCTTGAAAGTAGAGAAGACGAAAATGAAGACGAAGCAAATTAAAAGAAGACTTTTGTTAGTGCTGTTTGTATCAGCAATTGGCATTATTTCCAATTATTTGGTTAGGACAACTCCTGTTTCGTCTTTCTCAATTTTTGAAACAGTAAACTTGTTTACATATTTCGGTGTGCTAATAGGCTTCGCTTTAACAATATACACTTTTGGACTTTCAATGGTTTCAGACATAAAATCAAAAATTGACACGCACAAGAAATTAACCGAAGACCAAAAAAATCAAATGTATTCAATTTTAGTTAGTGGATTTGGTGAAATCAAAGGAGATATTTGGCTAATCTTTTATTCAATACTTATAGTGATTGGTTTTGCAATTGCAAAGGAAATTCCAAATCCATTTGGTTGGCAAGTTGAAAGGTTTAAGTTGCCTGAGACAGCAAACCTTACACTTTTCGTAACGTCAACAATTGCAATGTGGGACATAATGCAGACACTTTTTAATCTATCTGAAATAAATCTTGAACTGAATAAAGATGAAAAAGCCAGCAGGTAATAAATAGGACTCTGAGCGGCGTGCAGCGCCAAGTGAGGAGTTCATATTGAATTACACCCACCGGATTCCGGCTCATATCAACATTAGTTCCCACCACCAGGATATTACCCTTAACACCAACTAATCTTGCGGCCGTTCGCGGTTGAGGGAGGATCCGACAGCGGAAAACACGAAGTGTTGCTGTTGGATATGTTGAAAACACAAGTCTGGCGACATTATTGATTTTGCGTTGGGTCGTGCGGTGGGCAATAATGATGACAGACGAAGCCCGACCGACCTGCAGGCCGCATAAACTATAAGCAGCGGCAGAATTTGAATCTGCTTGAAAAGCTGTTTCAAATGCTGAGGGAGCTGCGGGTGACGGGAAGCAACGAGAAAGCGATTACCATGACAAAGCTTGTCC
>DJVY01000214.1 GCA_002440885.1 Bacteroidales bacterium UBA6244
TGCATTTGAGTGTAGTGGCTGACGCAACCATGATATGTAGTGGCTCCGAAACACGACTGTACGCCTTGGTGTCAGGTGGTTCAGGCAATTACACCTACACTTGGTCCTCAAATCCCGCTGGGTTCTCTTCTGCTTTGATTGCCCCTTCGGTGTCTCCCTCACAAACTACAGTCTATGAGGTTGTTGTTGCTGATGGAGAACAGAGTCTCTCGGGTCAGATAACCATCGAAGTACAAAGTCCTCCTGTTGTTTTTAATTTGACGGGTGGAGGAGCTTTTTGTGAGGAGGATAGCCCTGAGTCGATCACTTTGTCTGGTTCTCAGGTTAACCATACCTACGAATTACTGCGCAATGGGGTTTCTACAGGAATTAGTAAACCTGGTAATGGATTTCCATTACATTTTGGTGTCATCACCAATTCAGGTGCATACACGGCCATTGCCCTTCAGAACCAATATCAGTGTAGTGCCCAAATGGCTGGTCAAGCCACTGTGGTGAAACATCCCCGCCCTGTGGCCAATGCCGGTTCTGACAAGATTGTTCCGGAAAATTCATCGGCTCTGCTTACCGGAAGTGTCGAAAATGGCTCGGGTTCGGCTTTTCAATACCTCTGGCAGCCTTATGTGTTGTGCGTTAGCCCTCAGTCGGCAACCACCTCCACTGTGAGCCTGAATCAATCAACGCTGTTTCAGTTTAAGGCAACGGATCTGGTTACAGGTTGTGTTTCCTTACCCGACACGGCTTTTGTTTTTACTGTTGGGTCTGATTTGTATGCCCGGGCGGAGGCTTCTTTGCTTTCAGTATGCTTTGGTGATCCGGTTAATTTAACTGCTATGGCCGGAGGTGGTACCGGGAATTATTCCTGGGCCTGGTCATCATTGCCTCCTTCCACACTGTCTATTTCACAAACGCTTACAGTATTTCCTCTGGAAAACACGGTGTATTACCTTGAAGTGTTCGATGGCGAAAACTACGCTTATGATTCAGTTGAAATTCTTGTTGGCAATTCTCCGGCAAGTTTCAATCTTTTAGGGGGAGGGGGATATTGTCCTGAAAGTGCCGGGGTTTCCATCTCCCTTTCGGGCAGCGAATCCGGGGTCGAATACACTCTATTCTTGTCACCCGATCAGGAGATGGCTACCCTCACAGGCACAGGCAACCAGCTGGAGTTTGGTTTTTACACTTCACCGGGATCTTATTTCGCGGTAGCCGGCAACAACAGCCAGTGCAGCCGAGCCATGAATGGCGAGGTCAGCGTTGTAGCCTTTGTTAGCCCCGTGGCAGTAGCTGGTTCTGATTTAACCATACCTTTCGGTAGTGCTGTATTGTTGCGTGGTAGTGCCGTTGGTGGTTCCGGGTTTTATACTTTTGACTGGTCACCGTCCGATTCGCTCGTTAATCCCGCAAATGCCGAAGCCCTGACTTTGCCTTTGCATGCCACTACTTTGTTTTCGCTCTCTGTCGAAGATGCCATAACAGGTTGCATGGGGACTACAGATGAGGCGGTAGTTTTTGTTTCAGGTGGGGTGCTATCGGTTGATGTTGTAGCCGATCATCATCAAATCTGTTCCGGAGAGCAGGTTCAGTTATATGCTCTGCCAACAGGTGGAACGGGTAATTATGACTATTTGTGGACTTCTCAGCCTTCCGGCTTTGTTTCTCAAATCTATAGCCCTGTAGTGACCCCAACAACCAACACCTGGTATTATGCTTTTGTGGAGGATGATCTATCTTCGGCTGTCGATTCTATTCTTATTTCGGTTAGTCCCTCTCCCGTTGTTTTTACTCTGGAGGGAGCTGGCTTCGCCTGTGAAGGAAGTGATATCGAAAACATTATTTTGTCCGGATCGGAGTCTGAAACAAACTACAGCCTGTGGAATAGTGAGCAAGGGCTGTTAGAAACAATTACCGGCTATGGCTCTCCTCTCGATTTTGGTTCTCCTCAACAATCCGGATATTATTATGTGTTGGCACAGCACAGTATTTCAGGTTGTTCTTCGGCAATGTCCGACACCCTTGTCGCCGATTATATCGCTTTACCTTTGGCAGATGCGGGATCAGATCAATATATTCAGATGGGCACTTCCGCCACGCTGTTTGGAACAGCATCGGGAGGCAGTGGCGAGTACGCTTACCTTTGGTCGCCGGATTATTTGCTGAATAATCCAATCCTCCCTCAACCTTCAACCGTTGACCTCGATCTGACTTCACTATTTTATCTCAATACTTCGGATATCCAATCGGGCTGTACGAGTAATACCGACAACACGACTGTGTTCGTCATCGGCGGACCACTTTCGTTGGTGGCCTCGGCTAGTCCTTCCATCACCTGCAGTGGCGAACCTGTGGTGCTCGAAGCACTCCCCTCAGGCGGAAGCGGCAACTACACTTACCTGTGGACCTCTTCGCCCTCAGGGTTGCTCTCCAATAGCGCTAACCCCGTTGTCTATCCTACCTTGTCATCTTCCTATTTTGTGGAAGTAAACGATGGGGTTTCAATTGTATACGACACTGTTTTTGTAGAGGTTAACAACCAGCCCGAAGTGTTTGTGCTTACGGGAGGAGGAGGATTCTGCCCTGGCGAAGAAGGAGTTTTGGTGCAGTTGTCTGGCTCAGAGCAAGCGGTGTATTATACGCTGTATTGCAACGCTGATCCGGTGGCTCAGGTTACAGGCACAGGCTCGCCAGTTTCATTTGGACGGTTTACACTTCCGGGGACTTACAGGGCAGAAGCTGCTTTTTTTGCTTCTTCGTGTAAAGCACAGATGGCCGGGAGTGCTGTGGTTACGGCCTACGACAGACCTGTGGCTGATGCCGGTTCGGATCGTTATATATCATCAGGTGAGTATGCTGTTTTGCAAGGTTCGGCCTCCGGCGGCTCTGGTGTTTATGATTATTCATGGAATCCGACGGAGTTCCTGCTCAACCCAAACGACCCTGACCCTGTTACAGTGGCACTCAACGCCACCAGGATGTTTACCCTTGAAGTGGAAGATGCAAACACCGGGTGTAAGAGTTTGGCTTCTAATGCCTTTGTTTTTGTTGTTGGAGGAGTCCTTTCGGTCGACATTATTGCGCCTGTGCAATCAGTTTGTCCTGGTGGTCAGTTGTCGCTCTTTGCCTTGCCTGCCGGCGGTTCCGGGTTGTATCAGTATTACTGGGAATCAGATCCTTCCGGTTTCTTTGCCACCGGCGGAGAGGTTGTCGTTACACCAACCACCGCCACCTGGTATCGGGTTACAGTAGTCGATGGCCAACAACAGGCTGTCGACTCGGTATATATCGAACCGCTACCAACACCCTCAAAATTCAACCTCCTTGGTGGAGGAGCATATTGTCCTTACGATGATGGGGTAACCATCACGCTGGAGAACAGCCAGCCTGCCACAAGTTACGATTTGCTCTTTCAGAATCAGTCCACAGGTGTCTATCAAACTGGAACGGGTGGGGCTTTAAATTTCGGACAGTTTCTTGCCTCAGGTGTTTATTCTGTTGTGGCTACCAATGCCACAGGATGTGAGGCCGAAATGCTTAATCCTGTACAGGTGTCGGTATCCCCGCTACCAACAGCATATCAGGTGATTGGCGGAGGTACTTATTGTTCTAACGACACCACACTCGGTTTGTTGCTAGAATCGTCGCAACTGCATACAACCTATGAGTTGCTTGTGGACGCGCAGCTTACCGGCATTCAAAAAACTGGAACAGGATTACCACTCAGCTTTCCTGGTTTGATGCAGTCAGGTATATACTCGGTGCATGCAGTTAACGATCAAACGGGTTGCTCCAATACCATGTCTGGCGCAGTTCCATTTATTATACATCAGGCTCCTCAGGTAGTTATTACAGGTGACACCTCCATCTGTCTCGGCGATTCAGCTGTGCTTACCGGGTCGGGGGCTTTTACTTACGAGTGGAACACAGTCCCTGTGCAGTATAGTCCTGGCATCAAAGTGTCGCCTGAGTTTTCAACAAACTATGTGCTTGTTGGCTACAACAACAACGGATGCTATAACATGGCCACGCATCATGTCTCGGTGTATGAACGTCCACAGCTGATGTTGCAAAACGACCCTTATCAATTGG
This sequence comes from Bacteroidales bacterium UBA6244, assembly GCA_002440885.1. Taxonomy (GTDB): domain Bacteria; phylum Bacteroidota; class Bacteroidia; order Bacteroidales; family F082; genus UBA6244. The sequence continues at coordinate 4,087 of DJVY01000214.1, forward strand.
TCGTCACTGCTGATCCTCCGGGTTTGGAAGATTATACGTTTTCAATATCCGATAAGGTAGTGCAGCAGGGGAGTGCCAACCGTTGGAGTTACGCTGCCTACAACGGAAAGTCAGATACCTTGTTTGTGATCGCAGTATCAGACCATCAATGTGGTGCTGAAGCCAATTTGTACCTCTCGCTGGAAGAACCACCCAACGCCTTTACACCCAATGGAGACGGGGTAAACGACTTGTTTTTACCTGGAGTCGAGATCACTGTGTTCAGCAGCTGGGGTGGTGAACTGTATCACGGTAGCGAGGGATGGGATGGAAAACATAGCGGTGCTTTGGTGGTTCCGGGTACCTATTATTATATACGTCCGCTTTACGACGGCAATGGTGTTTTAATGTCTACTTACAAAGGATCGGTAACAGTAGTGATTGAATGATGAAGAAATTTGTGTTGATAGTTGGACTGTTTTTCTTTGCCCTCTCCTTGATGGCTCAGGAGAAAGCTATGTCGTTGGCAGAAAGGGCCTTTCAGCAACGCGACTACCTGTCTGCCATACGACACTACAACAAGGCGCTGCGTAAAACCAACGATTTCAATAACCAGAAACAAATTGCAGGCCAAATAGCTCTTTCTTACTTCGCCATGAACAACTACAGCGAGGCGGCCATTTGGTTTGAAGATGCCCTCGGAGACAATGGAACAGATGTGGGGCTAGGGATAAAATATGCAAGCTCGCTGGCAGCTATCAATCAATTGGATGAGGCTGAACAGTTGCTTACCTATTTCCTGAAATTGCAGCCTGAAAACAATGAACTAAAATTACGACTAGCCGCTCTTGAAGTGCTACACAAGTCTGACACAGATAGCCTGAGTTGGGTGTGGCCGGTAATAGAATTAAACTCTGAAGTCAGTGATTATTGCCCTGCCTTTTGGAATGATAAGCTGGTGTTTGCCTCTACCCGCCTGCCTTCCGGCAATGAACGACTGGATGGCCGATCAGGTCAGGGGTTTAGTAATTTGTATGTAGCTGATTACAATGCGTATTTTAACTCAACTTCTGCCCCCGGACTCATGCCAAAAGCCTTTAACTCTTCTTTCAACGATGGGGCATTTGCTTTTTCGGAGTCCTTGAAAATGGCCTTCTGGACTGTTTGCACCCGCAAGCCTGAAAATTGTCTGCTCTATCAGTCATCGTTCAACCCTACAACAAAAAAATGGGCGGCGGGCGAAAAAATGTCCTTCATGATCAAAGGATATAACTACGGTCATCCTGCCGTGGCTGATGACGGAAATACGCTTTATTTTTCATCGAATATGCCGGGCGGCTATGGCAAAAACGACCTCTGGAAAATTACCCGCAAAGAAAATGGTATTTGGGGAATACCTGTAAACCTGGGCTCAGCAATTAACTCCTCTTCCGACGAGCTTTTTCCTGCCCTCTTAGGCGACTCGCTTTTGTTTTTTGCTTCCGATCGCCCCTCTTCGCTAGGCGGTCTGGATGTTTTTATAAGTAGAAAAGAAAAGCTCTTCTTCAGTGCTCCGTTGCGTCTTTCGTTGCCGGTGAATAGTGCAGCCGATGATTTTGGTTTGGTGATGAATAAAACCGGGTCTGGTGGATATTTTTCATCGGACAGAAATCCTGCTGCCAGCGATGATATCTTTTCCTTTACAGGTTTTCCGCTCCGGCTAACCGTGGAAGGGACTGTAACCTATCAAAACAACCATAAGGCCATGCCCGGAGTTTGTGTGTCGTTTACCGATAAAAACAATGCACGCGATTCAGTTTTTACCGATCTTAATGGTCGCTATGCTTTCGATGCTGAAGCCTTAAACGAATACAGAATAACAGCCTCTATGCCTGGATATTATGTTGAACAACGTGTGGTAGCAACCTATGATCCGCAACTTTTTGCCGATGCCTTTCCCCGGATGATTGCAGATTTCTCTCTCACGAAAGTGGTGTTTACCTGCACAATAAACGGGCGTATCACCAACCGGGATGATGGTGTTGTTATGCCCGGCGTGAAAGTTGAAATCAACAATACCACCGGGTTCTCAAACTACACCTATAGTGATAAGGATGGAAACTATTCTTTTTCAGGCTTGAAACCTGAAACCAGCTATACTATCCGAACCAGCATGAAGGGCTTTTTTGCAGAATCCCGGGTCTGTAACTTGCCTAAAGTAGCTTCAATTCAGGTTTTTAACAGATCTAATGGCTACGATATGGACTTCCAGTTGCTTCAGATTCAGACAAAAAAGGAAATTGCCCTCAAAGATATCTATTACGATTATAATAAAGCCAGCTTGCGACAGGAATCTATGGTTGAGCTAAATAAACTGGCCTCAATGCTTCGCGAAACTCCCGCTGTGGCCATCCAAATTAATTCGCATACCGATGCCAGAGGTCGTGATGAATACAACATGGAGCTATCTGCCCAACGCGCTGCTACCGTTGTTAATTACCTCGTGGCTCAGGGAATCAGCCGCGACAGGTTGATTGCAAAGGGCTGGGGCGAACAGCAACTGATTATCCCTGATGCGGTTACCGAAGCCGAACACCAGGCCAACCGACGGACAACCTTTAATGTGCTCGAAAAACCATCCGACAACCTGTCTGAAACATACGAGGCGGAAAAATCCGGGCAACCTCGTGCCGGAGAAATTAGTGCCGGATCGTCTGCCGGATCGGATGGATTGGCTTACCGCGTTCAAATTCTGAGCAGTGGAAGCCTATTCGACCTGTCGCATGAGTTTGCCACGGTGTATGCCAATATAAACCCGGTGGTCATTTTTGTGAACGAAGAAGGTGGCATGTATCGCTACGAAGCCGGAAGTCGTTACTCCCTGAATGAGGTAAACAAATTAAAACGTGAGCTGAGGTCGCTGGGTTACAATGATTGTTTTGTGGTGGCTTACCATAACGGAGAACGCATTTCGATGAGCGAAGCCAAACGAATAGAAAAGGAGGGAACCCGATGAAAAATCAACTGCTCTTATTGTGGTTTATTTTAACCTGCCTGCCCACCTTCATCGTGGCGCAATCGGATTTGCTATTCAATAACCATCAAATTAATGCCATCGCACGCAATCCCGCCGCCATCGAGGAAAATGGGATGATCAATGCTTACCTTGGTATTCATCAGCAATGGATGGGATTCGAAGATGCTCCCTACATGCAATGGGTGGGGGTGTCGTCTTTTTTCGATAGGTACAATATGGGGGTTAACCTGAACATCACCAACCAATCGGAGGGGGTGGCTACGACACAGAATATAAAGGTTGGTTATACCTATCACGTGCACATCAGTGGATTGCATCGTTTGTTTTTTGGTGTGGGTGCAGGGTTCTACTTCCGACGTCTCGACTATTCAAAGCTGCGATTCGACGACGATGAAACCAATGTTCCTCTGACCGATGAAAACGTTATACGACCTGATTTTGATTTTGGGTTTGAATACCTGTTTGGCTCATTCAAATTTGGTGCTGCCGCCAACCATGTTACCGTGTTTAACAGCAAGGCCACACTCGAAAAAATTCCATGGCAAACACAGGCTTATGCTAACTACAAGGCCGAAGTAGGGGAGGACTTCCTGTTAATACCGGAAATCAGCTATTTCAGGAGTGGCCGGATTGCTGCCTACGGTATTTCACTCGACATGCAATATCGCTCTGTTTTTGGCTTTGGTATGGTCTACCGAACCGGACAATCCATTATTTTCAGGGCATCCGTTTTCCTTTCAAATCGCTTTGAGCTACGCTATGCTTACGATATGGGTGCTGGCAAGTTTGCAACCTATCATTCAGGTATCCACGAGGTTGTTTTGATTGGCCGCTTTAATAAACGAAGTTCAAGCCTAAACTCACCGCGCTTTTTGGATAATTAAACCAGATTGATTTAGATGCATGTTGATCAATGGTGAACGAAAAAAACGGTCGTGCCTGATCGAAAAAATGTCCTGTTTTTATTAAAATGCTTGATTTTGGAGTCATGTTTTTCCAGAAATTTACTATTATTACGAAAGTGTGCAGGTCGTAAAAAATTCTATTTCAGTAAATTATAAAGAATGATTTTTTTTAGTAAAAAAAAGTGAAAAAAATTGTTGCAATTGTTGACACGTAATAAAAACCAATGTATATTTGCAGTGCTTGTTTTGTTTGTTTTTCATAATTGGGCCCACCCTAGCGACCGCCCGGTCTTGGGTGGGTTTTTTTTGAGTCCATTTTATTCTACCGGATACCTTATTCCTTCTTCACTTATCAGCGTATTTTCGAATACAGATCTGGCTTCCTCGAGCAAGCCCTCCAGAGAAGTGTGGCGGGCCGAGAAGTGCCCCAGCAGGAGCTTTTTTACCTGAGCTTGCCTGGCCTGTAGGGCAGCATGTCGCGCGGTAGCATGAAATTTCTCAATTGCCAGAGCTTCCATCGAATCATCGAAGGTGGCTTCGTGGTAAACTAAATCGGCACCGAAAAGGTAAGGCGCAAGCGATGTGTCATAGGCCGTGTCGGCGCAATATACATACGATCGTGGATTTAGTGGGGCTTCGGTTATCTCATTGTGCGAATACACTTTTCCATTGGGGGCTTTATATCCGTCCCCAGCTTTTATGGCTTTAATGGTAGCAATGTCCGGGGCGTATTCAGCTAAAAACGCTTTGTTAATCTTTCTAATACCATGTTTTTCCTCAAACTTGAATCCCCACGTAGGTATCCGGTGAACGACCGGAAAACAGGTGATCTTGAAATGATCATTTTCATACACAGGCTTGTCGCCGAAATCTTCCAGGTTATGGAAGTTTAACTCAAACCTTAAGGTGGTGTTCGATACCTGCAGTACATGATCCAGAAGATCCTTCAATGCCTGGGGTGCGAAAATGGCCAGTGGTTTTGTCCTGCCGAAAAGGTGAAAGGTGCTGATTAACCCGAAAAGTCCGTAGAAATGGTCGCCATGAAGGTGGCTGATAAAAATATGATTCAGGTTGGTTTGCTTTACACGGTACTTGATCATCTGAAGTTGCGTACCTTCGCCACAATCTACCAAAAAGCGGTTCGTGCCGTATTGCACGAGTTGGGAGGTTAGATTGCGGTTTGCCGTTGGTACAGCCGACGCGTTTCCCAGGATGGTCACTGCAAACGAATTTCTAATTTTCATAGGTAGTATTTATATTTGAGGCACAAAACCCCGCTCATCAATTGGGAACAAATGGTGTAATTGACCAACAAATAAACTAATTTATTGTTCAGGATGTGTTTTACAAGGGTCAAAATTAATAAATCCACCGAATGGCGTGTCCTTTTCCGAACACTGCCTGTATCTATCTGGCCATTGTACCAAGGCCTTATCTAAGTCGGGGCAAGCTGCAACGTGTTGAAAAAGTTTAGTTTGTAAAATGTAGCACACTTGTTGATCTGTGTTATCAATCCGTTTAAAGGGTGTTTAAATATTTTACCATGATACGAAATTACTTCAAGCTGGGGCTGCGTCATTTACTCAAACAGAAAGCCTATTCTATCATCAACATTGTTGGCCTGTCGGTAGGACTGGCCGCGTTTTTACTCATCGCCCTGCATATCCAATACGAAATGGGGTACAATCAACACATCCCGAACGGGAATCAATTGTATCGCTGTGTCGAAATTCAACATGCGCCGGGTGTAGGCGAACAGCATGTGGCTGTTACCATGGGGCCTCTGGGGAAAGCACTGGTAAATGACTTTCCTGAGGTGGAAAAAGTTGTTCGCATGCTCTATTGGGGCTCGCAGCCGCTTCATTATGGTGAACAGTTTTTCGATGAAAGGTTTGTTGTGTTCGCCGATCCTTCTGTTTTTGAGCTTTTTGGCCTACGTCTGCTTGTTGGCGACACAGCTCAGGCTCTGGCTGAACCCAACTCGTTTGTGGTTTCAGAAAACCTCGCAAAGAAAATCTTCGGCGCTGTGGATCAGGCCATGGGAAAGGTGCTGCAGATCAACGGAAGACCTTTCGTGGTGTCGGGTGTCATGGAAAATCAACCAGAGCAGTCGAGTTTTAGAATGGAGGCACTCATCCCTTTCGATTACATGGAGTCGAAGTACACGTGGCTCAGGGGATGGAACAACAATTCCATCGACACTTATGTGAAGCTGCGTGCCGGAGTGAATATGGCCGAACTGGAAGAAAAATTCCCTGCATTTATCTCTCAGCATACCGAAACAGAAGACAATGAGGAGCAATGGAAACTGTATTTGCAACCGGTTCATGATATTCACCTGAAGTCGGGTCATATTAAATTTCAGATCATGAACAACCACCAGGGAAGCATCAGCATGGTGTATGTGTTTTCAATTGTAGCGCTGCTCATTATCCTGCTGGCCTGTGTTAATTTCATCAACCTGGCCATCGCCCAAACTGTGAAACGGTCGAAGGAGGTTGGGTTGCGCAAGGTAATGGGAGCCGAAAGAGTCAACCTCATCGGTCAGTTTTTAGGTGAATCTACCATCCTTACCTTTATTTCGATGATGCTGGCGCTCATGATAGCCGAAATCATGTTGCCATATTTTAATCAGTTGCTGGGGACATCCTTCCACCTGGATTTTCTGACCAATCCTTTGCTCAATATCGGATTGGTGATCATGCTGGTATTGGTTAGTCTGGTGGCAGGCTTTTACCCGGCGTTTTACCTGAGTAAGTTGAATCCGATTGCGGTGATGCGAAGTGGTAGTACGGCCAAAGGAAGTTCTTCGGCCTGGCTTACCAAAGCGCTGGTGATTTTTCAGTTTGTTATTTCCATCGCCATGATTTTTAGTGCCGGTGTCGTATACGATCAGTTTAAGTTTGTTTTACAAAAAGACCTCGGAATCAATTATACCAACATCCTTTCGGTAAAACTTTACGACAAGAATGATTTGACCAACGTCGAATTCCTGAAGCATGCCTTTCGCCAAAACCCTCAAGTCCTTGATGTGGCCTTTGTGAGCGATGTTAATGGAGTAGCCGGATCGCAATCGTCAGTTAATGTTGATGATTCAACCGAAACAGTGATCACCATGCGGTTTGGTTTTGTGGATTACAACTTTTTTAATATGATGGATATACCGGTGATTGCAGGAAGAAATTTTAGCAGGGAATATGCCTTCGACGACAGTTCTGCTGTTGTGATCAACCGCGCAGCAGCTCAGTTTTTAGGCTGGGATGACCCGGTTGGAAAACAATTTAAACCCTTTTTAGACACTGTTACCAACATGAAAGTGATTGGTGTTATTGAAGACTATCATTACTATTCTCTTCATTCGAAAATAGAACCCGCCATCTACATGATCGACCCCGACAGATCCTTCAATCTGGCCGTTAAAATCAGTGATGCCAACAAGGAAGAAACCCTGGCCTTTCTCGAAAGTGTTTGGGACGAACATTTTCCGGGCGTCCCCTTTAGCTATTACATGGCCAGCGACAGACTTCGCGATGAATACAAAAGCGAAGAAAGCACCTTTAAGATTTTCTCCATGTTTACCTTCTTGTCGATGGTAATCTCCTGTCTCGGGTTATATGGGCTTACCGCTCTCACCGTTGAGCGGAAAAACAGGGAAATAGGCATCAGGAAAGTGTTTGGGGGCTCAATCCCTCAAATTCTTAATCTGCTTACCTTTAACACCGTACGGCTGGTCCTGATCGCTGGCGTGGTAGCAACCCCGGTGGCCTACTATCTTATGGATAGGGCGTTGGCAAATTTTGCATACCACATCTCCATTACCTGGAAATATTTTGCTGTATCCATCCTAAGCGCGATGCTCGTGGCCGTAGTCACCATTATCTATCATGCACTCAGAGCCGCCACCTCAAACCCGGTGGATGTGCTACATTATGAATAACGTTTCCTTCATATGCTCAGTGTTAACTGTTTTTGAGTCCTTCCAAAACCCAAGTTCTTACGCTGCGCACAGAAACTATCTTCAATCATTTCATTCCATTGGTTACATTCGACTCTTGTTCCTTAGTCCAGTCCCTGTAATCTAAGATCCGACTCTGTAATTATCTCGAGTTTGTATTGCCATAATCGCCAAAACGCTTACTCCAGGCGTTGGGCATCAGTTTGTTTTCGAAGGTGTTCACACAATATATTGATTCATGCGACACACTAATCAGTTTGCCCGTGCGATCGACTACTTTTTTGCCGCTGGAAAAGGCTGCGTTTTCGCCCAAGCGACGGTAGTTTTCTTCATAAACCTGTGCGCTGCTCCCTTCGATTTGAGCGTAGGGATAGTACTCGCCATAGCGCAATTGCTCTGAAAAAGTGGTCAGGTCGAAAACGGTGAAAATATTGTCTTCCTCGCCCGTCTCCGGATTGCCGGTCACACCATAAAACAGGTTGGATTCCAATAACTCAAACTCATTGAGATAGGTGGCGAATGGAATTTCGGCTTCAAATATTTTCGCCCCGGTGGCACTAAATCTCAAAAATTCGTTTGGTCCAATGCAGTAGATGTTTTCGGCTGCATCAATGTAGATGTCTGAAACATCGGACGGGACTTCTGCTCTCCAGTTTTCAGTCCCCTGGCTGTTCACCGAAACCAGATATCTTTCTGCCGGATCAGAATTTCCTTCATTTTTCATGAAAAATAAGGCTGACCCAGAGGAGGTGGCTGCCATAACTGAGGTTACAGGGTAAAAATTCAAAGGAGTGGTGTAAGTAACAGGTGAGTCTGAGGGAAGAAGCGAAATGTCGTAAATGACTAACTGCGACAGCCATTGGTTGTTGTTGTTGATGTCGTTGGTGAGCACATGAAGTTTACCTCCTGCAATCATGGTAAGCTCTCCCCTGATATCTTCTCCCGGAACGTTAATTGCCAGGCGGCAAAATTCGCTGCCATCTGTTAGATTTATTCCTACAATTTTTTCGGTGATGTCGGTTCCGTCAATATAGAAAATTTTTCCATCAGCCACCGACATGGAGTTTACCCAATAGGTTCTGTACATGTCGTTACTCCATGCCGTATTTCCCGATTCCGCATCCAGACAAAGGAGTTTCTCGGTCATAAAAACAATGATTTTTCCATCCGAACTGGCAATAAAACTTTCGTTTGATGGGTCTATGGGCATATCTGTGGCTTTTATGTGCCATTTTAAAGTGCCGGAAGCATTGAGTGCTACAACATAGACATCGATTCCGTTGTAAGAACTTGATGGATTTTCAACGTTCAACAGATAATAGCCATTGTTTGCCTCATCGTACGCCGGGAGGGCAACAGATTTAACGTTCTCCAAACCAATAGAATCAGATAAAGAAAACTTCCATAATACCTGATCCTCACCTGCCGGAGGATTGATGGGATCATTGTCATCAGTTTTTACACAGGAGAAAGCCACAAATACGATGGCAATAACCGAAAAAAAGCGAAAAATGCGGTTCATGCGATTTTACTTTAGATTAATGGTAAATAATTAAATATTAGTATTTTAACAAGGAGTTACCCTATGTCTTTAAGGGCAAAAACCCAAAAAGCCGGCAAATGTAATGCATTTCCATATCCGATAATCTGTCACACTTTGTGCCGATATAGTAAAAAGAATAATTTATATTATATCTAAATAGCAAACCAATGCCTTTGAAATCTTCGGCGATGCCCCGCACCTCCTTCTTCCAAGTATTTTTTCCCTATAAATGTTTGCAAAAACAAAAAAAACAGTATCTTTGCGCCCCGAATGTCCGATGGTGTAACGGTAGCACTGCAGATTTTGGTTCTGCCTGTCAAGGTTCGAATCCTTGTCGGACAACGATAGAGAGAAATGATAGTGAGGGGACGACAGTCCCCTCTTTTTATAACATGATAAAAAAAGAGAAAATAGCTGAGTTGGCCAATCAGTTTCTGGAAGGAACTGATCGCTTTTTGGTGGAGGTGAATACCAATGCCGAAAACCGCATCCTTGTGTTTATCGACAGCGACACAAGTGTCACCATCGATCATTGTATCGCCTTAAGCCGCCACATCGAAAGCCACTTCGACAGAGAGGCCGAAGATTTTGAGCTCAACGTGAGCTCCTCCGGCGTGGGTCAGCCGTTTACGCAACTCAGGCAGTTTCGTAAATACGAAGGTCTTGCTGTTCAGGTAAAACTTAACGATGGCCGCCAAATCAAGGGCATCCTAAAATCAGCTGATGAATCACGCATTGAGCTGTTTGAAGAAGCAAAAAATAAAAATAAGAAGAGTAAACGGATCATGCCCGGGGATTTGATTATCCTGCCGATGGATACCGTTTCGGAGACTAAAGGAATAGTAAATTTTTAAAAAGACAATAAATTATTTCGCAATGGATAACATGAATCTCGTTGAAACTTTTTCGGAGTTTAAAGAATTTAAAAACATTGACCGTGAAACCATGATGCGCATTTTGGAAGATGTGTTTCACAATATGCTCACGAAAAAATATGGCCCTGAAAGCAACTTCGATATCATCGTAAACATCGACAAAGGTGACCTTGAAATCTGGCACTTCAGAGATATTGTTGAGGATGGTGAAGTGGAAGACGAAAACCTCCAGATCGCAATCTCGGATGCCATCAAAGTAGAACCGGATTTTGAAGTGGGCGAAGAGTTCTCTGAACAAATCTGGCTCAAGGACTTTGGCCGCAGAGAAGTGTTAGCCATACGCCAAAACCTTGTTTCCCGTATCCTCGACTACGAAAAGGACAATGTGTTCAGAAAATACAGAGAAAAAGTAGGGGAAATTATTACCGGCGAAGTGTATCAGGTTTGGAAAAAGGAAATTATGGTTCTCGACGATGAAGGCATTGAACTGATCTTGCCTAAATCAGAACAAATCCCCTCCGATTACTACCGTAAGGGTGATGCCATTCGCGCAGTAGTGCTGAAAGTAGACATGCGCAACAATACGCCTGTGATCATTCTCTCGAGAACCTCACCCATTTTCCTCGAAAGACTCTTTGAGGCTGAGGTACCCGAAGTATACGACGGACTGATTACCATCAAAAAGATTGACCGTGTTCCCGGTGAGAGAGCAAAGATCGCCGTTGAATCTTACGACGACCGCATCGACCCCGTTGGTGCCTGCGTAGGTATGAAAGGATCGCGTATTCACGGAATCGTGCGTGAGCTGAAAAATGAAAACATCGACGTGATCAATTTTACAACCAATAAGTCGCTGTTTATCCAACGCGCCCTTTCTCCAGCCAAAATTACTTCCATCAAAATTGATGAAGAAACCAAACGTGCCGAAGTATACATGAAGCCCGATCAGGTTTCTCTGGCTATTGGTAAAGGAGGATATAATATTAAACTGGCTGGAAAACTCACAGGCTACGAAATCGACGTGTACCGCGACAGCGATGTGGACAGCGAAGATGTCGACCTGCTCGAATTCACCGATGAAATCGACCAGTGGATCATTGATGAACTAAAAGCCATTGGTTGCGACACCGCAAAAAGCGTTATCGAACTGGATGTTCATGAGCTGGTGAATCGCACCGACCTCGAAGAGGAAACTATTCAGGAAGTTTTGCGTATTCTAAGATCAGAGTTTGAATAAAACTGTGTGTTTGCTGGAATAAAAATCGACCGTAAATAAACAAAAATTAATATGTCAGAAGTCAACCCGGTAGTAAGATTAAGTAAGGCCGCCCGCGAATTCAACATCAGCATTGACTCAGTGATTGAATTCCTTGGGAAAAAAGGCTTTGTTATTGACCGTAATCCCAATACCAGACTCGAACCCCAAATGTATGAACTGCTTTTCAATGAGTTTAAGGAAGAAAAGCATGTGAAAGAAATTTCAAAACAAAAGGGGCTGGAATTCGTTGGTAAGCAAAAAACCGTTTCTGTTACAAATGCAGCACCTAAAGAGGATAAAAAAGCGGAAGAGCCTCCCATCGAGGAGGACATCATCATTACCAATACGGGCGTAGAGTATTTTAAAAAATCGCTCAAGAAAGTTACTTCTACCGAAGAGGAACGGGGTATCACCAAACCGGCCAAACCTGAAGAGGAAAAGAAACCAGTAGAAGAGCCTAAATCGGCTGAGGCCGATAAACCGACGGAATCTCCTAAAATTCTGACTGAAGAAAAAGAAGTAGCAGCTGAAAAACCTGTGGTGGAGAGCGAAGAGCCTGAAAAGGAAACCGTCAACATAACAGAAAAAGCTGAAACTGTAGTTAGTGCTGAAACTGACAAGGAATCGCCTGCGGTGGATGAACCTGTTCAGGAAACGGAAGTCGTTGCTGCCGAAGACGATGCCAAAACGCCTGTAGAGGAAGCCGCCCCTATGGCTACAGAAACGATCGAAAAAGCTGCCGAAGCGGAGAGCGAGTTAGTGGAAGTATATGCTGATGACGAAGAAGAAACGGACGATGAGCAAGATGACCTGCCGGAAGAAATAGAAGAAAAGAAAAGAGAACTTAATATTTTGGGGAAAATTGATCTCGAAAGTCTGAATCAAAAAACAAGACCCAGAAAAAAGAGCCGCGCAGAAAAAAGAAAAGAAGCTGCTGAAAAAAGTAAGTCATCGGCCCAAGGCACTACCAAGGATACTCAAGCTCCTAAACAGGAAGTAAAGGAAGAGAAAAAACCGGAACATCCTGAGAAGAAAGTAGCTCCTCCAGTGAAAGAGGTGGTTGTTGAGAAAAAAGTGGAAAGTAAACCTCAGCCAAAAGAAGAACCTAAGGCAGATAATTTCCTGAAGACTACTTACACCAAACTGGATGGACCTCAGATACTCGGTAAAATTGAGCTTCCTGTAGATTTCAAAAGGAAAAAAGGTCAACCAGTGGCTTCTTCAAGTGATGACACCGCTAAACGTAAGAAAAGGAAACGCATAAAAACGAAGCTTCCTGTGGATGAACAACCTAAACAGGAGCATCAAAGCAAGGATAAAAACGCCGGACGGAAAAAACCAAATGCTCCGGTTCAGAAAGCGCCAGCTAAAGTTGAGCCCAGCGACGAGGAAATCCAAAAGAAAATCAAAGATACGCTCGCACGTCTGGCTCCTGCCGGAAAGTCGAAATCCGCGAAATACAGAAAGCAGAAAAGGGAAACCGTTTCACAGCATATGGCAGATGAAATGGAACGGCAGGCCGCTGATAAGTCTATTCTCAAGGTTACCGAATTTCTTACAGCCAACGAATTGGCCAATATGATGAGTGTTGGCGTAACCCAAATTATCACTACCTGCATGCAATTGGGCATGTTTGTCTCTATCAATCAACGACTTGATGCCGAAACCATTGCTCTGGTAGCAGAGGAGTTTGGATTTAAAGTAGAGTTTGTGGGAGTAGATGATGCTGATATGGCAGACATCGACAACAGCATCGACGATCCGGCTGATCTGGTTGAAAGAGCACCTATTGTTACCGTTATGGGACACGTTGACCACGGGAAAACCAAACTGCTCGACTATGTGCGTAAAGCCAACGTGGTGGCCGGTGAAGCCGGTGGTATCACACAGCACATCGGAGCCTATGAGGTGACTACCGACAGCGGGAAAAAAGTTACATTCCTCGACACTCCCGGTCACGAAGCGTTTACCGCTATGCGTGCTCGTGGTGCTAAGGTTACCGACATCGCCATTATTGTTATCGCGGCCGACGACAGTGTTATGCCACAGACCAAAGAAGCTATCAACCACGCGCAGGCAGCCGGAGTGCCTATTGTGTTTGCTTTCAATAAAATGGATAAGCCCGGTGCAAGTTCCGAGAAAATAAAGGAGCAACTGGCCAACATGAACATTCTCGTTGAAGATTGGGGAGGTAAATACCAATCACAGGAAATCTCCGCTATTACCGGGATGGGCATCACCGATTTGCTTGAAAAAGTACTGCTTGAAGCCGAAATTCTGGAACTAAAAGCCAATCCAAACAAACCCGGACGTGGTACGGTTATCGAGTCCTCTCTTGATAAGGGGCGCGGATTCCAGGCTACTGTTCTTGTACAGGACGGGACACTCTCGAAAGGCGATATCTTGCTTGCCGGACCAGTTTTCGGGAAAGTAAAGGCCATGTTTAACGAAAGAAATAAAGTCGTGAAATCGGCAGGACCTTCTGTTCCTGTGCTGGTTCTCGGTCTGAACTCTGCTCCGCAGGCGGGCGATGTGTTCAATGTGATGTCGGATGAAAAGGAAGCCAAGAACCTATCGTCGAAACGTCAGCAGTTGTTGCGCGAACAAAGTCTCCGTACTCAGAAACACATTACCCTGGATGAGATCGGACGCCGTATTGCCATTGGTGATTTCAAAGAGCTGAATATCATTGTTAAAGGTGATGTGGATGGATCTATAGAAGCCCTTTCGGATGCCTTGCTGAAACTGTCAACCCAAGAAGTTCAGGTCAATATTATCCACAAAGCTGTGGGTGCTATCAACGAGTCGGATGTGATGCTGGCTTCGGCTTCCGATGCCATTATCATTGGCTTCCAGGTGCGTCCGTCGATTCAGGCGCGCAAACTGGCTGAGAAAGAAGAAATCGATATCAGGCTTTACTCCATTATCTATCAGGCTACCGAAGAGCTCAAAACCGCGATCGAAGGTATGCTTAGCCCAAAAATGGAAGAAAAAATTACCTGTAACGTGGAGGTACGCGAAACCTTTAGGATCACTAAGGTGGGTACTATTGCAGGTTGTTATGTCCTCGACGGGAAAATTAACCGTCATACCAAAGTCCGCATCATACGCGATGGTATCGTGATTTATTCCGGACAACTTGGTTCTCTCAAGCGTTTTAAAGACGATGTTAAAGAGGTGTCTGCCGGCTATGAATGTGGCTTGAACATCGAAAACTATAATGATATCAAAGTTGGGGATATCGTTGAGGGATATAATATCGTGGAAGTAGCGAGGTAAAAGGATTTATAAGTTCATGGGGTTGTGGGTTTATGAGTTTATAAGTGGATGAGTGGGTAAGTTTGTGGGTCTGTGGATTGGGATAATGACTACTTCTTTTCGGGAAAATCTGTGTTTTGGTTAATGGGTAAAAAAGGAAATAGTTCTTCCTGAGGGATTTCTTATGCGCGAAAATGGGAGGCTTCAAAAAAGCGTATCAGGCTGTGGGTTTTGTCATTCTACCAGGTGCGCCTTTTTTTTATCCGAGGTTTATTACCGGTAGGGCAACTGCAATGGAACAAGTTATAAATCAAGTATTCTCAAGACAAGTCAGATTTGTCACTGTCGTAACTTTGTCTCTCTGTCTCTTTTCTGTGTTCGTGCTAAAAAGGCGATAGGTTTTAAGTCAGCGCCTTGTTTCAGGGTGGCTTAAAGTCGGGCGTTTACTACGTTTCGTGGTAAAATACCTTTCACATCGTAAACAATTGTCCCTTCATTTTTGTGGTGCTTCATGTCGATGGCTTTAAACTCATCGTGGGCCACTGCCAGAACGATAGCACTATAGCCATTGCCTTCCGGGTAGTCAGTCAGGATGTTGATGCTGTATTCATGTTTTACTTCCGTTGGATCTGCCCATGGATCATACACGTCGACTTCCATCCCAAAATCGAGAAGTTCATGGTATATGTCGATAACTCGCGTATTGCGAATATCCGGACAATTTTCCTTAAAGGTGATGCCGAGCAGTAGCGCTTTTGCCCCTTTTACGGGTTTTCCGTCTTTTAGCAAGAGTTTAACAACTTCGCCGGCCACATAAGCCCCCATGCCATCGTTGAGCCGACGACCGGCAAGGATAATCTCCGGGTGATAGCCTACCTCTTGTGCTTTTTGGGCAAGGTAATACGGGTCGATGCCGATGCAATGACCACCTACCAAACCAGGACGGAAAGGGAGGAAATTCCATTTCGTTCCGGCAGCCTCAAGGACTTCGAGGGTGTCGATGCCCATCTTGTTAAAAATTTTGCTTAACTCGTTCACGAATGCGATGTTGATGTCGCGCTGGGAGTTCTCAATAACTTTGGCGGCTTCGGCCACTTTGATACTGGAAGCCAGGTGGGTACCAACGGTAATTATTTCCTGATACAGGGCGTTGACTTCTAATCCTGTTTCCGGATTCGATCCGGAGGTGACTTTTTTAATGGTGGTCAGCCGGTGTACTTTGTCACCCGGGTTTATTCGCTCGGGAGAGTATCCAACGAAGAAATCTTTGTTGAAGGTCATGCCCGACACCTTTTCCAGCACCGGAACACAGTCCTCTTCAGTTGCTCCCGGGTACACTGTGGATTCGTACACAACGATATCATTCTTTTTCAGCACTTTGCCCACTGTTTCTGAGGCTTTGATCAGCGGGGTAAGATCAGGGCGGTTGTTTTTGTCGGTAGGTGTTGGCACGGCAACGATAAAAATCTGCGCTTCATTCAGGTCGGTAAGTTGGGTAGTGAGGACAAGTCCGTGTGACTTATTGCTTTCTTTTTTCGTTAACACTGCTTGTAACTCTTCATCTTCCACCTCGAGTGTAGGGTCGTGACCGAGGTTGAGTTCATTCACGCGTTTTTGACTGATATCGAAACCAATAACATATCTTTTCTTGGCAAATTCTACTGCCAGAGGCAGACCTACATATCCTAGTCCTATGACTGCAATTTTCTTCATTCTTCGAGATTTAAATTATGATAATACCAATCACACGCGATTTCAAGACCTTGCTTTACGGAAAACCGGGGTGAATAGTTGATTTTATTTTTTGCTTTTTCGATGCTTGCTAATGAATGTGGGATATCACCTTCGCGGTTTGGCCCATGGATTACTTTTACCTGAGCTATGGCGGGGTCGTAATGGATGAGGTTTGATTTAATGAGGTCGAATAGTTGATTCAGGTTGGTACGTTCACCAAAAGCCACGTTGAACACCTCATGTTTTGTGTGATGGTATAAGGTTTTGGCATCTGTAGTCATGGCTTTTACATTGGCCTGGATGACGTTGTCGATGTAGGTAAAGTCGCGGCTGTATTCGCCATTGCCATTGATTACAGGATCTTGGTATTTCATCAACTGCATGACAAATTTCGGGATAACGGCAGCATAGGCTCCATTTGGATCTTGGCGTCGGCCAAACACATTAAAGTAACGCAATCCAACTGTCTCGATGCCATAGATTTCAGAGAAATTCCGGGCGTAGAGCTCATCGGCAAATTTGGTGATGGCGTAGGGCGAAAGAGGGTTTCCTATTTTCTCTTCTACTTTGGGTAAGTCGGGATGGTCGCCGTAGGTTGAGGAGGAGGCAGCATAAACGAAGCGTTTGACTCCGGCTTCGACGGCAGCGAAGAGCATTTTCACAAATCCACCCACGTTTACCTCTGTAGAGGTAATGGGGTCTTTAATGGATCGGGGAACACTGCCCAATGCGGCTTGGTGGAGAACGTAATCGCACCCTGAGGCTGCGTTCAAGCAATCGTCGTAATGGCGTATGTCGCCTTCGATGAGGGTGAATTTGGGGTTGCCAAGCAATGACTCGATGTTGTGTCGGTGACCTGTAGCGAAGTTGTCCAGACAACGAACCTGATGGCCTTGTTGCAGGAGGTATTCGCACAAGTTTGAGCCAATGAAGCCTGCGCCTCCTGTGACGAGGATGGTATGGGTAGCCGGGGTGTTGGTCATGGGTGAGGCAATAGTTTGTGTGATTACAAGATTACGGGGACAAAGGTAGTTTTTTTTTAAGATTGGCGTGGCAAATTGGAAAAATTTGGGAGACTTGGAGGGCTGTTGGTTTTGGCATTGGCTGGACTCCAGTTAGTTAGAAGATACTACTTTTTACTTTTCATCACCCAGTCGCCCCATCGCTCAAGTCGCCTCCTCGCCCCCTTGTCCACAATTTTTTTCCATTCCTGTGTTGTTTTAAAAAAAACCTATATATTTGAATAATCTGGTTGGCTTGCCTGAGAGCTGACTGGCTTTTTTGTTTATTAAACTATACCGTGAACCGAAAACGTCTCTTTCCCAAATTCATTCAATGGCGGGCAACTTACTTGCCCGACAAGGTTTTCGTTATTGTGTTGAGTATTTTTATCGGGTTTTCGGCAGGTGTGGCCGCTGCGCTGATGAAAAGTCTGGTGTACTCCATCGAGGAGAAGATCCTGAGCTTTTATAATTCTACCGACCAAATTGTAATCTACTTTTTCTTTCCGCTCATCGGCATTCTGCTCACGGTTTTCTTCCTCAAGATCATCCTTCGCGATCCGGTTAGTCATGGTGTTCCGCAGATTCTCTATGTTATTTCCAAGCTTGATGGGAGTATGCGGCGACACAAGATGTTTTCCAGTTTGGTGGGAGGCAGCCTCACAGCTGGTTTTGGGGGGTCGGTCGGACTGGAGTCACCGATTATTTCGACCGGGGCAACCATTGGCTCTACCTTAGGACAGGTCTTGAAATTAGGTTACAAACACAAGATATTGCTCATTGGTTGTGGCGCTGCTGGAGCCATGGCTTCTATTTTTACAACCCCCATCGCAGCCGTCATTTTCTGCTTCGAGGTCCTGTTGCTCGATCTCACCTCTGCTTCATTGATTCCGTTGTTACTGGCCTCGGTAACGGGTGCGGTGACCACCAAAATGCTTACCGCTGAACAATATCTGGTACATTTTCAGGTGAGCCAGGTTTTTGAACCCCAAGATGTTACACAGTACATACTACTGGGAGTGGCCGCCGGATTCGTGTCGGTGTATTTTCATTACATGCATTTCAAGGTGATTCATATTTTTTCGGGTATAAAATCCTACTGGGCTAAAGCGTTGATAGGAGGTAGTCTGCTGGGACTGGTGTTGTACTTTTTTCCTCCGCTCTTCTCCGAAGGCTACGACAGCATCAGGCAGATAATGAACGGGGAGTCGGTGGTACTGCTTAACCACACTTTCTTCTCAGGAAGCAATAACTTTCTCGTATTGGTGATGTTTTTGGTATTGTTGGTTCTGTTTAAGGTTATTGCTACTACCCTAACCACAGAAGCCGGTGGAGTAGGAGGGATTTTCGCACCTGCCGCCGTTATGGGTGGTTTTACCGGTTTTGCCCTTTCGCGCGGATTGAACGGATTTTTTCCACACCTCAATTTACACGAAAGTAATTTTACCCTCGTCGGCATGGCTTCGGTTTTGGGAGGCGTGCTGATGGCTCCGCTTACGGCCATCTTTTTGATCGCTGAAATGTCGAACGGCTATGCCCTCATCGTGCCCCTGATGCTTTCAACTACTGTGGCCTACCTGATTGCCAAGACCTTTAACAAACATTCAATTTTTACCCACCAACTTATTCAGCAGGGCGATTTGGTGAAATACCGGGAAAATACTGCCATAAAGCAAATCAACGTGATGTCGCTACTGGAAAAAGATGTGAAAACCATTGATGTAGAAGGCAGTCTGGGTGAATTGGTTGAGCTGATTAAGGTGTCGAAGCGTAATATCTTTGTTGTCACCGGAGAGAATCGTGTTTTTATTGGACTCGTATTGCTCGACGCTGTGCGTGAAGTGATGTTCGACAAATCGAAATACGGTTTGCCAATAACCGACTATTTATATAGCCCACTTTCGGATGAAAAAGTGTCGCGTTTTGATGAGGTACAGGACATACTTAAAAAATTCAACATAACCGGAAACTACAACATGATTGTTTTGGGCGAGGGGAATCGCTATGTAGGCGTAATCTCCAGAGCTAATCTGCTGAAAAAATACCGCGAAAACCTGCTTTCTGAACTTGATGATTGAAAGACAATCCTATCTTTGCCCTAAATTTTAAGGTATGAATATTGCAAAAACCATTGAAGACGCTATCGCTGTTAAGCAGCTGATGAGGTCCGACAGCGTTTTACATGATATAATCCAACAAGCTGCGGAGGTTTGTATTAAGACTTTTGAGCAAAAGGGCAAAGTGCTTTTGTGCGGCAATGGAGGCAGTGCTGCCGATGCGCAACACATTGCTGCTGAATTATCCGGCAGGTTTTATTACGACCGCGATCCGTTGTATGCCGAGGCCTTGCATGTAAATACTTCCTACGTAACGGCTGTGGCCAACGATTATGCATACGACGAAATTTATGCACGAATGGTGAAAGCCGCAGGTCGGCAGGGCGATGTGCTTATCGGACTGAGTACAAGTGGTAATTCGGCCAATGTGATAAAAGCCTTCGACCAAGCCCGTGCTTTGGGTGTAACAACCATTGCCCTTACCGGAAGCAAGGGAGGAGAACTGGCTTCGATGGCCGATGTGGCGATAAAAATTCCCTCTGATAACACGGCACGGATTCAGGAAGCACACATCCTGGTAGGTCATGTTATTTGTGAAATAATTGAACAGACACTTTTTCCAAAGAATGACTGATTTTTTACGCCGGATAGACAAGTCGTGGACGCTGTTTCTGGACAGGGACGGAGTTATTAATCAGAGGATTGTGGGGGGCTATGTGGCTCGGGTAAGTGAATTTAACTTTCCTCCCGGTGTGCTCGAGTCGATGAGTTCGTTTGCCACCATATTCGGACGTGTCGTCGTTGTTACCAACCAGCAAGGCATTGGAAAAGGCCTGATGACTCACCATCAGTTGTCTGAGGTTCATAAGTTTATGATCACAGAGATTGAAGCGTCCGGTGGACGAATTGATGCGGTGTATTATTGCTCTGACCTGGCTTCGGACGACAACAGTTGCAGAAAACCTTCGCCCTTTATGGCCAATCAAGCCAGGTTGGATTTCCCGGAAATTGATTTCTCGAAAAGTATCATGGTAGGCGATTCGGTTAGTGATATGGAGTTTGGAAAAGCTTGTGGCATGAAGACGGTTTTTGTTCAGCATGACAAGTCTGAGGGCGAGATTGTTGCGGATGTTTGTGTTTCCGGGTTGCCCGAATTGCTCAGATTGATAGATGTTTAAGCTGTTTCATTTTCGGAAAGTACCGTAATTTGCATGGCGTTAAAATGGATTGAAAATTAAATACATTGAAATGA
>DJVY01000188.1 GCA_002440885.1 Bacteroidales bacterium UBA6244
GATGCAGTTCACCGGACGCTTACCTTACAACAAGCCTGAGATCATCAACTCCGATCAGGGCAGCCAGTTTACTTCAGATGAATACGTGAATTTTGTAAAGGAACTGGAAACGGTACAAATATCAATGGATGGAAAAGGAAGGGCAATAGACAATGTTTACATTGAACGATTCTTCCGAACCATAAAACAGGATAAGATTTACCTGGAACGACCGGAAACCGGTAACGAATTGCACTCGGTTTGCAACAATTTTATTAACTACTACAACCAAAGACGGGATCATTCTTCCATTGGGAATGTGCCGCCAATAAAGGCTTACAGGAGGGCAGCATGAGTTGTCAACAAATCAGGGAAGTTATGAGTCTCCCCCCAGACCCCCCTCGTATCAATAATAACAATTATATTTGTTTAAAATATTGTCCAAAGGGATTAGACCATCTCAATGAGCATGAAGTCGATAAACTTCAAATCATTTAGCTTGGTTCCACAAAAAAGAGAATATAAATTTTTAAAACACCTCTGACATGAAAAAGTATCTAATTCTTTCCTTAATTTTACTTACCGTAGGTATTGCAAAATCACAATCTGTAAGAGTTTACATTACAGATAATAATGGGCCTTATACAGGATATTATGAAGTAAGTTTGTATGTACAAGACGTTGTTTTAGGAACCAATCCAACACTGGTTGCATACAAAAAAAATCAAATTCCTCCTTATGTTGATTTTGAGGAAGGAACAATAAATTTGCTTCCCGTAGGTATTATTGCTGATCAAAATGACAGATACCGATATACTGCTATAGTCAAAAGACAATCAGGAACTGCATTTTACGGATGGGGAAGTACCGGACTATTAGATTCCGGAGAAGTTGTATTTGCTTATTTACTACCAATATATGTAACGTTCTAAATAAGAAAGAAAAAAATGCGTGGAACCATTTTTTTTATACTTGTAATGTTTTACAATCAAGCTGTCTACTCCCAAAAAGAATGGAACAATTGGTATTTTGGTAAGAATGCGGGGTTGTCGTTTAATAGCGGTAGCCCTGCTCCTTTAACTGATGGAAATATATATGCATGGAGTGGAGTCGCAACTTTGAGCGATTCGTTGGGCAATCTGTTGCTTTATTCAGATGGATCTCAGGTATGGGATAGGACACATAAAAGAACCGATAATGGCTTTGGATTATTAGGCACAGATGCAACCCAAGGCACTATAATTCTTCCTGCGCCTGGATACGACAGTCTATATTATATTGTTACAGTTTTTCATGAGACTAATAATATTTTTTCGATTCCAGGTACGGGTCTCCATTATTCACTATTTGACTTGAGACTCAATAATGGTTTTGGAGATATTGATCCTACAAAAAAAAACATAGAAATTTCGTTACCATTATCAGGATATGCTATAGATAAACTAACATCAATTAGGCATAAAAATAATAGAGATATATGGATTGTAACCAGAAGCTTTCCAGGTAATAAATTTTATTCTTTCCTTCTAACTTCAGCAGGAATAACAACCACCGGTGTAATAAGTACTAGCCTTGTTTCATTAAATGCTTGGGAAACTAATACAGGTGAATTAAATATTAGCCCTGATGGTAAGAAAATGGCAACAGCCTATAATATGCATCTACATGCAATAGAAATTGGTAATTATGATATTGAAACAGGGACATATGTACCACTATTTGTAATAAACCCAAGCAAAAATATTGGTGGTATTAGTTCTCCACTAGGATTGGAATTCTCACCAGATTCTAAATTATTGTATTGTACTTTTGGTTCTCATCCTAACACCGATTACAATGTATTGTATCAATATAATGCACAATGCTCTGACTCGACTTCTTTTTTTAATTCAGAAGTAAAGATAGGCGTTGGAATTGGAGATGTATTGCAAATAGCTTCAGATGGAAAGATCTATGGTGGAAAGGTGGTGGATGGGAATTACATGAGCGTAATAAATAACCCTAATGAAAGAGGCTCGTTATGTTATTTTCAACCTGGTTCTATTTCCTTAGGAGGAAAACAATCAGGAGTTTCTCTCCCCCAGATGATCCAAAAATACTTCGCTTACTTCAATGTACAACACCTCTGTGCTAACCAGCCGGTTGACTTTACTTCAAACATCTGGCCACAGCCTGATAGTGTTTACTGGAACTTCGGGGATACAACTTCAGGGAGTTTAGATACTTCAACAATAATTAACCCTTCCCATATTTATAATGCTAAGGGCAACTACCAGGTAACGCTTATTGCCTACTGGCCGGGTGACAGGTCTGATACTACCATAAAGAATATTACTGTGGGTCAGCCGCCTGATCCTTCACTTGGAGGGAATAAGGAAATATGCATTGGAGGTTCTGCCACACTTACTTCGGCTCCTTTTGAGAGTTATCAATGGATAACAGGTGAAACCTCGCAAACTATTATTGTGGCTGATACCGGCCTTTATTGGGTTGATGTCACTAATGCCGAGGGTTGTATTGGCAGGGATTCTGTAAGGGTTGATTATTACGCACCTCCGGTCTTAAATACCGACAACCTTGTTATTTCACCCACTACCTGCGGAGGTAGCAGGGGCGCCATAACAGGATTAACGGCCACAGGCGTTGAACCGATAACTGTTGAATGGCGGGATGGGTACAACAACTTTATTGCAGCCGGCTTTGATCTGATCAACATGACGGTTGGTAATTATTACCTCTGGTCAATGGATGGCAATGGTTGCACTAACCTGCTCGGGCATTACTATATCAGGGATGCAGGCGAACTACTGATAGATACGGTAATAAATACACCATCTTACTGTGGTTCTGATAATGGAACAATTACAATCAAGGCAGTGAGCGGATTGGGAGAGAAGCTTCAATACTCTGTTAATGATGGTGGTAGCTGGAGCAATGATAGTGTTTTCGGCAATTTATCCCCGTCAATACCTTACTTGATAAGGGTAAGCGTAATAGATACTACCGGATGCCAGGCTGTTTTTGAGTTTAATCCTGTTATACTGGATGACTTACCGGGTCCTTCGGTTTCAGCAACATCACAGCCGGAGACTGATAACAATGCAGATGGATCAATTACCATCACTGCCTCAGGCTTTGGAACCTTAACTTACATACTTGAGAACGGCATGCCACAGGATTCAGGAGTGTTTACGGGATTGCAGTCGGGGATGTACCATTACAGGGTAAAAGATGAGAATGGTTGTTTTGTGGAAGACAGCATAAGGGTTGATCACCTGCAGGGATTTATACTCTCTGCCATTGCGGGCAACGATACCATATGCCGTACACAGACACTGCACATACCGGTTATGGTGGATAACTTCAACAGTATACGATCATTTAAAGTGGTGATGAACTATGAGGTACAAAAAGTAACCTGCCAGGGTTTTATACCAGAAAGTATGAACAACCAGTTGCCGGGGATGCAGATTGAAGATTTCCCGGCTATTCAGGAAATTGTGGCAACCTGGAGTGGCAGCCCCGTAACCCTTCAAGGCGGGGCACAATTATTTACACTGGTATTTACACCCAATGAAACGGGCATAAGCGGATTAACCTGGGACCAGTCACCCGGTAAGTCATACTTTGAAGGAGAGAGCGGATTGATTGATAATGTACAGTTAATCCCCGGCCAGATGCAGGTAAATGATCCGGCTCATGTGTCCATAGGGTATGAACCAATTGCTTGTAAAGGGGATGTGCTGATCATTTCACCGGTCTTCACAGGTACTACCCCACTAAAATACAGTTGGCAAAAGCCGGATGGAGGATTAGAAACAACAGATATGATCTTCGATCCTTTTGCAGGAGAGGAAGATTCAGGCGATTATCACGTAAAAGTAACAGATGCACTCGGATGCAGTGATTCACTTGTCATAAATGCAAGGGTAATACCACCACCTTCAGCAAACTTCCCTGAAACCCCCATCCCCTTCGAACAGGAATACCGTTTAGAAGTCCCTCAAGGCTATGCCTCCTACCAGTGGAGCACGGGTGATTCCATCTATTACATCACAGTAACTGAAGAAGGAGAGTACTCCGTAATTATCCAAACAGAAGAAGGCTGCGAATCAAAAGATACCGCCATGCTGGTCAACGTAGCAGTGCCCATACAAGTGCCCAATGCCTTCACTCCCGATGGTGATGGCTTAAATGATACCTTCAAACCCATCATCACCAGGCCTGATTTGGTAGTTCAGTACCATTTGGCAATATACAACCGCTGGGGACAGTGCTTCTTTGAAACCAGTGATCCTTCAGAGGGATGGGATGGAAAGGATGAGTTGCCGGGGATTTATAATTGGGTAGTGAGTTATTCAAATCAGATGGGGAAGGGGTATCAGTTGAGGGGAGTGGTGACACTTATAAAATAGTTCAAAATGGTTCAACGTTGTTCATAGTTGTTCAAGGTGGTTCAAGGTGGTTCAAGGTGGTGGTTCCCGAGTTTTTATCGAGGGGTTTAACATAGTTCAAAGGAAGACCATTGTTTAGCATTTAAAAAAAGCTAAATAAACAACATTGAACAATATTGAACGCGAAGCATTGGACAATTTATATTAGTATAAAATTAGTTTACAATTTCCCCCTCAAATACTGTAGTGCTAAATTATTTTACATTATACCAAATCACATCTACATGCAAGCATATATAGTGATTCCTTAGGCAATCAGGTGAATAATCCGGACTAAAGTAGG
>DJVY01000061.1 GCA_002440885.1 Bacteroidales bacterium UBA6244
GCCCATTGCACTTGTGACTGATTCAGGTCGATTTCGGCAACCGTACCATATTTATACCGATCCTCCAGTATCTTGAGACCGGCTTTTCGCGAAAGCAGCGTGTTGTGTGAAATTTCAAGTTTCGACTTATATTCCAGTAGCTCGAAATAGGTATTTACTACCATAGAGATAAGGCTGATTTGAATTGTCCTCATTCCATACTGAGAAGCAGCTAGTTGTGCACGGGAGGCATCGGTGGCACTGCGGTATTTCCCCCAAAAGTCTACTTCCCAGAAGAGTTCAGGGTAAGCATAAAAACTGTTGTTTGTTGTAGCAAGTTTTGTACCTGCAAAATTTCCACGTGCAGCACTTGCGGCCACATTAACGGTGGGAAACTGGTCGGCTTTATTGTATCCAACCGTAGCTTTAGCTGCATTAATACGAGCCGCAGCGATTAACACATCTTTGTTTTGCCTCAACGCCGTATGAATCAGTGTGTCTAAAACCGGGTCGTTAAATATTTCCCACCAGCGAAGGTTTAGCACCGTATCTGATGTTGCCGAGTCGTAACGGTATTGTTCGGCGAGATCAAAGTTCGTTTTTTGATAAGCAGGGCCAAGTTTGCATCCAGAAAGGTAAATGAGTGAGCCCGTGAGTATTATGATTAATAACTTCTTCATTGTTTATCAATTTCGGTTTTAGCCTTTTTTAAGTCTCTGCTTTTTTCGTAGCCAGCCATTTTTCCAATCATCACAAATAGCATAGGATAAAAGAAAACCCCCAGGAAAGTAGCTATGGCCATACCTCCCATCAATGCCATGCCCATAACTTTACGTGCTTCTGCACCCGATCCTGTAGCCAGAACCAGAGGTAAAATTCCCAGCAAAAAGGCAAAAGCAGTCATAAGAATTGGTCGGAAACGTTCGCGTGCCGCGGTGATGGCTGCATCAACCAACGAAGCTCCGTTTTCAAACTCATCTTTAGCGTATTCCACGATAAGAATTGCGTTTTTAGCGGCCATAGCTATGAGCAGCACCAGTGATATTTGAGCGAATACATTGTTCTCGAAACTGTTACTGAATAAGCGGGCCACATACAAGGCCAGAAATGCTCCGAACAAGGCGAAAGGAGTTCCAAGCAAGATGCTCAGTGGCAACGACCAGCTTTCGTATTGGGCGGCCAGGATAAGGAAAACAAAAACCAAGGCGAATAAAAACACAATTCCTGCCGAGCCGGAAGCTTCTTCTTCTTGATAGGAGAGGGCGTTCCATGCATACGACATATCACCCGGAAGCACAGCACTGGCTACTTCTTTCAACGCAGCCAGGGCTTCTGAAGAGGTATACCCTTCGGCGGGGCTACCCTGAACTTCTGCGGCCCGGTACAAATTGAAACGCGAGATATAATCAGGGCCGTAAATATTCTCCATGTTCACCATCGTCGATAGCGGAACCATGTCACCATTGTTGTTCTTGATAAAGAAATAGTTTATCTGCTTTTCGTCAGTTCTGTACTGAGGTTCAGCCTGGATATAGGTTTTGTACAATCTACCAAAACGGGTGAAGTCATTTACATAAGACCCACCTAAAAACGCACCTACCGTGGTATAGGCATCGCCCAGCTTGACTCCCATTTTTAGCACTTTCTCCTTATCTACACTCATGTACTTTTGGGGCACATTAGACTGAAAAGTAGAAAACGCCTGACCTATTTCAGGTCGTGCTACGGCACTTTCAATGAATTTTTGTGTGTTTAAAGCCAGATAATCCGGTGTGTTTCCTGATCGATCCTGAATCATGATACTAAAACCTGAACCATTTCCAAGACCGGGGATAGCCGGTGGCTCAAAAGCAAAAGCCTGAGCAGATTTAATTCCGAAATAGAGTTCTTTGTTTATTTCATTTACAATGTCACCTGCTGTTTTATCGCGTTCCTTCCAGGGAATCAGATTGACAAAAATGAAAGCATTGTTTGAGGCCATAGCTCCTGAAAGTAAGCTATATCCGGTTACGTTTGTAATGTATTCAATATCTTGATGTTTTTCAAGAATCTTTTCAATTTCGCGCGTAACCTGATCGGTTCGTTGCAACGAGGCTGCATTGGGCAATTGCACATTGAGCATGAAATATCCTTGATCTTCAACAGGAATAAACCCTCCCGGCACAAGTTTGCCAAATAGGCCGGCAAATAAAGCAATGATGAGTATAAATATCCCGCTTCGGGTTAGCTTTCGTGTTACCACATGAGTAAAATCCATGTATTTTTCAGTACCTTTTCCGAGAGCCTTATTAAACCATCCGAAAAAGATTCCCAACGGGCCTTTGTATTTGGTTGGCTTTCTTAGCAATATCGAACACAAAGCCGGAGAAAGCGATAACGCGTTTATGGAAGAAACCACTACCGACACGGCCACAGTAATAGCAAACTGTTGGTAAAGTCGGCCGGTTATCCCACTCATGTTGGCAACGGGAATAAAAACAGCCACAAGCACGATGGTGGTAGCAATTACAGGTGCAGTCACTTTTTTCATGGCGTTTAAAGTGGCTTCACGTGCCGACATGCCGGCTTCAATATTTACCTGAACGGCTTCTACCACCACAATGGCATCATCAACAACTATCCCGATGGCAAGCACCAATCCCAGCAACGACAGCACATTTATAGTGAAACCCAGGAGCGGGAAAAGCATAAAAGCTCCGATAAGCGAAACGGGTATGGCCAGCAGCGGAATTAATGTTGCTCGCCAGTCCTGGATAAAAATGAAAACTACCAAGATGACCAAAAAAAGCGCCTCAAATAAGGTTTTTACAATATCGTCAATACCGGCTGTGATGGGAGCGGTAGCATCAAGAGAAACATCATATTTTATGCCTTCCGGAAAACGTTGAGCCATATCTTCCATGGCGGCACGCACTTCTTCCGCCAGTAAAACGGCATTAGATCCGGGAGATTGGTATAAAGCGATGACAGCACATTGTCGACCATTTAGTCGTGTGAAGGCATTGTAAGTTTCTACTCCCAGATTAATGTCGGCAATATCTTTCAATTTCAATTGTGAACCATCTTCGTTTGTTCGTACAATGATTTCCCCGAAAGCTTCTTCGTTATTAAACCTTTCAGGCATACGCACGGTATAAGTAAATTCCGTTCCGGGAGGGGCGGGCTCAGCCCCAAATTTACCTCCAGGTACGATCACATTTTGCTGTTGGATGGCAGAAGTAATTTCAGGAATGGTAATGCCCATCTGGCTTAACAAATCAGGTTTTACCCACACACGCATCGAATAGTCACTTGCTCCCAAAACAGTGGCTTTTCCAATGCCATTTATACGTGCCAGATCATCTTTAATGTTGATAAGGGCATAGTTTCCCAAAAAATTCTGGTCGTATTTGTCCCCTTCGGAAGTCAGGGTAATAAGCATTAGGATACTTGGCAGTGATTTTTCCGTGGTAACCCCATATTGATTTACAACAGAAGGCAGTCGTGGTGTGGCGGCAGAAACTTTATTCTGAGTAAACACCGTATTCATATCCGGATCAGAACCAACCTCAAACGACACCTGGATATTCATGGAACCGTCGTTGGCGTTAGTCGATTTCATGTAAATCATGTTGTCGACACCATTAATCTGTTGTTCAAGCGGTGTGGCCACGGTTTGTTCAACACTTACAGCATCAGCACCTGTATAAACCGCACTTACCTGCACAACGGGAGGGGTGAGGTTAGGATATTGCTCGATGGGAAGTGTGGAGAGGGAGATAAGTCCTACGATTACAATCACAATAGCCATCACAATGGCCATGACAGGACGGTGTACGAAAAAATTACCTTTACTTTCCATCGCTGTCAGTTTTTTCTGTGGCAGTCTGGTTCGGATCGATGATTTTTGGAGTAATCTTCATTCCTTGCTTAACGGCTTGAAGTCCTTCGTAGACCACTTTTTCACCGGGTTTCAAGCCTGAGTTAATCAGCCATTGGCTACCGATTGTAGGGCCAACTTCTACCTGACGGCTGGTTATGACATTACCTGAATCTGCAACAAAAACAGAGTAAAGACCTTGCAGTTCCATTACACAGCGCTGTGGAATAAGCAGCGCATCAGGAACTACTCTTAATACAGCACGAACTCTGGCAAACTGGCCGGGTCTTAACAGTCGTTCAGGATTAGGAAATACGGATTGTATCATAATGGAGCCGGTTGTGGGGTCAATTTCCCGATCAATGAAGTTTACCCAGCCTTTTTCGTTAAAAGTTGAACCGTCAGATAAAATTAGTTCGAGGTCTTTTTTTACACCTTCGGGCTTTTTGGTGGTGGGATATTTTTTGGTCTCGGTAATGAACTCTTTAGTAAGCATAAGATACTGGTTTTCAGAAATGAAAAACTGAACCAGGATGGTGTCGATGCGCGAAACTGTGTTTAAAATAACAGGATTCGGATCACGTCCGACGAACTCGCCCACTTTGGCCTGGGTTTTTCCAATTATGCCATCAATTGGACTATATACTTTGGTGTAACTAAGTTGGATATTGGCTGCTTCCAGATTTGCTCTTGCAGCTTCAACAGCTGCCTTTGCAGCACCGGCGGCGGCATTGGCTGCATCCAGATCACTTTGGCTTACTGCATTAATCTTGGCTAGCGGCACCACCCGGTCTAGATCGCTAAGCGCTTTTACCCGTTGAGTTTCTGCTTCAGCAAGGCCACCTAACTGCGCGGCAACATTGGCTTCGTAAGTTTCGCCATCAATTCTGTAAAGTAACTGATCTTTTTCAACCCTGGAGCCCTCTTTAAAGTAAATACCATTTAGCCATCCCTCTACACGTGCTCTTATTGGGATGTCGTATAGCCCATATACCTGACCTATTAGATCGGCATGGATAGGTACATTGCTTTGTTGAACAAGCACAACTTGTATTTCAGGTGGAGGCATGGTTTTGGGTGCTTTTTTTTGGCATGAAGGCATGATAACCAAGGCAAGCACCAACAAGAATAAAGATCGGTTGAGGTTTCTGGAATGAAAAAGCATGTGATTCATTTTAATGATTTAGTAGCAAACTTAAGGATTATTATAATATAAATTGATATGAAAATTCAATTATTTTGGTAGAAGTGGTTAGTGTTTCAATGGATAAACCCGGCGATGATGTCCATTAGCTCAAATAAGTCTATTGGTTTTGGTAGGTAGGCATTGCAACCCGACTCTAAAGCCCTGATTTTATCATCGCTCATAGCAAAAGCTGTCTGTGCAATAATTGGTACTTCCCTGTTCTTTCTCCTGATAATTCGGGTAAGTTCGTAACCATTCATATCCGGGAGCTTGATGTCCATGAGAATCAAGTCGATATTGTGCTGGTTTTTAATGATTTCGAGCGCTGCACCTGCTGTTTTGGCATGAAGCAAGAGTGCTCCGGCAGGAAGTAACAATGCTTCGAGTAAAGCATAGTTGCTGTCTTCATCCTC
>DJVY01000151.1 GCA_002440885.1 Bacteroidales bacterium UBA6244
CTATTGTGGATGTTAGGTCAAATGGAGATGCCCCACCTTTTATTAAAAACGATGCTTGTCCATCTCTTATTGGAGGATCAGGGGGTGGTTTGGAATTGTTTAAAACCACCATCGTGGATATGGACTACAAAACCGATTCGGTAACCTCTTTACTATCATTGCTCACCGATGGAGGCCAAACGGAACCAACCGTAATGGATGTAGCCTCGGCTACCGGAAGCCAGACCATGGACATCAGGGACGACTTGCTGGCAAAATCACCCTACCTGAGCGATACGGTGATGGTGACCACCGTTTTGCAGGAAGAGGCCTTGCCTGCCGCCATTGTTACCGAGGTATTGCTCGAAAACCCCCAATCGGCAAAATCGGAAGTGGTATTGGGTGAATTGTATGCCCGGGAGGACATCACAGATAACCAGATCAATCAAATTGAAGCCAATGCGCTGATAGTGGGAGCCATGGAATCGCTTAAAATAAGCCGTGACCACTTTGCTCAATTGCGCGACAATGCCTTTAACCAAGTAATGGCTGCGTACAAAAGTGCCGAAGGCTTTGGCAATTCGGATAGTTTGAAAGAGGTGTTGCATCATTTTGATTTTCCGACAGCCAAATACCAGTTGGCGCTGTTGTACCTGAATAATGGCGAACTGCAAAAAGCCCAGGACACCCTGGCCTCCATTGCTACCCGGTACACATTAACCACCGACCAACAATCGGAACACAACAACTGGGAGGATTACATGTTTATCATGGTGCAACTGGCTCAAACCGGTAAAAATATTTTTGAACTCAGTGCAACACAAAAGGCACAGCTTTACCAGGTGTACCTGGCCAAAACAGGCCGGGTAAGTACCCTGGCCATGAACCTGTTGCAGGTAACCGATACACTTTCGTATCATCACAGCTATGTATTGCCTACCGAAGGGTTGAAAAACAATGTCATCGGCCGTCAGCGCAATCACTCCCATTCGGGTTCCACTTCTTTAAAAGTATATCCCAATCCTACAGGCGATTACCTGGTGGTTGAATATCCGGTACAGGATGAAACCTCACCCGTAACCATTAAGGTGGTTGATAACAGCGGCTTTCTGCGTTTAACAACCACTTCACAATTCTCCACAGGTTCTGCTGTACTCGATACCCGAACGCTGGGTACAGGAACCTATATCTGCCATGTTTCGGCCAACGGCAAGTTGGTAGGCGTTACCAAGTTTGTAGTATTTTAGCACTCACACTCTCCGGGCCTTGTGCCCGGAGAATTTAATTCAATCAAATGAAAAAATTACTACAATTGGTTTTTAGTGTGTTTATAGGTATTTCTGGTGTAGCTCAAACTTATTTCAATAATAATTACAGTTATGCTGGTGGTTTAACTCTTGACTTTAGCCATGACATTCTTCAAAATGATGAAGGTTACATTATCCCTGGCGGTTTTGATTACCTTGATACTTTATCATATAATAAAATTGGAATTTTAACAACAGATCGCTTTGGCGATGAATTATTTATAAACGTTTTGGGCAATGGGGAGAATACATTCAGTTGGAATATTTCCTATCATCAGGGAGCTTTAGGGTTTGACAACACTGGATCAGGCTATTATTCAGTAGGGATGAAACGTAAGTATGGTATCCCCAACCCGGTTGGAGTGGCAGACTATGGGGTTATTTACAAATTCGATTTAAACCTTGATACCCTATGGACTATCAGCATTGGTGACAAAGTCGGTACAATCGACAGCACGTATATATTCGAACACTGTAGTGTATTGCCAAATAATGAATTAATAATTACCGGCATTGTCGTTATTGAAGGTTCAACCTCTAAAGCCCTGCTTATAAAAGCAGATAGCCTTGGTAATGAATTGTGGCGCAAATATTTTTACAGCGGTCCACTAAACCAAGGCATCAATGTAATCGCCACCCCCGATGGTGGATTTGCCCTAAGCGTATGGAAGTGGGTTTTTGGTCCGCAACCCGTGTCAACACCCTTTTTAATTAAAACCGACAGTGCCGGAAACGAGCAATGGAGAAAGTATTTTGGGGGTATCTGGCATGACGGACCCATGTATCTCGTAAATGCTCCAGACAGTACCATTGTGGGGGGGTATTATTATTCTGATACAATGGATTATGATATTAGTTATAACAGGGATGCCATTGTTAAAATAACTTTGGAAGGCACCTTGCTTTGGGAAAAAAAGTATGGAGAATCTGCCTATAACAAAAGAAACTATAGTACAAACGTTAATACGTTAGGTGATATTGTTCAGGTGGGGAGTGTCTATGGCGTTTTTCCACACATGCTAGGCTACATGTTATGTGTATCATCTGATGGAGATTCGTTATGGTATCGTGAATATGAAAAGGTAACCGGACAATACGATGATAATCACCTCTATGCTGTAATCCCCACCGATGATGGCGGCTATGCTGCATCGGGCATGGTGCACACCGATTACGATCAGGATATCTGGGTGCTCAAAGTGGATAGCCTGGGCTGCGAGAGTTTCGATTACTGCTGGACTTCGCTGCCCGGTGTTATCAGCGTGGAAAAACCGGGAGATTTACAGATTTTGCCTAACCCCGCCAAAGGCTACTGCACCATCGCCATCCCCAAAGAAAACCAGTTTGAAACTTATACGTTGTTTATATACAATTTAATGGGGGTAAAAATAGAAGAACTGGTGGTGCCTTCGGGTATAACGCAGCTGGAAATCAATTTGTCGGGCTATGCGCCGGGGTTGTATTCGGTGGTTACCAGCTACAAGGGAAGTATTACGGGAAGGGGGAAGTTTGTGGTGTATTGAGGTGGATAATGAAAAACTTTTCCAAAGTTTTGAACTTTGGAAAAGTTACAACACTCCAAGTGCCAGCGGCACGACCCACCTTGTAACCCCGGAATTCATTCCGCGGAATTTTGAAAACTAAACCTAAAAAACTGATTTGAGCTTATAAAGTATTCACTTTAAAACTGTTTTACGCCATCTACCCAGGTTCCTCTTACCTTGGTTTTAAGTATTTCGTGTTCACTGAGGGTCATGAGGTCATTGTTAAGCATCACAAAATCGGCCACTTTCCCTGCTTCGATGCTCCCTTTGGTCTTTTCGTCGAAACTGCCTTTGGCCGGCCAAAGGGTTATCGAATATAGGGTTTCGGCACGACTAAGGGCGTTTTCGGGTTGAAAGCCTCCAGCGGGACTGCCATCAGGGTGTTTGCGGCTAATGGCTGCATAGTAGCTGTGCAAGGGATCAATGTCTTCGATGGGGAAATCGGTTCCATTTACCAACCATCCATTTTCATTCAACAAATCCTGGTAAGCATAGGCGGATTTTATGCGCTCCGCTCCAAGCCTTTCATCTGCCCAGTCCATGTCGGATGTGCAGTGGGTGCTTTGTATGGAAGGTATGATGGCATATTGGCCAAATCTGTGTAAGTCATCAGGGTGTACTACCTGGGCGTGCTCGATACGCCAGCGGCGGTCATTCTTTCCTTTTAAATGCTTGGCATATACGTCAATAACAAGTCGGTTGGCCTGATCGCCAATGGCATGGGTGTTCACCTGAAATCCGCTTTCGTAAGCCAGGCCACACAGGCTGTCGTAGTATGTGGTTGGTTCAAGCTGAAGTCCCCGGTTTCCTGCCTCATCTGAATAAGGCTCAATCATGAGTGCCCCGCGCGAACCCAATGCCCCATCGGCGTATAATTTAATGCTGCTCACTGTTAGATGTGGTGTGCGCAACGGCCCTGCAGGCAGGAAATAGCTAAGGTTTTCGTCTGTGGGATTTAGCATGGCATAGACCTTTATCTTTAAAATCCCTGATTTCTGTAACGAATCTATCAAAAATATATCCTCTTTGTCGAGTCCGGCATCAGTAACGGTTGTAAGTCCTTTGGCCAGACACTTTTCCTGGGCTGTGAGCAATGCTTTGGTTTTTTGTTCGCTGTCGGGCTTAGGAACAAAGGATTTCATGTGGTCGGCAGCATTGTCTAAAAGTATCCCGGTGAGGCCATGTTCGGTTTTTTTAATCTCGCCTCCGGCAATAGTTGTTTGTTTGTCGATGCCTGCCCTTTTTAGGGCTGCCGAATTGGCCAAAACGGCATGCCCGTCGATGCGGATAAGGACAACCGGGTTGTTGGGAAACAATTGATCGAGGCGTGTGTTATCAGGGAAATTTTTGTTTTCCCATAAATTCTGATCCCAGCCGCGCCCCAAAACCCATTCTTCGCCGCTGTTTTCGTGGTGGTGCAGCAAGAGTTCCAGAACCTGATCAAACGATTCAGCACCAACCAGGTTGGCGTATTGTGTTAACCATAACCCATAGCCTAAAAAGTGGCTGTGGCCGTCGTTGAAACCAGGACAAATGGCCGCCCTTTCAGCATCTATGACCTCATATCCGGAGTATTGATCTAGTATGGCCTGGTCGCTTCCTACCGCCACAAATTTACCCTGATCGATGGCCATGGCCGAAGCGGTGGAAAAGGCACTGTCGACCTGATAGATTATCGCGTTATGTATTACTAAGTCAACGCTTTTCCGGCTGTTTACACATGAATTCATAGTTGTCAGGAATAAAATGGTTATAAAATACAGGTATTGGTTTTTCATCATTTCGTCGGTTTACAATTTATTTTGATTCAAATCGAAGCGTAAGGGGATTAAAGGCCACATCAGCCTGATCGAACAAGCGGTTAATGTGTCCTTCCTTGATCATGGTTTGGGGCAGTCCCGACTGAAAATCCTGGTTGCCTAACAACCACAACTTGTCGGCAAACTGCATGGCCAACTCACTGTCGTGGGTGGTGAGCAATATGCTTTTTTGGTGTTCGACGGTGAGTTTTTTCAGCAGTCGCATGAGCGATACTTTTCCGGGCGAGTCGATAAATGCTGTGGGCTCATCCAAACAGATCAGGGGAGTTTGTTGCGCTATAGCTCTGGCTATCATGGTCTTTTGTTTCTCTCCATCGCTCAGACTATAGAATTTCCTGCTGGCAAGGGTTTCTACACCTGTGGCGGTCATGGCTTCATCAATGGTTTGCCGGTCGTAAGGGGTTAGCTTTCCGGTGAGCGAACCATAAGGATATCGTCCGGTAGAAACCACATGGTAAGCTGTAAGGTATCGGTCGTCGATTTTATCGGTGAGCACTGCGGCCATGCAACCTGCCATTTGTCGTGCCGACATCTGATCGGTTGGCTTGTTTTGCCATTCAATTTTCCCGTGAAGGGGTTTTAAATGTCCTAATATAGTCTTCAACAGGGTTGATTTACCGGCTCCGTTAGGGCCAAGTACAGCGATAAACTCACCGGAGTAGATGGTTGCGGTGATAGCGGCAGTGATTACAATTTGTTTTCGTCCCACAGCATACCCCGTTTTCAGGTGGTTTAAGGCCAGCAGCTCTCGCGCAACAGGTTGATTATCTTCCATATGATCGTGCTTTTACGATGACCCAGATGACGATAGGCGCACCAATTACGGATGTAACTGCGTTGATGGGCAGCGAAGAATCCCAGCCTGGAAGGCGGGCAATGAGGTTGCACGAGAGGCTCAGGGCAGCGCCGATCAGCATCACGGCCGGCAAAAGAATCCGGTGGTCGGAGGTGTTGTAAGCCGTACGTGCCAAATGCGGAACCGCGAGACCCAAAAAAGCTATCGGCCCGGTAAAGGCCGTGCCCAAGGCAATGAAGAGACCACTTATGAAAATGAAAGTCCGGTTAAGCATGCGGGTGTTGAAGCCGGAGCTTCGCGCATAGCTTTCACCCAAAAGCATCGCGTTCAGTGGTTTAACAAAAAACAAAGTGGCGGCAGCAATCAGCAATACCGAAGCTAAGAGCAGCAACGATTGTACAACGGTGGTTTTTGAAAAGCTGCCCAAGCCCCATAACACATAAGCCTGCAAATCCTGCGAGTTGCTGTAGAACTGCAAAGTACCTACCGCCGCATTTACCAGATAACCAATCATGATGCCGATGATGAGCACGGTAACGCTGTTGCCGATACGTGACGACACCACGACGATGATGGACAGAACGGCCAGAGCCCCGGCCAATGCAGCCGCAACGAGCGTAAACTCGCGGTAATACCAGTCAGCAGAAGTAAGTTGAATTCCTGTGGCTCCTCCAAACAACAGCACCAGTGCCACGCCAAAGCTTGCCCCCGAACTTACGCCCAACACCGACGGGCCTGCCAGCGGGTTAGCGAAGGTGGTCTGTAAAAGTAGTCCGGCAACGCTCAGCGCCACGCCCACCGCCATGGCTGTGGTGGCCTGCGGAAGCCGGAACTGCAACACGATAATCTCAGCAACCGAATTTCCCGTGATTTGTCCTTGAAGAATCGACAACACTTCATCCCATTGCAATGGCACAGAACCGAACCACAAGTTGGCAGCGAAAAGCAAAACAATAATAACCAGCCAGATGATGTTTCTGAACATGCTGTGGGATTTTTTATTTTTTCCGGTCAAAAATACAATATTACCGAATGACTTGGTAATAAACCGGTCGATAATCAGGCAACAACTCCGGATGAAAAACATAAATCAGGTCGGCGAGCTGCTTTTGGGGCTCTAGCGATCCTTTTTCAAAATAGCCGGTAACCCTGGAGTCGCAGAAGATAATCTTGCGGTTTTTGTAAGCGTCAAATTGCTGGTAAAGGGCGTTCTCCTCCCCTATTTTTTCGTAGGTTGGTGTTATGTTGTAAGTACTTACTATACGCCAATAATCAGCTTTTGAAGCGGTTTTAAGCACGGTCTCGAAGTCGAGCGGGATGCTGGCCACCTGGGGATTGTTTTTCCATAAATAATCTCCTCCTGCATCTGCAATCATGGTGGCTACATAGCTCTTACCTCCGGGCACATACCACTGATCGGCAAAATATTTATCCGACATCACCGTAGGACGTTCGGGCATGTTGGAGGCCAGTTTTTTCAGTGTGTTGTATTCGTCGGCAATCTGATTGAAGAGGCTGTCGGCCAAAGGAAGCTGGTTAAAAAACACGGCGGTAAACTTGATCCATTCGGCCCTGCCTAAGGGATTGGTCTCCATGAAATCCATGAAGGGGACCATAAACAGCTGACTTCCTGCCAGTGGATGAGGTTGGTTTAACTGGTAAGGTGAATAGAATACCGCTTCCGGGTTCAAGGCCAGAATTCTTTCGGTAAAAAATACGCCGTTGTTGGCTAATTCGGTAATCTGACCTTTTTCGTGACGTTGCTTTATTACCGAATCGGTGATATAGCGCGCATCTGAAATACCTACAACCACCTCTGCCAAACCAAGTTGAAGAAGTCCGCTCAGCTGAGTGGCCGAAAAAACGGCAACACTGTCCAGGGGAATTGGCCTGATCGCATTATTCGGTGCTTTGTTTTGCAGGCTTCGGTCATCACTCACCCTGCAACTGAAAAGCGCCTGTCCGGGAAGATCGGGATGGTATACGCTTACCTCATAGCTGCCATCAACTTGTTTTTCGATGGTAAATCCTGTGGCATAGGTCACCAGAGGTTCGGCTGCGTTTTCGGCCTTGCTGACCTTTTCATGGACTATGGGTTGCTGGCACGACCAAAGAAAAAAAGCGATCAACACCAGGTATAGCAACTTGATACGAGACAGAGTGCACGGACTAAAAAAGTGTGTGTTCATGAGGCAAAGGTAGGTGTTTTGCTCCCAGATCTTCCTAATCATGATTTTTTTTGTAGCTCAATTTATTTCTGATTGGTTTAAAAAAAATCCTACCTTTACCTGCTCATATTTGAAAAGCTGGGTTTCCCGTGCCGTAGTAATAAAATAAAAAGGTCAAAAAAAAAATGAAGGAAAGCTTAGAAACAACCGGAAGTAAGGAATTACCTGATGACGATTTTGACCAGTTAATCGGTGAGGAGAGTTACAAAGCGCTTTTTAGTCATATGACCAGTGCTTTTGCTTTGCATAAAATAATTACCAACAGCAAGGGAATCCCGGTTGATTATCGCTATATTCAGGTAAATGAGGCGTTCGAGAAGTTAATCGGCATAAAGCAGGAAGATGTTGTGGGCAAGACGGTTAAAGAAATCTTCCCGGAGATACTTGATGAACCTTACAATTGGCTCGAAAAATATGGGCAGGTGGCATTAACCGGAAACAAGCTTGAGGTTAAAAATATTTACGCCGAATCCAATCGCTGGTTTAATGTGTCGGCATATGCTCCAAAGATAGGATATTTCGCCACCATTTTTACTGATGTAACATCCCATAAGCAAACAGAACTCGCGCTAAAGGAAAGTGAAAAGCGCTATAAATTGTTCGCCGACCTTACCTATGAAGCTGTGGTTTTTCATCGCGATGGAATTATTGTTGATGTAAACCAGGCTTTTGAGAAGCTGTCTGGCTTTTCGAAGGAGGAAGCCATCGGGCAAAACATCCTTCAATCGGTTACGAAACAAGAAGATATCGCCGCCATTTCAAAAAATATTAAACTATCACAAACTGAACCCTATCAAATTGCAGCTGTAAAAAAAGACGGAACAAAGTTTTATGCCGAAGTGCAAGGCCGCGACTTTGATATGGATGGTCAAAACACACGTCTAGTAGCCATCCGTGATATCACCGAACGGGTGTTACAATCGAAAGCTTTGAGTGAGAGTGAAGCCAAATTCAGAAGTCTTGCCGAAACTACACCTGTTGCTATCATGGTGTATCAAAATGATTTTTGGGTTTACGCCAACAAAGCAGCTTGTAGTATTAGTGAATACGCGCTGGAAGAACTTTATGCCATGAAATTTTGGGATTTTGTGCACCCCGACTTTCTGGAATTGGTTAAATCCAGAGGAATACAGCGGCAACAAGGCAAGTCAGTTGTTAATTATTATGAGTTTAAAATTGTAGCCAAATCCGGAACCGAAAAATGGGTGGAACTTACCGCCATCCCGATTAGTTACTTCGATAAGCCCGCGATTTTAATCACCGTTAACGAGATCACAGCCCGTAAACTTGCCACCGAACAGCTCAAACAAAGCGAATACCGACTCAAGATGTTGAGTGAATCGGCAATGGAAATGGTTGAGATTCCCACTGTAGAGGGACTAAAAAAGTATGCGCTGCAAAAACTTCATCACTATTTTGGAAAAGAGGTAATACTTACACTCACCTCTTTAGATACCAAAAATAACAGGTGGCAGATGGAACATATTGAAGGCATAGGGTCTCTTTTGAAAAAGTTCGAAAAATGGATGGGAATCAGTCTGTTAAACTTCAATGGAAAAATTAATTCCGACTACCTTCATTCTATCACCTACGATAAACTTACTCCGCTTCATCCCGATTTACACAGACTTACCGGCGGATTAATTAATAAAACCATCGCCGATAAAATTGTTAAGAGTTTGTCGATAAAAACCATTTACTCTATCTCTTTTAGGCATGGCGATCTGGCTCAGGGAAATATCAGCATTGTAGGTTATAAAGGATCTATTAAACCTGATGCTGAATTCATCGAGGCTTTTGTCGCGCAATTGGCTGTATTCATTGCCAAAGAAAAGGTAAATGCCACCATTCTGGAGAACGAAAACCGCTACCGCCTTCTGGCCGAAACTTCTTCAGAAGGGATACTAATTCACCGACTGGGTGTAGCCTTCGATATCAACAAAGCCTTTGAAAAAATGTTTGGCTATACCCTTGCCGAAATGAATAGCCTCAACGTGGTGGATCACCTGATCGCTCCTTCGCACCAGGAAATTGTACAGGCAAACATTCGCACTGGCTATACCAAACCTTATGAGGCCATTGGGTTGCATAAATCCGGAAATCTTTTTCCCATAGAGATTGAGGCGAAGAACTTCAGCTACAAAGGAATGAATATGCGTATTGTACTCATTCGTGACCTGTCGGAGCGTAAAAAATCGGAAGCGGAGCTAAAGGCCAGCGAAGCAAAATTTAAAAGTGTGTTCGACTATGCCAATATAGGCATAGCCGTTGCCGACAAAAAAGGTTTGGCCCTTGATGTAAACAACGAATTTGCAAGGATGTTAGGCTATACTAAGGAAGAACTTATCAATCAATACTTCGATCACATCACTTTTCCCGACGACATGATTTTGGAGAGGAAGCTTCTCAAGGAACTTGCCTCTGGTGTTAGTGAAAACTGCCGGTTTGAGAAACGATATATCCATAAGTCTGGGAAAATCATATGGACTGACGTGGCCATCGCGGCAAAGCGTGGTTTGGATGATCAGGTGGATTTGTTTATTGGTATGGTGATGGACATCACTGACTATAAAAAAATGTCGGATACACTAATCGAGAGTGAAAAGCGCTTTCGAGAACTGTATCAAACCATTAGCAGTGGTGTGGCCATCTATAAAGTACTCAATCAGGGAAGTCAGGGAAACGATTACATTATAACAGACATCAACAGGGCTGCACTTAAAATGCTCCACCGAACTGCCGGCGACACCATCGGACTGACCATCCGTGACATCCGACCTAATGTAGACCATTTCGGTATCATTCCGGTATTGCAAAATGTCTGGAAAACAGGTATTCCTGACTTTTTCCCGGCTTCTTTGTATCAAGATGAACTGTACAATAACTGGTATGAATTTCAAATCTATCGGTTGCC
Organism: Bacteroidales bacterium UBA6244; assembly: GCA_002440885.1. Lineage (GTDB taxonomy): Bacteria > Bacteroidota > Bacteroidia > Bacteroidales > F082 > UBA6244. The sequence continues at coordinate 10,589 of DJVY01000151.1, forward strand.
TTCCATGGAGATTGTCCTCGTATACGAAGATGTAACCGATCGCATTGAACATGAGCGTTTAATGCATGCCAAGAATGTCGAGATAGAAAGACAGAACCAGGAATACAATGTGCTCAACAAACAACTGCAGGAACGTATTTTTGAGATCGGTCAGATAAACGCTGAACTTAAAACGGCCAAAGATATGGCCGAAAAAAGTAACCAGCTGAAAACCGCCTTTCTGGCCAACATGAGCCATGAAATCAGAACCCCAATGAATTCTATCATGGGATTTGCGCAGCTTTTAGGCCAATTCCCTGAATCGGGCAAAACCAGACAGTTCACTCACATCATCTCCAAAAGTGCACAGCAGCTCCTCAGCCTGATCGATGACATTATTTTCTACTCCAGACTCCAAACAGGTCTTATCCCCTTACGTGAAAATGAATTCCTTATCGAGGACCTGCTCGACGACATCACAAAATCCTTCGATCTCCCTGAATTCAGGAACTCCGTCAACCTGATAAAGTTGGCCAACCCTACTTGTGATGGTTTGGTGGTGGAAAGCGATTATGACAAATTACGCCAAATCCTGACCAACCTAGTTTCAAATGCGTTTAAGTATACCAACCAGGGAAAGATCACCCTGGGATGTGAGAAAGAAGGCAGCAACATGAAGTTTTTTGTCAGAGATACGGGTATCGGAATACACGAACATGAACTGGATCAAATCTTTGGCAGATTTTACCGGAGTCAGGAGGTAGAGCTTTCCAGCATCCGGGGCACAGGTCTTGGGTTGAGTATTGTGAAGGAGCTGACGGAACTCATGGGCGGACAGGTATGGGTGGAATCGAAGAAAGATAAGGGGTCGGTTTTCTATGTCTCAGTCCCATTAAAAACTTTACAAACTGAATTTGAAACAGAGGAGTCCATAGAAATTCAGCCAGAGTCCTTGTCAGGGATAAAAATACTGGTGGTGGAGGACGAACTTTCAAACTTCGAACTGCTTTACGAACTGCTCTATGACAAAGTTGCCATTGTCGATCATGCCCTGCATGGAGAAATTGCTGTGGAGATGGCCACCCAACAAACCTACGACATCATTTTAATGGACATAAAAATGCCTGTTATGGATGGAATTGAAGCCACGAAAAACATACTTGCCGCCAATCCAGAACAGCTGATCATCGCCCAAACAGCCTACACGCTTAATGAGGAACGTGAAGCAGCTTTAAACGCAGGCTGCGTGGCTTATGTCACCAAACCGATAAAAAAATATGATCTGTTTAATACTTTAAACCAAGTTGTTAGCAGAATGAAGAAAAAAAACTAAACATAACCTACATGAAAAAGAGTCACCTATCCCGCCTGTGGTTATTGGCGCTATTGTTGGCATTATTTGGCTGCACTTCCCCTACCACTCAGGTACTAAAAATTGCGGTGAGCAAACAGAGTGAGGCCTATGCTGCGTGGTTGCAGCGCAACACCGATACAATAGAGCTCATCAACTTGTACCCTATGTCACTCGGAGAAGCATTAAAAACGTTGGAGGGATGCGACGGACTCCTCATCACAGGTGGCGAAGATGTTTTCCCTGGTTTGTATGGTAAAATTGAAGACACCCTGCGTTGTGGTAGTTTCGACCAAGGTCGCGACAGCCTTGAAATCATGAGCATAGCGCTGGCTGTTGAGAAAAAAATGCCCCTCATGGGCGTGTGTCGTGGCGAGCAGATAATCAACGTGGCCCTGGGGGGAAGTCTGATCATCGACATTCCTGAAGATTTTGATACGGTTGTTATTCACCGCCAACAGGACTATATGCGCTGTTTCCACTCCATGCATAGCGTTCCCGGCACAATGCTTTTTGACTTGTCGGGAACTGAAACGGACTCCGTTACCAGCAACCATCATCAGGCTATTGATCAGCTAGCCAGTGGGTTGCAGATATGTGCGTATGCAGCAGACAGTCTGCCCGAAGCGATAACCTGGAAAAACAATGAGGATAAAGGCTTTCTGCTGGCCGTGCAATGGCATCCCGAACGTATGCGAAAAAATCACCCTTTTTCTGATCCGCTTGCTTTGGCTTTCTTGCAGTCGGCTGAACAATACAAGCAGCACATCAACAATTGTTATAAATGACCGGGTTTTCTGAAAATTCTACGGTTCTGATTACCGGAGCATCAAGCTTTACCGGCAGGTTTGTTATTGACAAATTTCTTAAACAGTCACAAGCAACACTGATCCTAACCAGCCGTAAGCCTGATTTACTCAAAGATTTCGGTCATGAGCGCGTACGTATCGAAACGGGCGATTTGCTACATCCGGAAAGCTTTGAATGGCTTTTTCAAAATTATCCCATCACGCATGTCATTCATTTGGCAGCAATGGCACGGCTACGTGATGGCGAATTAAATCCAGTGGAAAACATCAGAGTAAACTTCTTCGGGACAGCCCATCTTGTAAAATTGGCGGCCAAATACAACGTTTCAGCCTTTCTGTTTACTTCATCCGATTTGGCACGTGAGGCCACTTCGGTGGTGGGAATGTGCAAATACCTTACCGAAGAGCTGTTCAGAGGCCCTGTTTTCAGTTCAACCCGGTTTGTGGCTGTACGCATGCCCAATGTTATTGACAGCCCGGGTGCTGTTACCCTGTTGTTTAAAAAACAAATAAGTCAGGGCGGACCTGTTACCATCACGCATGAGCGCATGAGCCGCCGCTTTATTTCAGGCGAACAGGCAGC
>DJVY01000056.1 GCA_002440885.1 Bacteroidales bacterium UBA6244
TTAAATTAATTTTCAGAACTATACCGGCGCTGTTTCAAAAAGAAAATGTTTAAAAAACTGTTAAAAAATAAATGATAACTGATCTTTAATGGGAACTACTAAAATAAAATAATTTGTAGATTGCCACACATATTTACCGTGGTTCTGCGTACAACACAGAAAATGATGATGAAAAATAAAATAATGGTTATTGTGTTAATGGGCATTTGCCTTTTGTCGGTAAAAACAGATGTTTTTGCTCAGGTATACCGTACCGACACAGCCATGTTTTTCAATCCGATAACTGATGACATAACCAAGCGGCTTCCCCCTTTGAGGGTTTTAGTAGATTCGGCAGGCTATAACTCACCCAGTCTGCGCTATGAAGACCTGAAAGCAGATTACTATTACTACGAACAAATATCTGCCGCCAGAGAATGGATGGAAGCATTAAGTCTGAATGTAGACATTAATATAGGTAAATGGGATTATTGGGATAAAGATGAGCTAACACGTGTTGACAGGTTTTATAACTCGCAATCTATCCGAGACAATTATGCCATCGGTTTTTATGTGCGTATGCCTGTAGCCATGCTGGTTGATCGTAAAAACAGGATAAAAAAACAAAAGAAATGGATTGAAATTTCACTGACTCAAAAGGAAATAAACAGAAGATTTCTTCAGGAACGGGTAATAGATGTGTACAACGATTTGGTCAGCAATCAAAATCAAATCAGAATCTACAACGACTACCAAACTTTCACCATGATGCAGATGCAAATGGCACAGAATGAATTTCTTAACGGTGAAATTACTACAGCTGAGTATACCCGGCTAAAGGAAATCCAGACGCGTGGAGCTGTTGAATACCAGCAGGTAATTGCTGAGTTCAACAAAAACTACCAGATTTTGGAGGTAATCACAGGTATTCGCTTCAATTTGATCAATGTACTAAGGTAACTAATATAAAATGGATCTAGGTCAAATATTTACTCTTTTAAAACGCAATTTGCTTTTACTCATTGTCGTTCCCATTTTGTTGGCTATCCTGACCTACTATTTTACACGAAATCAAGCCAAAGTATATCAGTCAGAGGCAGTTATTTACACGGGGATTACCACCGGATTTTCTATTGAATCTACTTCCCAACGACCTGTTGACTTTTTTAGCACAAGCGCTCAATTCGACAACATGATTAACTTATTGAAATCTCGTCAAACCATTATTGAGACTTCGTTGCGACTTCTGGCTCAGGATTTATCACTTGAGCACTATAATTCACAATATATTAGCAATGCCAATTACGACAAACTTCAGGTATACATTCCGAAACGAGTAAAAGATCTGGTCATAAAAAACAACAAATCTGGTGTTGAACGAGAAAAAGAGGAGCAGATCCGGTCGTTGGAAAAAGAAATCAATGCCCTGGAAAAAGAAATTAGCAAAAAAAGAAACATTGCTGCACAGGAGAAAATAAGAGGCAATGTGCCTATTGAAGAGGAGGTTAACACGGGTTCCGGCATGGAGAAATCAACCATTACAGCTGCTCCGGCTTCAAGTTCTACCAGTTTTAAAAACCATACGGTAAAACCGGGAGAAACCCTCTATAGCATAGCTAAAACCTATGGAATAAATATAACTAAACTCCGTGAACTCAATAACCTGAACAATCGTTCGCTTGTGCCAGGCGAAATTATCATCATTGAGGAAAACCTGATGAGTGATCAAAACAATTATGCCTACGACTATGCAGTAAAACAAGTTTCGCCCGACCTGGTATCTTCCCCGGCTACCGACAACAATGCTCAATTAAATTACAACAACAATACGGTAACCTATGTTACAGATGATCCTTCAACATTAAGCGTTTTTGAAAAAGATCCAATTGTCCCTCCTGGAGTAGATGCGGGCGATTACGAAAAAACAGTACTTAACCTCACCCGTTATTATACCTCGAGCGACACTAATTTTATTTATGGACTTTTGCACTACGGAGAGGATAGACATTACAGTGAAGCCAGCATAGCACAGATTCAAATTTACAGGATAAATAATTCTGACCTGGTTCGTTTGATCTATACCTCCGACGATCCGGGTATTTGCCAGCAAACCCTGAAAATCCTGTCAAAGGTGTTCATGAAAAACTATAAATCCTTGAGGGCCAATGAAACTGATTTGGTTGTGAAATATTTTGAACGTCAGGTGGACTCAGCCGACAAAAAACTTCAGGCCGCTGAGGACAGGTTGCTCAAATTCAATAAGAAAAACAATATCATCAACTACAACGAGCAAAGTAAATTCATTGCCGAACAAAAGGAAGACCTTGACTTATACTATCAAAATGAACAAATTCGTTTATCAGGGTCAAGTGCCTCTCTGCGTGAGCTTGAATTGAATATGACAGCACGCGACAGCATCTACCTGAAAAGCGATGAAATAAATCAGATGAAAAAAGAATTATCTGATGTTACTGAGAAAATACTAATCAACGAATTGGCCTCCGACTACGACGACCGCATTACAACCAAATTGGAAGACATGAAGATGCGACAGCAGCAACTTCGTAACGAACTCAAATTATATGTTGACCAATTGTATCTTTATGGCCATTCAACCCAGGGAATGCCCATAAAAGCATTACTAGATCAGTGGCTTGCAAATACCCTAGCCTATGTAGAGGCGCGTGCTGCCTTGGTTGTGCTGGCACAACGTAAACTTGATTTTGTGCGAACCTACCAAAAATTTGCACCATTGGGTGCTATGTTGACACGTATCGAACGTGAAATAAAAGTTGCTGAACAATCTTATCTTGAATTACTTAGGAGTTTAAACATAGCTAAGATGAAGCAACAAAATGAGGAAATGGCCACCAACGTAAAAATTGTTGATGCACCCTTCTTCCCCATCCAACCTAATCCGAGCAAATCGAAAATCGTTGTTCTTGCTGCTGCTGTTTTTGGCTTCCTGCTGGTTTTGTTTATAATTCTCGTTCTGGAGTATTTCGATTCATCAATGAAAAACCCCAGCCGCGTTGCCAAACAGACAAATTTGAAACTTGCCGGTGCTTTTCCCTTGCTGTCTTCAAAGGGCAAGTCAAGAGAACTCGTACTGATTAATAACCGACTTATTGACA
>DJVY01000127.1:0-40722 GCA_002440885.1 Bacteroidales bacterium UBA6244
CCGCCGAAGGTCTTTATTCTGTTACCGTTACCGACACAAATTGCTGCACTAACACCGATCAGGTTTATATCTCCTTTGCTGATCTCCATTTTCCCAATGCGTTTAACCCGAAGAGTAGTATTGTAGCCAACCAAACGTTTGGCGTTGTGGGCGATGTTTCATCGCTGGCAGGCTACAAATTACAGATTTACGACCGTTGGGGAAAAACCCTTTTCGAGACAGATGACCCAACCCAACCATGGGATGGAAAATTTGAAGGTGGCGAATATGCCCCGTTAGGAGTTTACGTATGGCATGCCGTTTTCACTACCTTTGAAAGCGGAATTGAACCCAGTAAAAACATTGTCAATCGGGGTACGGTTACATTGCTCAGATAACAAAAAATCATGCAACAATACTTCCCTTCTCTGGCCACCGAACTTGGGATTCAAGTTTGGCAACTGGAGAATACAATTGAATTATTTGATGGTGAGGCCACCATCCCTTTCATCGCACGGTATCGCAAGGAAAAAACAGGCGGATTAACTGATGAACAACTGATTGAGGTCAACAAAAAATACCTCCAGCTTAAAACACTGATAAACCGTAAGTCAAGCATTTTAAAACTAATGGAGGCCGCGGGTCTGCTCAATCCAGATCTTACCGCTGCAATAAATCAGGCTGAGAACCTTACTGTTCTCGAAGACCTCTATTTGCCCTACAAACCCAAAAGACAAAACAGGGCTTCAAAGGCAATCGCTCGCGGACTCGAACCGCTGGCCAGAATGATCATGTCGGAAAACATTACAAACCTTTATGCAACTGCTTCCAGGTTTGTTAGCGCTAAGAATGAAGTGCTTAGTGAGGATGAGGCACTTGCGGGTGCTCGTGATATCATCGCAGAATGGGTAAACGAAATGTCCTGGGTGCGTCAACAAACCAGAAGACTCTTCGAGAGAGAAGCAGTCTTCATTTCTCAGGTTGTGGCCAAAAAAGCTGAGGAAGACACAAAATACCAAAACTGGCACGACTGGCAGGAGGCCGCTTCCAGAATACCTTCGCACCGTGCTTTGGCCATGTTTCGTGGAGAAAGTGAAAATTTCCTGAAACTTAAAATCCAACCCGATAAGGCAAAAGCCATCGACATGATCGGTCAACGCCTGCTTAAAACCAATACTGAATCCGCAGGACAAAAAAAAATGGCCATCAGCGATTCGGTCACCAGGTTACTTTTTCCTTCGCTTGAAAACGAGCTTAGGGCTGCGATAAAACTAAAGGCCGATGAAGAAGCCATACAAGTGTTCAGGAACAACTTAAAACAATTGCTACTTACGCCACCTTTGGGCGAAAAAAACACGCTGGCCATCGATCCGGGTTTCAGAACCGGTTGTAAAATAGTTTGCCTCGACCGATCGGGGAAATTGCTTCACAACGACACGATCTATCCTCACCCACCACAAAGGGAGGCGGCCCTGGCCATAAAAAAAATAAAAAGCCTGATTTCAGCTTATGACATTGAGGCCATTGCCATTGGTAACGGAACTGCAGGACGCGAAACCGCAACTTTAATTGAAAGAGTCAGGTTCGACAAAGATGTGGTGGCCGTGATGGTGAACGAGGCCGGAGCTTCGGTTTACTCCGCCTCATCGCTGGCACGCGAAGAGTTTGGCCAATACGACATCACCGTTCGCGGAGCTGTCTCCATCGGCAGAAGGTTAATGGATCCGCTCGCCGAATTGGTGAAAATCGATCCAAAAGCATTGGGTGTGGGGCAGTACCAGCATGATGTGGACCAGAAACTTTTAAAAGAAAGTCTGACAGAAACAGTTGAACTTTGTGTGAATCAAGTTGGTGTTGACTTAAACACGGCCAGTAAAGAACTGCTGTCCTATGTTTCAGGTATAGGAGCTAAAGTGGCCGGACAGATTATTCAATACCGCGATACCAATACCCATTTCAACGACAGAGAGAACCTGAAAGAAGTACCCGGATTAGGACCAAAAACTTTTCAACAAGCTGTAGGATTTCTTCGCATTAAAAATGGAAATAATCCTTTGGACAGCACGGGAGTACATCCCGAAAATTATGATTTTGTCGAGCACCTGGCCCAAAACCTTAACACGAGTGTTTCGCAGCTCATTGGCAACAAAGAGTTGCTGCGGGGAATAGATCCCGAAAGTCTTGTAACCGGAGACATCGGCCTGTTTACTATTCGAGATATCCTGGCTGAACTGGAAAAACCCGGACGTGATCCGCGTGGCCGTATCAAAGCCTTCAGTTTCGCCCCCGACATCAAACAAATTGAAGACCTGAAACCGGGCATGATTGTGCCTGGTATTGTGACCAACATCACGGCTTTCGGTGCCTTTGTCGATATCGGCATTAAATCTTCAGGGTTGCTTCATAAAAGCGAAATGGCCGATGTATATGTGACCAATCCGGCTGATTATGTTTCTCTGAACCAACAACTACAGGTAAAAATAAAGGAAGTAGACATCGAAAAAAAACGAATCAGTCTGACCTTGATCGATGTATCTTAATGGCTTTGGGATAACCCCATCAGGCAATTATTATCTTAAATTTGCGTTAAATAACAAAGATATATCAATGCCAAAAAAATTACTTATACTTATTTTCGTGGTTTTGCTTTTTGGCACACCAACACTTCAGGCTCAAGTTATTAAAGGCGAGGCTCTTGTAGGTTTTAACCTCAGCCATGTGGAAGGTGATGAAGTGGCCGGTTTTAAAAAACCAGGACTGAACATCGGTGCGGGAGCCATGATTCCATTGCACAAAAACTGGGACTTTTCGTTTGAAATTACCTACAACCAAAAAGGCGCGCGCGAAGGAAATCAATATCAGGATACCATCGGAGGCATCCCTGTTACCGGAGCCTACAAACTCAGACTTAATTACGCTGAGATTCCAGTCCTGATTCACTACACCGACAAAGAATTTCTTACTATCGGTGCAGGGTTTTCTTATGGACAACTGGTGGGCATTCAGGAATGGGAGCATGGCCGGAAAGTCGACTCAACCACCCTTAACAGTGGCACTTACAGCCGGGGCGATTTTAGCTATCTGATTGATTTACGCGTACGTTTAAAAGGCCCGCTGAAATTGTCGCTTCGATACCAGGCCAGTCTGGCGAAAATAAGAACAAGAGAATTTGAAAACACCATTGGCGACACCTGGTTGCGAAATCAATACAATAAAGTGGTGACCATACGTTTGATCTATATGTTTAATGAAACCCGTAGCCGTGACATAATTAAAAACAGGAGTTTATAAAATGAAGAGAACAGCAGATTTTTGGATTCAAGAACTTAATTTAGAAAAACACCCCGAAGGCGGTTGGTTTAGAGAGGTTTATCGCTCTGGCGAGAACCTATCCAAAACTTGCCTTCCCGACCGATACAACGACCGAAGAGCAATGGCCACCTCCATTTACTTTCTGCTCGAAGAAAACGACTTCTCGGTCTTTCATCGCATTAAATCAGATGAAACCTGGCATTTTTATGATGGCAGCCCTTTGGAATTGCATACCATAGATAAATATGGAACCCACAACATACTGGAGTTGGGACTGGAAGCACAAAACCAACAATCTCCTCAAATCACCATACCTTTCGGCACTTGGTTTTCAGCCCGATCACAAGGCGACTATACGCTTGTAGGCTGCACTGTAGCTCCCGGCTTCGACTTCAACGACTTCGAAATGGGATCATATAAGGCCTTGCTTAAAACCTTCCCTCAACATGCAGCGTTAATCCGCACTTATACCAGAAACGACTGATAATTGCTATGATCTATACATTGGGAGAATCCCTGTTGGACATTATTTTTACCGACATGGACCACGTTGTGGCACGCCCCGGTGGCTCTATGCTCAACACCGCCATCTCGCTGGCGCGAATGAACCACAAAGTGGCTCACATCAGCGAATTGGGCGACAATAAGGTTGCCATGATGGTGACCCGTTTTTTGAATGAAAACCAAGTGGACACTTCCCTCATCACCTGCTATGCCCGGTCGAATACATCCTTGGCGCTCGCGGTTCTTGATGATAAAAAAGTACCGGCATACCAATTTGTCAAAGCCTATCCTGAGCGAAGATTCTTAGCTGAAGTCCCCGCTTATCATCCTTCGGATCTACTCCTTTTTGGGTCGATGTATGCCGCAACTGCGGAAATCAGAATGGATTTAAAAAGACATGTTCTGGCAGTTAAAAAAGCTGGTGGTTTGTTGGTGTATGACCCCAACATCCGGCAAAAACATCACCTGGATAACTCCGACACAGTTGAAGCTGTAATGGAAAATTTGAAATGGGCGACTGTCATCAAGGCATCAGACGAGGACTGTGCCCAAATTTTTGGCGTTAACGATCAGGAAACTTACCTTGATAAGCTAACCGAAATAAATCCCAATGCTCTGATTTTTTTAACCCTTGGTGCTAAAGGGGCTATGTGCCGATTGCAAAATAAAACGGTAAGCATGGAGGCCATAAAAATAGAGGTTGTCAGCACGATAGGAGCAGGCGATGCCTTCAATGCAGGCCTGATAGCAGAACTAATCAATCAAAAAATATCCACAAAAGATATATTTACCCTTTCTGAGAAAAACCTGTTGCAATTGCTCCGGTCAGCGATTAAAACGGCCACAGTCGTATGTGCAACCTACGACAACTATATCAGCCGTTCCCTTTGAATGTTGACTTAGCCCTGCCCGCATATTCGCCAAACCTATCACGTAAATTCCCCACTTCTTCGCGAATTGCCTTTTCGATATTTGAAATATTGACCGGCTCACCATACATTTCGAGTTTGTCGGCAATAGTACGGGCCGGAGGCACAACAATCCAAAGAATAATGTACACAAACGGACTAAGTCCTGAAACTGTAGCTACCACAAAAATCAATCTGAAAAGGGTCGGGTCTAACCTGAAATAGGCCCCTAATCCGGAACAAACTCCTCCAATCATACGGTGATCAATGTCGCGGTAAAGCCGCTTACGCCGGGGATATTGCAGTACCCGCTTCGACTCATTCCTGCTTTCCTCATTATCAAAATCTGATGGAGATCCCATTAACCCCATTACATCTTCAACATCCTGTTTATCAATAATCCGCGTACTTTGATCAACACGCTGGGTAAGCAATTCCACGATGCGCATTTCGATATCGTTCACGATTTCATCTCCATTACCCTTTTTATCGAAATGTACCCTAATGGAGGTTAAATAGTCGCTTAGCAGTTGTTGTGTTGCTTCATCGGTATGAAAAACAACTCCTTGAATGTTTATACTAACTGTTGATTTCATTCTGTTCAATTTTTTTATGAATAATTTGTTCCACTGATTGCGATATGGATTGCCAGTTTTGTAGCAAATCGCTCAACAAATCCTGGCCAGCCGGTGTGATCCTGAAGTATTTTCTCGGAGGACCGGAAGTCGATTCCTCCCAACGATAGGTGAGCATGCCGTCATTTTTCAATCGCGACAGCAGCGGATATACCGTCCCCTCTACCACAACCAAATCAGCCTCATGCAGAACCTTGATAATATCGGAGGTGTAAACCTCTGATTTGGAGATCACCGATAGAATGCACATCTCCAAAACCCCCTTCTTCATCTGTGTATAAGTTCTTTCTTCTTTCATGGCGCAAATATAATACAAACTTTAGTATTATGCAATACATAGTACTATTTTATTTTATACTTTTTTGAAGAGATCAAAAAACAGCCAATTGAAACAGGGTAAGCCTTATAAATTTATATTTGCACAACAATAATAAAATGACCATGAGGGTATTGATACTAAACGGGCCAAACCTGAATTTAACCGGCGAACGAGAAACACATTTGTATGGCAACCTTAATTTTGAAGACTTCATGGAGACTTTGGAACAAGCGTTCCCATCGTTAATTATCAGCTATAAGCAATCGAATATTGAGGGAGAAATAATAAATTACTTACATGAAGCCAACGCAGATGTGGACGCGGTAATCTTGAACGCCGGAGCCTACACACACACTTCGGTTGCCATTGGCGATGCCGTCCGTGCGATTGATATACCAGTGATTGAAGTACACATGAGCAATATTTTCGCGAGGGAAACCTACCGGCATACTTCTTATATTGCGCCATTTTGTATCGGTTCTATTTCTGGATTTGGTTTACAGTCGTATCGACTGGCCTTGTGTCATTTGGTAAAATAACTAAGTAATCTTAGTCTGATCAAGGTCGCTGAACTTTTTCTTTCGCAGGAGATAGTGATCGAAGGCAATATTTCCCCGATAGATTTTTGAAACCGGTTGCTGTTTGAGTTGTTTTCGTTTCTTACGAAGGGCTGTAAAATGTCTGTAAAAATAAAAATGCGCTCTGATTACGGCAATAAAATCTCCCAATCCGCCCTGAACCAAAAACTTAATGGCAGCTACACCATCGAGGAAAAGACGCGCTACGAAAACCTTGAACAATCTGTGCTGGGGGAGGTTTTTATATAAAAGCACGAAGTTATTCCTGAAATTGAGGTAGGTTTTTCGCGCTGAGCTTTTTGGCAAAGTCCCACCTCCAATATGAAAAACGGTGGATTTAGGTTCTACCATCACTTTATATCCCAGGTTTTTAGCCCGCCAGCAAAAATCGATTTCCTCCATGTGAGCAAAAAAATCATCATCCAGCCCACCCAGCTCGTGATAAAGGTGACTGCGCACAAACAGACAAGCTCCTGTGGCCCAAAACACTTCAACAGGTTGATCGTACTGACCGGCATCTGTTTCCAAAGACTGAAAAATCCGTCCGCGACAGAAAGGATAGCCATATTTATCCATGTATCCGCCGGCAGCTCCTGCATATTCAAACTTGCTTTTATCGAAATAGGAAAGAACTTTCGGCTGACAAGCCACAATGCCTTTATCGGATTCCATCAACTCAATCACCGGCTCTATCCAGTTGGGTGTAACTTCAATATCTGAATTCAGCAGAATATAGTAGTCGGAATTGATTTTTTGGAGTGCCATATTATATCCGGTAGCAAAACCTCCGTTCATTGGATTTACAATCAGATTAACCTCCGGAAAATCAGTCTTTAACATTTCAACAGAACCATCGGAAGAAGCATTGTCGGCCACCCATATCTGCGCCACTTCTTTGCTATATCGCAGAACAAGCGGAAGGAATTTTTTGAGAAATTCCTTTCCGTTATAATTAAGAATTACAACTGCAACCTGTGTCAAGGGATGTAAATTTTTATGGCAAATATCCGAATAAACAACGTGGCATCAAACTATTTTTCAAATTCTAAGCTCTTTTACATGACTTCTACCTGCTTCCGGGCTGTATATAGTTTTGCGTTGCCCCACTGCCGTAAGTATCCGGTATTAAACCGTCATCTATACTATATGGATCCCACGTTCTTCGATAAATAACATTCTGCCACTTGTAGTTACTCAACTCGCCTATGGCATTGCTATGAATCAATTGAAAATCACTTGTTACATTGTCATGGGAATAAAATACAAACTTCTTATCACGCTGATCACCAAGCTGATAATAATGCCAGATTTCATAAGGATAAGCTGCGGGTTCGTTGTAGTTTTGCGATATTACATTAGGCTGGCCATATTGCAGATACACTCTTCCACGATCAGTTTCATAGCCTTCCAGAGCCACTGAAGAAAAATTATGGTTTGCCTGCTTTACCAATACAAGGTATTCTTCCCATGCTTTTTCAGGATTGACAGGGTGGCGGTCGTTCCAGAAATTTAGAAAATACTTTTGTAACGTGGCTAGGTTAGCTGTGTTGAGCTGAGCATTAATAAATCTACGCTCTAAATCTGTCGATATCGGAACCAAATATTTAATGTATCGAACAAGTGTATCGCGGTTATTAATCAAGCCAACAAAAGTATTCTCCGTATTTAAACTTAACAGGCTGTTGAGATTGAATTCGGAGCCGGGATTGCTTCGTTGGAAAAACAGTTCCTTTTGCGCTAAAAGTTCATTGTTTCTGTCTCTGGCTTCCATAACGAGCAGGTAGTTACCACTGGGCAGATTTTTAATATCGAACGATGACAAGGTAACCCGTACCGGAGCAGGGTCTGCTTTTTTCATTTTAAAATACTGATCAAGTCGTTTATCCACTTCAAAAGGCCGTATGTAATAATACAGCATAAAAGACTGATCGCCAAGCTGTAGCTGACTATGATAGAGCTCGTTGTAGAAGGTAAGCACATTCGATGACTCGGGATAATAGTTAAACACGTAAGGGACAAGAGTGTAGTCATTCTTCACAAGAAGCCCCTCCCCTCCTTTTTCATAACTGCTGATCAACTCGATATCGGAGAACACCATCTGGTTTGCAGGATAATCCAACTCAACTTCAACTACCGTTGAAATGGTATCTTGCGGTGCATACTGGTCGCTTAAACGAATGGCGAGCCTGTAAAGCCCTGTAGGTAAGGCATAACGCTGCACATCGAGCAGGTCAGAAAAAGCAGAGGAGTCTGTAACTTTGCTCCCTATCAAACTATATTTGGCAAAGTCAACAATAGAATCGTTACGAAAAAACAAAACCTGAATATTAACCTGATTCTGCCACACATTCCCTTCCACCTCATGATAGGAAGTACTTGATCCATCAATAGTAAAATAGGTTTCTATATAAGGCTTGTTATCAGGGGTATTAAATGTTGCATAATTGAGGTATGCCCGTAAATTCTGACCACTCACAATACCTGAAACCAACATCAGGATGAGTATAAAACAGTTCTTTTTCATTCTCGTAGTGTATTAGTTGACAAAAGTAGCGATAATGACACACTAAATCAAGCGCTCGCCCATTTCAGGTGTAACCTCACTAAATTACTAACTAAGACCTGTTTATACTTAAAAACGTTGCCCGTCATTTGGTCTGCTTTCTGTCACCCTGATTTCTTTCTGAATACAAACATGGACTTTGATCCCTTTATGGAGCTATGGAATCCGCATGTATTTATGGCTTTGCAGCGAAATACGCCATTTCGGGTGTTGCATAACGTATTGTGTCAGTGTTTCCATAATTTGTTCAGACTTACTCCACTCCGGCTGCAAAAACAACTGACACTTTTCAGAAACCAAGTCAGCGTTACGTTCAGCCCATTCCAGATCGCCGGCATGTTGTACAATTACTTTCAGCTCGTTGGCACGTTCATAGATCGATTTTACAGGTGGCGAATACTTTTTCGGCGAAAGACAGATCCAGTCCCACTGACCAGTTAGCGGATAAGCGCCCGACGTTTCGACCATGGTTTTAATTCCCTGTTGATGCAGCTTTCCGGTAAGATAATCCATCGGATACATTGATGGCTCACCTCCGGTTACGACGACAGTCATGGCCGGACAAGCCGCTGCATTTTCCACTACTTGTTCAACGGGTACAGGTGGGAACAACCTGGCATTCCACGACTCTTTTGAATCGCACCAGGAACAACCCACATCGCACCCGCCCACACGGATGAAATAAGCCGCTTTGCCCATATGGAAGCCTTCGCCCTGCAAGGTGTAAAATTCCTCCATCAAAGGCAATTTCCTGCCTCCTTCCAATATATCGTCAGTTGTTGTAGTCATTATTGCACCATGAGTTTTTTCTCCACCTGATATCCATCGCAAGACAGCCTCACAAAATATAGGCCTGGTTTCAGATGATTGATTTTAAGCTTAACGCGATTTTCGCCCTCATTTGTATGTTTAACAACATGTTCGGGCTGCACGAGTTGCTTTCCGGAAGAATCGTAAACATTGAGCACAAGTTCCTTATGAGCAGCACCCGTAATATCTACAAAAACTTTATTGCCTGTCGCCGGGTTAGGGCTGAGCCTGAAATCGAAGTGCTTATCAGGATTGTTTTCGATAAATGAAGGAGATGGGCTAACCCAATCGCGAATTTGAATACCAAAAGCTGTTTGCGAAAATAGTACGTGGCCTTCGGAAGTTATTAAACCCGTATAAGGTTGTGAAAAAGCAATAGCTTCAACTTGTGTCGCCGGGAGGTTTAGCATATCAATACGGCGTTTGTTCCCCGAAAAAAATTGGTTTTCAGGGTAATCGTATAACAGCCACATGAAAGGAACCCAAGATTGGTTGGTGTATCCGGTTAGCACAATTGTGTTTGAAACAGTATCCATATCTGCTCCCGTTAT
The DNA here is from genome assembly GCA_002440885.1 of Bacteroidales bacterium UBA6244. Lineage (GTDB taxonomy): Bacteria > Bacteroidota > Bacteroidia > Bacteroidales > F082 > UBA6244. The sequence goes on from DJVY01000127.1 coordinate 10,160, forward strand.
CAGACCTTTGCAATCAAATGAGTTTAGCAGGACTGCACGATGAGTTCCCGGAGTTTTTGGCAAGGCATATAACCTTGTTTCCTGATTTCCCCAGTTTTTGGAAAAAAGGTAGAGTGAATCACCAGCTGCCAGAAAAGCCTCACAGTCGTAATTGTTTTCTTTTCTCTTCACCTGTTCCTCAGGCTGATCTTCATATTCAAAAGCAATAAACTCTGCAGCTATTTCGGCATCCCCCATTGCGGGAAATTCGCTTAATGGAAGTTTGTAAATTCCGAGATCATCGCGGTTTCCGGAGTTATTTCCAAAATCGCCGATGTATAAATATTCCTTGTCTGTTGCCAGGCTTTCCCAATCGCGGTTGGCGGCATTTTTCACAGCAATACGTTGCACAACCTCTCCTGTTAGCGTATCCAGCCCGTAAACCATGGGCAATCCCCCGCTGTCGTTTATGGTCCAGAATTTTCCATTAAAGTAAGAAAGCCCTGAAGTTTCTTCCACTTCCTGAGGAAGTAAATACTTCACCGCAGGATTATAAACAGTAAAAGGAAAAATACATGAGCCATCGTTTACAGTGGCCTGCGGGTTAAAATTACTGGCACGGCTGTCGGTACAACCTTCCACCGTCTGCCCTGTAACACCAGTGGTTACTGACAGTGCCAGAAACACAGACAAAATAAGGAAGATTGATTTACTATTCAATGGTTTAGTTTTCATGTAAAGTTATCCGCCACAACTTACTCAGCGTTAAGCTTGGCGAGGTGTGCTTTCAATGTGTTTTGCAACAGCATGGCAATAGTCATAGGGCCTACGCCACCGGGGACAGGGGTAATATAACCTGCCTTTACAGCCACCTCATTATAGGCTACATCTCCAACCAATTTAAAACCCTTTTCATTTTTGGCCTCAACACGGTGAATACCCACATCAATCACCACAGCACCTTGTTTAACCATATGGGCTTTTACAAACTCCGGCTGACCCAAGGCACAAATCAGAATATCTGCAGATTTCATGATATCTTCAAGGTGGTTGGTTTTGCTGTGGCAGAGCGTTACGGTAGCATTGCCCGGATTGGCTTTCTTCGACATCAGGATACTCACAGGAGAACCCACAATATTTGATCGTCCCAATACCACCACATGTTTACCTTCGGTTTCAATTTTGTAACGCTTAAGCAACTCCACTATTCCCGCCGGCGTGGCTGAAACAAAACCGGCTTGTCCAAGCACCATTTTTCCAACGTTCATTGGGTGAAAACCATCTACATCCTTGTCGGGACTCACACGGGCAATCACTTTGTCGACATCGATATGTTTTGGGAGAGGCAACTGGACGATGAATCCATCTACCTCATCGTCGGAATTCAGGAAGTCAACAGCTTTAAGTAATTCATCTTCAGTCAACGACTCCGGATAACGGTAAACTGACGAGACAATCCCCACGCTTTGGGCCGCCTTTTCTTTCGCAGCCACATAGGTTTGACTGGCTGGATCTTCGCCTACGATAATGGCGGCCAGATGAGGTGCTTTATCGTGGTCATCAATCAGTTTGGCCACCTGGGCTTTGATTTCATTTTTTATTGTCTCCGCGGTTTTTTTCCCGTCGATGACGAGCGCTGTTTTAAATTCGGACATCTTTTATCGTTTCATGTTATTCATCATGTTCATCGCCTTACGTCCCCCACCGGCAGTCATCATCTTCATCATTTTGCTGGTTTCGGCAAATTGCTTTATCAATCGATTAACTTCCTGGATGTTTGTTCCGGCTCCATCGGCAATTCTTTTTCTCCGTGAGCCGTTAAGGATTTTAGGATCTTCGCGTTCGGCCGGTGTCATCGAAAAAATGATGGCTTCGATGTCTTTAAAAGCATCGTCATCGATGTCCATATCCTTGATGGCTTTGCCCACTCCGGGAATCATGCCCATCAGATCCTTTACGTTGCCCATCTTTTTTATTTGCTGAATCTGCTTCAAGAAATCGTTAAAATTGAATTGGTTTTTGGCGATTTTTTTCTGTAACCGTCTGGCCTCCTCTACATCGTACTGTTCCTGTGCCTTTTCGACCAGGGTAACGATGTCGCCCATGCCCAGGATTCTGTCGGCCATACGACTTGGGTGGAACAGATCGAGTGCTTCCATTTTTTCGCCGATACCGACAAACTTAATCGGCTTATCCACAACCGATTTTATGGTCAGGGCAGCTCCACCACGGGTGTCACCATCGAGTTTGGTAAGCACCACGCCATCAAAATCAAGACGATCGTTGAAGGCTTTGGCTGTATTTACCGCATCCTGTCCGGTCATGGAGTCGACCACGAATAAGATCTCACCCGGATTTACAGCCTGTTTGATGGCTGCGATCTCATTCATCATTTCTTCATCAACAGCCAGTCGCCCGGCTGTATCAATGATAACCACCTGACGGCCTTTTTCTTTGGCATAGGTGATGGCATTTTTAGCTATCTGGACAGGATTTTTATTCTCGTCTTCGGTATAAACGTCCACCTTAACTTGTTCGCCTAACACCTTCAACTGGTTGATGGCTGCAGGACGGTACACGTCGCCGGCGACCAACAGCACTTGTTTATTTTTCTTGGTTTTCAGGTAGTTGGCCAGTTTTGCCGTGAATGTAGTTTTCCCAGATCCCTGCAATCCGGCAATTAAGATGATGGCCGGACTTCCTTTGATGTTGATTTCAACATTTTCGCCACCCATGAGGCTGGCCAGCTCATCGTGAACAATTTTCACCATGAGTTCACCTGGTTTAATGGCCGTTAGCACATTAGCACCCATGGCTTTGTCCTTTACATCCTGGGTAAACTGCTTGGCTATTTTGTAGCTTACGTCAGCATCGAGCAGGGCTTTACGTATTTCTTTTAACGATTCGGCAATATTTATCTCCGTAATACGTCCCTGGCCTTTAAGTATTTTAAAAGACCTATCCAGTCTGTCGCTTAATCCTTCAAACATGTTATGCAATTTTAAGCCGCAAAAATAATAAAAAGGAGTGAACCAGGGGAGGTTAAAATCGGGGGGGGAAGACTAAATCCAATGTACTGATAAGATGGAATAACACTTTGTTTTTTAACCACGACCTGCACCCCGACACTTCGGGGGATGCACGAAGGAAGAATTCATGCAAGGAATACCGATTGAGTTACAATGGTCAGAAATGGACGGGATTGACCAAAACCCTTTGCGCCTCTCCCGGCTTTTCGGGGTTGAAAGTAACAAGCGATAGCTCGGGGCCGTCGTGGGCGGCATTGATCATAATTGTTTTATTGAGTGATTGCATCCAGCTTCCTGTAAGTCGGGTGGATTCGTGTATGTGTCCGTGCAAGGTAAGCCAAGGCTGCTGTTCTTCAATCATTCTTTTTATGGCAATGCTGCCAACATGCACATCCAGCGGTACATAATCAATCATTTTTCCGTCGAGGGCTGCTCTGTCGAGGAGTGTTTCGTAGGGCGGGCTGTGAAACAAAAATATGGATTTGTGCATATCCACCCCTTCGGTAAGCTGTTGTAAGTCTTTTTGGATTGTGCCGTACCGTAGTTCATATTTTGTCCTTTCCACGCTGTGATATCCCTCTTCGGGCGACACGCATCCCGGATCAATATAGGCGCTGACATCATATTTTTCCCAATCTTTCAGCAGGAACGGCGTGGGTGGCACATAAGCGTAGCCAATCACATGAAAACCCTGCCAGCTTGTTGTACCGTTTGGCAGATAATGCCACAATCCCCGATTCTCTCCCTCCAAAAACCATTGTTCATCACCCCTTCCATCATCATTTCCGGGGATGAGAAAAACCTCAGGACAAATGTTTTGTTCTTTAAGCGTTTGGAATTTAGCGAATAAATAGGCGAAAAAATCCTGCCCAACATCCATTCCGCCCTCCGAAAAATGGTGTAGTCCACTCGGCAACAAATCACCGCCTATAAAAAGGGCATCGGGTTTTTGTTCTTCGATAGCCCGGAACAGGCTCTGATACCTGGATTTTTTTCCATGCAGATCGCTAACGAAGAAGCAGTGAAGTGCCATTTCTGGATATTTTATTTGCCGACTTTCAGGATAAGTCCGGCTGTAAAATCTCCTTGCACGATGGTGGCGTAAGAGTTGACATACAATCCACCGCCACTGCCGCCTGTTCCGAAACCATAGTAACCCCCTACTCCACCGAAGTTCATCGGTAAAAGCAGCCTGCCTCTAACCATAATGCCCACCCTTTCGGCAAACATCATTTTCACTCCCAGACCCAAGGCCACCGAAAAACGCCAGGTATCGCTATACTGCGAGGTTTTGGGGGAAAACACAGTGGCACCGGCCGAAAAAGAGCCAAAAGGAATAAAGTTTCCGGTTTCGCTAAACGCCTTCATAATCCCGATCTGGAAATAATTGGTACTGATATTTACTTCATCGTCGTCGTATGAGGAATAGGCCGGATAGGCTGTAAACACGGCTTTGGAGTCGAGACGTGTATAACTGATTTCGAGATCAGTAGCATATTTCACATCGGGGATTATAACCGAAGCTCCGTAGTTTACTCCGTCCCTGATTTTTAAGTCGCCTTGCAGGAACTGGACTCCTCCACCAAACATATAACCTGCATAAGGCACAACCTCCACCTGTCCGAGGGTGATAAAAGGAATAAATAAGGCCAGAAAAAGTAATTTTGAACGCATCATCGTGTCATAGATTAAAATACTTCTGCGAAGGTATTAAAATAAAGACTGATTTAATGCGGATTTTTGCCAAAAAAAAATGTGGGAAGAAATAAAATCCCGACACGCATCAGTTCTTAAAAACGATCTGGGCGCATAGGGTATAAAACTATGTTTTGGTACGCCGGGAAAAATGAACCGCATCACCTCGCTGTCCATACCCTACCTCGCAACCTGCTTCACTCACCTGACGCTCCAGGTTACGAACGCTGTCTTCTGCTTCTTCATCCATGCCGGGTTTATTCAGATAAAGCGAATAATTGTTGCGGTAAAGCCCAGGTGTAATGTTCGGCATCATCACATTGGCTCCAATTTTTAAGGCCTGCACCCGTCCATTCTTGTCGAGGGCTTGCAAGGCAGTGGTTGAAGCAATGTTGACATCTTTCATGATAATTCTTAACAGTGCAATCATTTTCATGCTCAACGTCAGCCTTTGCTCAAAAGGCATCAAAGTCTCCCTATATTCATACAGGGGTGTATCTTCATGTTCAATATAAGGCCCCATGCCGCACATGTCGATATCCATATCTCGCATAAAAAGAAGGTCGGAGGCCAAATCGTTGAGGGTTTGAAAAGGCAGGCCGATCATCACACCTGTACCCGTTTGGTAACCAACTGATTTTAAAACCCGAAGGGCGTTTAACCTCACATTAAAATCGTGTTTTTCGTTCTTGGGATGAATTTTATAATATAACGCTTCGTTCGACGATTCAATACGCAACAAATAACGGGTTGCGCCTAAATTAAACCAATGCCTGTAAGTCTCCTCCGTTTGCTCACCACACGAAAGGGTAACCCCCAGCTCTCCCTTTCCAATTTCCCGAATCATCGCAAGCAGCTTGTTCATTCGCTCCACAAAATTATTGGTTTGCAGCTCACCTGACTGAATGACCACGCTACCCATTTTCGTTTCCACAGCATACCTGATGGCACGGGCAATTTCGTCATCAGTAACCACATAACGGTCGCACTTATGGTTGCTCTTCCTGATACCACAATAAAGGCAATCTTTATCGCAGATATTCGACAGCTCGATAAGTCCGCGCAGATACACCTTGTTGCCCACATATTTTTGTCGGATAGCAGCAGATTCGGCAAAAATCAATCTGGTATCCTGCTCATCTGCTTCAAGCAAATGAACAAGGGTTTCCTGATTGAATATCCGGTTTTTCAACAAATAGGCTATCGACGGCATGGCAGTTTATTTTAAGGGAAACGGAGCTACCGCCCGATCAAAAACACCATTCATGTAGGCTATGGTAAGTCCATAATTTGAAACCGGGATTCCGGCTTCTACGGCAGGGCGTAGTCTGTTTTCGAGTTGTTTTTGCGTTACAACGCAACCACCACATTGCACCACAAGAGCGTAATCTTCTATGCTTCCCGGAAACGGATCAGATCCCGAAACGACATCAAACTGAATTCCCTTTCCGGAAAACTCTGTAATCCAGCGTGGCAACTTGTATCTCCCAATGTCGTCGCAGCTCACATGGTGACTACATGATTCTAAAATCAGCACCTTGTCGCCTTTGCTGAGTTCCGACAGTTTGCGTGTTCCCTTCATGTACAAGTCAAAATTGGCTCTTATCCGGGCAAACAACACGCTAAACCCGGTAAGTGGGATATTTTCAGGAACAATTTTAGCAACCAGTCCAAATGCCTGACTGTCGGTAACTACCAATGCCGGCTTTAGGCCAATGTCGAAAACCTGTTGAAGTTCAGTCTCTTTCACCACCAGGCAAAGTGCATCATGATCGAGCACATCGCGGATGGCCATTTGTTGGGGTAAAATCATACGGCCTTCAGGCGCTTCCGAGTCGATGGGTGTAACCAGCAGAACCAAATCACCAGCTTTGATCATGCCTTCAAACAAGGAAGGTTTGATATAAGCTGAAGCCGGTATTTTCTGCTTGATGCACTCAGTGGCTTCCACCAACGATTTCTCCTCAAAGGTGCAGATATCAAGCGGAGTCACTCCTGTTTTCGCCTGAACGGTCTCCTTCATTGCTTCTGAAAGAGGCTCGACATCAGATTTGTTGTGGAAAATGACAAAAGGCACATTGTTTTTTTTGAACTCAGCAATAAGTTGTTCTTCGGGCTCACCAAACTGGTTTTCTGCTACAACAAGAACAGCCAGGTCGATGGTGGTGATGGCTTTAAGACTTCTTTCGATGCGTTTTTTTCCCAAATCACCTGTGTCATCAATACCTGCCGTATCAATAATAATGGCCGGGCCTATACCGAATATCTCAACTGACTTTTTCACCGGGTCGGTGGTTGTGCCGGCGAAATCAGACACGATGGCTACATCCTGCCCGACCAACATATTGATAATGGAGCTTTTGCCATTGTTACGTCTGCCGAACAAGCCGATATGTGGTTTTAAGTCTTTCCCTTTAGCCATACTATTTCGATGCTATCGTTAAAAATACAAATCTCTTTCTCCCTGTTTAATCCTTTCAATCCGCTCACGAACAGCCTCTTCCAACCGTGGCTCGTTCAAATCCCTGATATTCTTTTCAATCACGCGCCACCCCTTTTCGGCAGTTTGATCACCGGCATAGTCCATGATATACTCCGACAAAGTAAGTATGGCATTTGGCGTGCAGAACCTTTTTATAAATCCGGGTACAGAAAACTCCATAAAGTGTTCACCAGTACGCCCTTTGCGGTAACAGGCCGTACAAAACGAAGGCAAATAATCAGTCTCCAACAATTCGTCTATCACCTCCGCCAAAGAACGCTCATCATTAATCAAAAATTGTTCTTTGTTCAGGTCCTGACCAAGAAGTTCATGGTTTTCGGCATAGGCTCCCATTTCAATTTTTGTGCCGGCATCTACTTGTGAACAGCCATATTGCAGCACTTCGCTACGGATATGCTGAGGTTCACGGGCAGTAAGAATCATGCCTGTGTAAGGAACTGCCAATCGCAGAATAGCGATAATCCGGGTAAATTCCTCATCACTCACATGATATTTCATGTCGATTTCATACTCGGCAGCATCCTGCAAACGTGGAAACGAAATGGTGTGTGGCCCAACATTGTAACACGCCTCCAGGTGATTGGTATGACGAACAAGACCCATGACCTCAAAGCGCCAGTCGTATAGACCAAACAAAACACCAATGCCCACATCGTCAAGTCCTGCCTCCTGAGCACGGTCGAGGGACGTAAGCCGGTAGTTGTAATCCGCTTTTTTTCCTGTAGGATGATACCATGTGTAAGCTTCCGGGTGATAGGTTTCCTGAAATACCTGATACGTACCTATTCCGGCTTCTTTCACTGTTTTGAATCCATCGATATCGAGTGGGGCAGCGTTGATATTTACGCGCCGTATCTCACCATTTCCCGACTTCACTCCATACACCGTCCGCACGGTAGACGCAATATACTCAGGGCTGTAAGTACGGTGCTCTCCATAAACCAGAATTAATCTTTTTTGTCCGTTTTGCTCGAGGGCAGTCACGTTGTTTATAAGTTCCTGTTCTGTAAGTGTTTTACGAACGGCTTGGGTATTAGAACTTTTAAAACCACAGTATTTGCAATTATTTGAGCACAAATTCCCGACATATAAAGGAGCGAAAAGGACTATGCGGTTGCCATAGACTTTTTTCTTCAATTCTTTTGCACCCTGCTTTATCACTTCAATTAACTCAGGATCGGTGGTGTTTACCAAAACTGCTACTTCTGGAAGCGATAGTCTGTTCTTGTCGAGCGACTTAGCCACAATGCGTTCGACTTCTTCTCGTGTTGAAATAGCCTTATTGAGGTACGAATTTATCTCATCAGCATCAATAAATGGCTTTTGAGGCTCGTCGGGAATGCTATATTTTTCAGGATAAAATTTCATGACTAAAGAACTAAATTAAACCGGTAACGTGATGACAAATGTCGTACCAATATCGGGTGTACTCTGCACATCCACCGTACCGTGGTATAAGTCGACCATCTTTTTCAGGATAGATAACCCCAGACCGCTGCCTGAGATATCACGTGTTTTCTCGGTTTTAATCCGGGTAAACTCCTGAAACAGTTTGGAGATATGCTCTTCAGAAATACCAATCCCGGTATCTTCTACTTTCAGCACCACGGCATTGTCTTTCTTTTTGATGTTGAAATGAACCTCACCGTTTTCCTTGTTGTACTTAACCGCATTAGACAATAAATTATTGAGGATTATTTCAATTTCTTCGGCATCAGCAGTGATAATCAGCTCATCGTCGGCATCGTAGTTTAATTTTACATTACGTTGAATGGCTAACGGTTCGATAGTATGTATGGCCAATCTGGCGATTTCACCCAGATCGATTCTCTTCAGTTCTCTCGTTTTTTTTCCGGATTCAAGCTTGGTCAGGTCAAGCAGATCCATGATCAGGCCACGCATGCCTTTTATCCGCACCAGCGATCTGTCGATCATGGCCATGTAATCGTTAATGTTATCGCCAACTTGTTTATCCTGCATTATATTCAGGTAACCTTCAATGGCGTTGAGTGGTGATTTAAGTTCATGCGAAAGCACCGACAGAAACTGGAAGCGAATTTCCTTTCCTTCCTTTTTCATGCGTTTGGTCATACGCTTCAGGAACAGGTGTTTACTAATGCCTTCCATGGCCGTTTTCAGCTCTGAGGGAGTAAAAGGTTTAGGCACGAAATTAAACGCCCCAAAGTTGGTGGCTTTCACGGCTATGTCGAGTGAGGCATACGAGGTGATCATCATAACGGCGGCGTCAATTTTCATTTTATTGAGTTCCTCCAGCACCTCAATACCCTGAATACCTGGAAGCTTATTATCCAGAAGGATAATGTCTACCGACTCCTTGTTTACAATATCCAGTGCTTCCTCACCGGTAGCTGCTTCAATTATATCGAAAGAGAAGTCCTCGTCCAGAAACGGGAAACCTACGGTATAATTTCTTAAGATCCTTTCTATACCCGATCTTATTCCGGGCTCATCATCAACAATCAGTACTTTTAGTTTTTCCATCACCGTATGTTTTAATCAACTTGCGTTGAAGATTGAAATAATTGGCAGTTTAGTATTAATCGAAGCTTACAGCTTCAGGAGCTTATTAATTTCACGGTGTAACTGATCGCCGCGAATTCCTTTTTCAAGATACAAGTCAGCTTTAATCCAACTCTTATCTTCTTCCGTTTCCACCTTAAAAGTGATGCCAGTTTCGGTAGTAACGGCAGTTGCAATTATCACGGGCATATCCGGATACATTCTTTTAGCTTTGTAAGCCAGCACGAATCCACTGTCGTGCGATTCCATCATCAGGTCAAAAATGGCCAGATCGGGTTTGGTGGTTTTAAGCAAATCCTCCCCTTCTTCACGTCCTGTAGCAGTAATTACATCAAATCCAAACTGCAATATTTGCAATTTCATCTGTTCAAGGTAATCCTGGTCATCATCCACAATAAGGATAAGTTTTTTTAATTCTGACATTTTCTTTTGGTTTTATGTTTAAACAATTTTTAATTCAATGGTTTTCTTGGCAACACAATCTTGAAGCGTGTGCCTGTTGGCCCGACTTCCGGATTGTTTTCTGACTTAACTTTGATATCTCCTTTGTGCATTTTCACAATACCATAAACCAACGGAAGTCCCATACCGGTTCCTTTTCCAATAGGTTTAGTGGTAAAAAAAGGAGTGAATATTTTCTCCATGTTTTCAGGTGCAATACCTGATCCTGTATCGGAGATGGTGATTTTGATATCGTGAAGACTATCCTCCACTTCAAGAGACAACTCCCCTCCTTCGGGCATGGCTTCAACGGCATTTTTTTCGAGGTTGGTGAGCACCTGCATAAACTGATCCTGGTCAATCATGGTCATAGGGTCGGCAACATTTGAAGAAAACTTGATTTCCACGTTCGAAGGTTTAATCACAGAGTTCAGGCTATGCTTGCAGAACTCAACAATATTTGTTTCCTGAAGGTTAACCTGACTCTTGCGAGCGAAATTAAGCAACCCTCCCACAATATTTTTACAACGATCGGCTTGCTCCGCTATCAGAGCCAAATCTTTTGCCATAGGGTCGTCCTGGCTTACCTCTTCCTTTAAAATATTACTGTACATGGTAATTACCCCCAACGGGTTATTTAACTCATGAGCAATTCCGGCCGACAATTGCCCCATGTTGGCCAGTTTTTCGGAATGACGAAGTGCTTGCCGGGCGTTGGCTAGTTTCTCGTTGCTCTCATTCAAATCGTTGATGGTGGTATGCATCTTCTCGATGGTGAAAGGAAGGCACATCTCTGTCTCGGCCAGACCATTTAAAATGGCGATGGCATGTTCGCGGCAGGTGGGATAACCACAAGCCCCGCAATTGAGGTGATCGCCCGCTTTCTGCTTGCCCAGCGACAACAGCACACGTTTTATTTCAGATTCTTCAGGTATTTTAAGGACCTGCTCCGCAGCATAAAATTCGCGTGCGTAATTAAGATTACTAAAAGCATTTACCTGCTCTGTCCATTCGCCCACATCCAGGTCTTCGAGCTTGTCAGCCACGTAGCGGCTCACAATAGAACGACGACGAAAGCGACTTCCCCCTTTTGACATGCCCGGCCCCATGATACAGCCTTCACAGCAAAGCAACTCGAGGTGTTTCCCAATCAAATTGCCTTTTTCAAACTCTTTGATGGCATCCTTGAAATTGTCTTTCCCATCGGTGACAATAACCGAGCAATCAGTTACATCCGACGATCGACCCATCGTGTTTAACAAGCCATGACTGATTGGAAATCCAGCTCCTTTGGCTGCGTGTGGAGGATCGAAATCCATGGGCGTTACCGCCATCAGGTTGATTCCTGAATGGTTGAAAATATCGCGCAGTTCAACAAAAGTGATGGCTTCATCAATCTCAGTGCTTTCACCCTTTTTAGCCACACACGGACCAATAAAAACTATTTTCACCTGATCGCCATGCATCTTGCGAATGATTCGGGCAATGGCTACCATAGGTGAAACAATAGGAGCTAAATGTTCAATCAAATTAGGATGATGCTGCTCAACATAAGCTACCACGGCGGGGCAGTCTGACGAAATAAAACCTTCATCATGGCCTTTCTCGAGAAGTTTCTTGTATTCAATGGCCACCATATCGGCACCAAACGAGACTTCTATCACGCGATAAAAACCGAGTTTTTTCAGCATCCCGACGAAAATGCGGTAGTCCTCAATCTCGGTAAATTCAGCCGGAAAGCTGGGCGCAACAGCAGCAATTACTTTTTCGTTTGACAATAAAAGTTGCGTTACCTCATCTTTCATCTCAACAAAGGCTTTTGCCCCTTGGCTACACACATTTACGCAGTTGCCACAGGCAATGCAGCGCTCACCAATTACTTCGGCCTGACCGTTTATAATCTTAATTGCCTTTACGGGACATTCACGGACACATGTATAGCATACCCTGCATCTGTCTTTAACAGTGTAAACCAGCCGATTTCTATTTACATGTGTCATCTTTTTCCTATTAATTGGTGAAAACTATCCGGGAAGCCCTAGTATTAAATCCATTAACCAAAACAAACCATAATTTCTTTCTCCCCGGAAGTCTCACCATATTTTATTTAACTACTTCACGCGCATGATAAGTGGTATGCAAAAGCTCATGGCTTTTGTGTCCGAGCGGCTTTTCAAGGAAGTTTTTATACAAATCAATGATCTCCGGGTTCTTATGCGACACTTTGATGCGTTCAGTTTCGTCAATGCGATAAAGCGCAGCCATTCTGGCTTTCAACTGTTCCTCACTAGTACCGATATGCTGACCGCCGCCACCGATACACCCACCGGGACAAGCCATAATTTCAATAAAATGAATGTCCCTGCGGCCACCTTTTAACTCATCGAGAAGCTTTATGGCATTGGCCATTCCGTTTACAACAGCAACTCCCAATTCAAGACCGTCGATATCCAATTTGGTTTCTTTTCTTCCGTCGAAACCTCTTACCGCACTTACCTGAAAATCTACCATTTCCTTGCCAGTAATGCTATGATAGGCTGTGCGAATAGCCGCTTCCATAACTCCACCGGAAGCTCCAAAAAGTTTTCCGGCAGTACTTCTGAAACCTAGAGGTGAATCGACAAGTTCAGGCTTGATGTTAAACATGTCGACGCCAAATAGTTTCAAAAATTTAGCAAGTTCACGGGTTGTAAGAACGGCATCCACATCCGAAATGCCTTCGCGAGTCATTTCCTCACGTTGGGCTTCAAACTTTTTAGCTGTACAAGGCATTATCGCAACTGAATAAATATCAGACGGTTTCAGATTTTCCTGATCAGCGAAATAGCTTTTTATAATAGCCCCCATCATCTGCTGTGGCGATTTACACGACGACAAATTCGGGATAAATTCAGGAACAAACTCTTCGGCATATTTAACCCAACCCGGACAACAACTGGTAATCATGGGCAGCGTGCCACCGTTTTGAATACGGTGAATAAGTTCTGCTGATTCCTCCATTATGGTTAAGTCGGCAGAGAAAGATGAGTCGAAAATGTGATCGAAACCAACTTTACGCAAGGCGGCATTTAGAATCCCGTTGATGTCTACACCGGGTTTCATCCCAAGCTCTTCGGCCATGGATACCGTAATGGATGGCGCATATTGCACTACAACGCGTTTCTTAGGATTGTTAAGTGCTTCCTGTATTTGGGCAAAGTGATTTTTTTCGGTGAGTGCTCCGGTTGGGCAAACCATGATACACTGTCCGCAATTTATACAACTTGAAGTATTCAATCCTTGATGAAAGGCCGTACCGATAACCGATTTATTACCTCTGTTAATAAAATCGATGCAAGCCACACCCATAACTTCCTCACATGTATACACACAACGTCCGCACAATATACATTTCTCCGGATCGCGAACAATGCTGGCACTCGACAAATCAAGATTGGCCTTGTTTTTCACCCCACGGATGCGTCGCTCGGTTACATGCAATTCTTCACTTAAGTCTTGTAGCTCGCAGTTTTTATTGCGTACACAATATAAGCAGTCGTCAGGGTGATTCGACAAAAGCAACTCAATGATGGTTTTCCTCGACTCAACCACACGTGCCGAATGAGTTTGGATATGCATATCCGGTTCGGCCGGAAATGAACATGAGGTAATGAGCTTTCCTGTTTTTTCATCCTCCACCACACACATCCTGCATGCACCGGTGGGAAAAGCATCTTTTATATGGCACAAGGTAGGCACTTTGATGCCGTTGCGGTTCATTACCTCCAAAATGGTTTCGCCTTTGGAAGCAGCCAGTTTTTTATTGTTAATATTGATGGTAAAATCCATTTTAAACACTTTTTAGCAATTACGAAATCAGGATAGCGTCAAATTTACATACATCAAAACAGTTTCCGCACGAAATACATTTCTCTTCCACAATAAAATGCGGGGCCTTTCTGGAGCCAATGATTGCATCTGTAGGACATTTCTTAGCGCAAACGGTACATCCGGTACATTTATCGACATCTATTTTAAATACACGAAGTTCAGTACACACGTTGGCCGGACATTTTCTGTCGAAGATATGTTCTTCGTATTCATGCCGGAACCATTTCAGGGTACTGAGCACTGGATTTGGAGCTGTTTGCCCCAGTCCGCATAAAGATGTTTCTTTAATTACTTTTCCAAGCTTTTCGAGTTGCATGATGCCTTTAAACCTTTCGAGGGTTTCGTACTGGGAACCATCTTTTGGTTTGTGGGTAATGCTTTCAAGTATTTCGAGCATTCGTTTTGTGCCTTCACGACAAGGGATACATTTTCCGCAACTCTCGCGCTGAATAAAATCCATGAAAAATTTGGCTACATCCACCATGCAAGTATCCTCGTCCATAACAACCAAGCCACCTGATCCCATCATCGCGCCAATTTTCAGCAACGATTCGTACTCAATTTGAATATCCAGGTTAGCCTCGGTGATACATCCACCTGAAGGACCGCCAATTTGAACTGATTTAAACTTCTTACCATTAGGGATTCCACCTGCGATGTCGAAAATAACCTGACGTATGGTTGTCCCCATCGGTACTTCCACCAATCCTGTAAGTGTCACTTTTCCCGACAAGGCAAAAACTTTGGTACCTTTACTAAACTCAGTCCCAATTGACTGATACTTGGCTATGCCACTGGCAAAAATTTCAGGCAACGATGAAAGCGTTTCCACATTATTGATGATAGTCGGTTTACCAAAAAGACCACTTACTGCCGGAAACGGAGGTCTTGGCCTGGGCATTCCGCGCTTTCCTTCGATTGAATTAATGAGTGCCGTTTCTTCACCACAAACAAACGCACCTGCTCCCATTTTCACCTTGATATCGAAATCGATACCGCTACCGAAAATATTTTTCCCTAACACGCCAAGTTCTCTGGCTTGCTTCAAGGCTACATCCAAACGTTTTATCGCCAATGGGTATTCAGCCCTGATATAAACGTATGCTTTTGTAGCACCGATACCATAAGCGGCAATGGCCATCCCTTCAATCAAGCGGTGTGGATCACCCTCAATCACAGCACGATCCATAAAAGCACCGGGGTCACCCTCATCGGCATTACAAATCAAATACTTTTGATCGGCTGGCGTATTGTGAGCAAACTTCCACTTCTTGCCTGTTGGAAATCCGCCACCACCTCGACCACGAAGACCACTTTGTTCAACCAAATCACACACCTCAGACGAAGTGTTGTTGGTTAACAATTGGAGATAACTTGCATACCCCCCCAAGGCAATGTATTCCTCAATGCTAACCGGGTTAACGATACCACAGTTCTTTAGCACAACACGTGTCTGCGGAGCGAAAAACGGATGCTCCATCAGGTTTGGCACACCTTCCCATCGCCGGGATGTTTCACCAGGAAACTGACCAAGCACCTCTGCTTCTTCAGGCATCTCCAGATTAAATACCGACTTCAGGACAGAATCTACTTTTTCAGCCGTAATTTTCTGAAATGATATACGGTTAAGGCCGGGAAGCTGTATGTCGAGCAGTGGTTCGGCAGAACACAACCCAATACAACCAACTTCAACAACTTCTGCGTCGATGTGATTGTTTTCCAGATACAATCTGGTTTGTGCTAGTGTTTTTGCAGCTCCTGCACCCAACCCACAAGTGCCGGCTCCAATAAAAATCACCGGCTTTTCAATCTGTTTTCGGGTATAACGGGCAGTAAACTCAGGCAAACTAAGCTCAGTATCTTTGCTAAAAACATGCTGAACTTTGGCAATCAGGCCGGTTTGATGCATCATATTATTATCACTCATATCCTATTCCCCCAAATTTTTGTAGTGATCTAAAATCTCTTTAATCGTCTGAGACGTCACTTTGGCGTGAAATTCGCCGTTAACGCAAATAACCGGCGCAAGACCACAAGCTCCTATGCAGGCCACCACCTCAACGCTAAAGACTCCATCGCGTGTGGTTTGTCCGGCCTTAACTTTCAGGTGTTTTTCCAGCTCTTGCAATACGGTTGACGATCCCAGCACATGACAGGCCGTACCCCGGCATACCTGCACGTGGTACTTTCCATAAGGCTCAAACCTGAATTGATTGTAAAAGGTGGCTACACCGAAAATCTTACTCACAGGTATATCCAGATGTTTACCAACTTCCACTATTGATTTTTTGGACAAATACCCTTCAGTTACCTGAATATCCTGAAGAATAGGTATCAGACTGTCGCGCCCGCAATCGGGGTACTTGCTGATAATATTTTGAACAACATTCATTACTTGTAATTTTTTTGGTAATTCACGAATTCATGTGTATGGCCAACATGCTAGTCAGCCAACTGTTTCTCAATTTCCGGAATCAATACGTCAGCACTAACAGGTTTTCTGACAAAGGCATTCACTGGAAACCAAATACTTTCTTCGTTTTCATTCAGGTAGTCAACACCGGCATTTCCTGTTACGAGGTCTTTGACCAAAATAACGCGTAAATCGCTATAAGCCGGATCTTTGCGAAACTCTCTTGCCATAGCCTGAACGCTAGGTTTGGTGGTGGTTAACACATCAATCGAAGTTTGAATTACGATCGGCATATTTTTCAACTCAGGGTCATCCAGAATTTCTTTTGCCAGCTCAAAACCTTCAAAATGAGTGGTCATCATAACATCCAGAATGGCCAGATCAGGTTTCTCCTTTTTTAGCAATTCAATACCCTGCTTTTTGTCATGAGCAGACAATACTTCATAACCTTTTGATTTTAAGATAGCTTCAACTACGGTGATGATATCGATGTCGTCATCAACAATTACAATTTTTTTCTTGGTTTTCATGGTGTAGACATTTATGGTTTTTACGATGTAAAAGTACTTTTACTAAACCTATTGCTTAAGGCAGTTTGTTACTGTTTTCACAAGCAGGTGAGTACTGTTTTTCCATGTGATAAAGCAGTACAAAGAAGCAGGGATTTGCGTAAAAGTATTGGTTATTCAACAAACAAAAATTGGTTCGGTTTCAAGACACAGATATCATCACAACAAGACAATTTATCTATTTTTGTCACATGGATATATTTGAGGATTTTGTTGCTGTTTTGCGAAGTAAAATGCTATCGCCATGGCTTCCGGGCATGAAGGCACAGCTAAAAATGGCTCCTACCGGGAGAAGAAGCGAGTTAAGCACTGTTGCTGAAAACCCAAGAGAAAGTGCCGTTTTGATTTCATTTTTCCCAAAAAACAATCAACCCCATCTGGTCATGATAAAAAGAGCTGTCGACAAGAGTGTACACAGTGGGCAGGTTTCTTTTCCGGGTGGTAAAACTGAGAAATCCGACCCCTCGCTTAAACACACGGCGTTGCGTGAAGCCGAAGAAGAGGTGGGAATTACCCCTTCAAAAGTTGAAGTTTTAGGAAAACTTTCTGATCTCTATATTCCGCCAAGCAATTTTTCCGTAACTCCTTTTGTAGGGTTCTTAACAAAAGAGCCTGATTTTGTAACCAACGGTGAAGTCGACCGCTTGCTCATCATCAACTGGAACCATCTGACAAACCCTGCAAACACCTCACTTCAAAGGCTACAACACCGAACGGGTTCAATAGAAGCACCATGTTATCTGATAAATGGCGATGTTATTTGGGGTGCTTCAGCCATGATTCTGGCTGAGTTAATAGAGCTTATTACGTCAAACTAACACCTGACAGATCAGGCATAAAAAAACCCCTCTTGGAGGGGTAGATTTATCAAAATGGCAGTTTCGCGAGGCGATAAATCAGGCCTGCGCTGTAGGACCACCCATTGAGAAAGGTGGTAAACCTCCATCTTTATTTTCTTTAATCGGCCCATGCAATGCCTCAAATTTACGAACATTATCTGCCAATGCTTTGTGTAATCTTTTTGCATGCTCTGGGGTTAGTATAATTCTTGATTTCACTTTAGCCTTAGGAGCACCGGGCATGAGTTTCACAAAATCAATAATAAATTCGGCATGTGAATGGGTAATAATTGCCAGATTGGAATAGATTCCTTCAGCAATATCTTCTGGTAAGTCGATATTGATTTTGTTGGCGTTTTTTTGATCTTCCATATTTTCTAATATTAAAGAAAAGCACCCCGAAGAGTGCTTTTCTGTTGATTTTAATTAATCCTCATCAGTATTTAGAACAGACTCATAATCGTCTTTCGCACCTACGATAATATCTTCATAGTCACGTAAGCCGGTTCCAGCCGGTATCTTATGTCCAACGATAACATTTTCTTTAAGACCAAGCAAGTTGTCAGCCTTGGCTGTAATGGAGGCTACGGTAAGCACCTTGGTTGTTTCCTGGAAGGATGCGGCGGATATCCAACTATTGGTTTGCAATGAGGCGCGCGTAATACCCTGCAACACCTGAGTGGCTGTTGCTGGCTGAGCACTACGTGCTTCCACGAGTTTTCTGTCGCGGCGTCTCAAGGCCGAATTCTCATCACGCAGTTTACGTGCACTAACAATTTGTCCCTGACGTAAGTTTTCAGAATCACCCGGGTCAACCACAACCATCTGGCCGTAGATTTCGTCGTTTACTTCTTGAAAATCGACTCTGTTCACCAGTTCACCTTCCAAAAAGCGGGTATCACCAGAATCTTCCACCCTCACCTTGCGCATCATCTGACGGACAATTGCTTCAAAGTGTTTGTCGTTGATTTTCACCCCCTGGAGACGGTAAACCTCTTGCACTTCATTCACGATATACTCCTGAACAGCCATTGGGCCTTTAATAGCGAGAATATCAGAAGGAGTCATAACGCCGTCAGAGAGCGGAGTTCCGGCTTTTACAAAGTCGTTTTTCTGAGCAAGTATCTGTTTTGATGTAGAAACAAGGTATTTCTTTTCCTCACCTGTCTTGGAGGTAATTATCACCTCACGGTTACCGCGTTTCAATTTAGGACTAAAGCTTACCACACCATCAATTTCGGAAACCACAGCCGGATCGCTGGGGTTACGTGCTTCAAACAATTCGGTAACACGTGGCAAACCACCTGTGATGTCGCCAGATTTTCCAAATGCACGAGGAATTTTTACTAAAATATCTCCGGCCTTGATCTTTGATCCTTCATCAACCAAAATATGTGAGCCTACAGGCAAGTCATATGTGCTGGTAATCAGGCCTTCTTTGTCGAGTACTTTAATAATCGGGTTCTTGTTTTTCAAACGTGACTCAACAATAACCTTTTCAAAATATCCGGTTTGTTCATCCGATTCCACACGGTAGGTGATTCCTTCGATGATGTGTTCAAAAGAAATGCTACCCGGAACTTCAGAAATGATGACAGCGTTGTATGGATCCCAATCAGCAATGATATCGCCTTTGGTAACATTAGAACCGTTGGCTTTATAAAGGTGAGCAGAATAGGGAATGTTGGCAGAAGCCAAAACTACTCCAGTCGAAAGATCCAAAATTTTCATCTCGGCCGAACGACCTACTACAACTTCATATTTCTTGCCTTCGTTGCTGGTATAGTTAACGGTACGCAGCTCCTCTATTTCAAGTCGCCCATCAAATTTGGCTTCAACACGTGAGGTTGCAGCAATATTAGAAGCTGTACCCCCTTGGTGGAAGGTTCTCAAAGTTAACTGAGTACCAGGCTCTCCAATTGATTGGGCAGCAATTACCCCAACGGCCTCGCCTTTTTGTACCAGTCGGCCTGAAGCCAGGTTACGACCATAGCACAAAGCACAAACTCCACGTTTTGATTCGCACGTAAGTACCGAACGTATTTCAACACTTTCTATGGGAGAATCCTCAATTACTTTGGCTACCTCTTCAGTAATTTCACGGCCAGCCTCAATTATCAACTCGCCAGTTAAAGGATGATACACATCATGCAAGGTAACACGACCCAAAATTCTGTCGTATAAACTTTCAACAACATCTTCATTCTTTTTGAGTGCAGTGATCGAAAGTCCGCGTAAAGTACCGCAGTCCTCCTCATTTATCACCACATCTTGTGCCACATCTACCAAACGACGAGTCAGGTATCCGGCATCAGCAGTCTTCAATGCAGTATCTGCCAAACCTTTACGTGCACCGTGGGTCGAAATGAAATACTCAAGAACCGACAATCCTTCCTTAAAATTAGAAAGAATCGGGTTTTCGATAATTTCACCACCTTTAGCACCTGATTTCTGTGGTTTGGCCATCAAACCCCTCATCCCAGAAAGCTGACGGATTTGTTCTTTCGAACCACGAGCACCTGAATCCAGCATCATGTATACAGGATTAAAGCCCTGATCGTCTTGCGACAGCTCCTTCATCAAAGTATTGGTAAGATGAGAGTTGGCATGTGTCCAGATATCAATAATCTGGTTATATCTTTCGTTGTTGGTAATGAACCCCATATTGTAGTTGTTCAACACCTCTTCAACCTCTTCATTGGCTTTCTTGATCAAGGTATCTTTTATTTCAGGCACAAGCACGTTGCCCAGATTAAAAGAAAGTCCACCTTTAAAAGCGGTAACGAAACCGAGATTTTTAATGTCATCAAGGAATTTTGCCGTTACATCAGTACTGGTAACTTTAAGGATATCGCCGATGATGTCGCGCAAAGCCTTTTTCGTCATCAACGAGTTGATATAGCCATATTGTTTTGGAACGTATTGATTGAAGATAACACGACCAACAGTAGTTTCGATAAGCTTATTAACCGGAACACCTTTTTCTATATCATCCACTTTTACCTGAATGATGGCGTGCAAGTCAACTCTTTTCTCATTGTAAGCAATGTACACTTCCTCAGGCGAATAGAACTTCATTCCCTCACCCTTTACAGGATGTTCAGGCGTACTTTTACGGGGTTTGGTGATATAATAAAGTCCCAAAACCATGTCTTGAGAAGGAACGGTAATTGGCGCTCCGTTGGCAGGGTTCAGGATGTTGTGCGAAGCCAGCATCAGAATCTGAGCTTCAAGTACAGCAGCATTCCCGAGTGGCACGTGCACAGCCATCTGGTCACCGTCGAAGTCGGCGTTAAACGCAGTACAAACCAACGGGTGGAGCTGGATGGCTTTTCCTTCGACCAATTTTGGCTGGAAGGCCTGAATACCTAGACGGTGCAAAGTAGGAGCACGGTTAAGCAATACCGGATGTCCTTTCAAAATATTCTCAAGAATATCCCAAACAACGGCATCTTTTCTTTCTACAATTTTCTTAGCTGATTTAACGGTTTTAACGATACCGCGTTCGAGCAGTTTTCTGATAATAAATGGTTTAAACAGCTCAGCGGCCATCCCCTTAGGCAGACCACATTCGTTCAGTTGCAATTCAGGTCCTACAACAATTACCGAACGGCCTGAATAGTCGACACGTTTACCCAATAAGTTTTGGCGAAAACGTCCTTGTTTTCCTTTCAAGCTATCGCTCAAAGATTTAAGTGGTCTGTTGGATTCAGTTTTAACAGCACTCGATTTACGTGAATTATCAAAAAGTGAATCCACTGCTTCCTGCAACATACGTTTTTCGTTGCGCATAATTACGTCAGGAGCTTTTATTTCGATAAGACGTTTCAGACGGTTATTGCGAATAATTACGCGGCGATACAAGTCGTTAAGATCCGAAGTGGCAAACCTGCCCCCATCCAAAGGAACCAGCGGGCGTAATTCAGGTGGGATAACAGGCACTATTTGCACGATCATCCACTCCGGGCGGTTTTCCAGACGGTTTCTTGCTTCACGGAACGATTCGAACACCTGTAATCTTTTCAGTGCATCTGCTTTACGCTGCTGTGAAGTTTCGGTATTGGCTTTGTGTCTCAAATCAAACGACATTTGATCCAGATCTAATCGGGCCAACAGATCGTTAACGGCCTCAGCTCCCATCTTGGCAATGAATTTATCAGGATGCGAATCGTCTAGGTGCTGGTTTTCAGGAGGTAAAGTCTCGAGCACGTCAAAATATTCTTCTTCTGTCAGAAAATCGAGGTACTCAATTCCGTTTCCTTGTTTTATCCCCGGATTGATAACTACGTATCGTTCGTAGTAAATAATCATTTCCAGTTTCTTTGTTTGCAGGCCTAACAGCGATCCAATTTTATTTGGCAATGATCTAAAAAACCAAATATGAACCACCGGAACAACCAGCTGAATATGCCCCATTCGTTCACGACGGACCTTCTTCTCGGTAACCTCAACACCACATCTGTCGCAAACAATACCTTTATAGCGGATTCTTTTATACTTACCACAGTGGCATTCGTAGTCTTTTACCGGTCCAAAAATCCGTTCGCAGAACAAACCATCGCGTTCAGGTTTGTAGGTACGGTAGTTAATGGTTTCGGGTTTAAGCACCTCGCCATGTGACCGATCTAAAATCGACTCAGGGGAGGCCAGACTAATAGTGATATTATTAAATGAACCTGGTATTTTGCTGTCTTTTCTGAAAGCCATATGTTCTTATATTATAATAAATCGAAATACAAATTGATTAATCGAAACTCAGTTCAAGACCAAGTCCGCGTAGTTCATGTACAAGTACGTTAAACGATTCCGGCACGTTTGGAACAGGCATTACCTCCCCTTTTACAATAGCTTCGTAAGCTTTTGCACGACCGGTAACATCATCCGACTTCACTGTAAGGATTTCCTGAAGAATATTGGCAGCACCGAACGCTTCCAATGCCCAAACTTCCATTTCACCAAAACGTTGACCCCCGAATTGGGCTTTACCACCCAGAGGTTGCTGTGTAATCAACGAGTACGGGCCTATTGACCTGGCATGCATTTTATCGTCTACCATGTGGTGAAGCTTTAGCATGTAGATATAACCAACAGTAGCCGGCTGATCGAAACGTTCGCCCGTTCCTCCATCATAAAGATAGGTACTTCCATTTTCCGGAAGACCCGCCTGATGGATATAGTCGTTGATTTGGTCAATAGAGGCTCCATCAAAAATTGGGGTCATAAATTTAAGTCCCAAACGCTTTCCTGCCCAACCAAGTACAGTTTCATAAATCTGTCCGAGGTTCATACGTGAAGGCACACCCAGAGGGTTCAACACGATATCTACCGGTGTTCCATCTTCCAGGAAAGGCATATCCTCTTCACGAACTATACGGGCCACAATACCTTTGTTTCCGTGACGTCCGGCCATTTTATCACCAACTTTGAGCTTGCGCTTCTTGGCAATATAAACCTTGGCCATCTGTACTATGCCGTTGGGTAACTCATCACCTACAGAAGCAACAAACTGTTTCCTGTTATAAACACCAAGAAGCTCTTTGTATTTAATGGTAAAGTTGTTGATGAGTATTTTAACCAACTCATTTTTGTCTTTATCGGTAGTCCATTTGTCAGCGTTTATCTCAATATAGTCAAGTCCCTGCAGCATTTTCTGAGTAAACTTAACTTTTGCAGGCACAACTATCTCACCAAAATTATTTACAACTCCTTGTGAGGTACGTCCGCCCACCAGCTGCGACAATTTATCGATAAGTTTGGTTTTCAGCTCTGTATAATTCTTGTTGAATTCAGCTTCTAAAGCTGAGAGTATATCTTTTTCACGCGATTTTGACTTCTTGTCTTTTACTGTACGTGAGAAAAGATTACTGCCAATAACAACACCTTTCATTGATGGCGGTGCTTTAAGCGAGGCGTTTTTAACATCACCGGCTTTATCGCCAAAAATTGCGCGTAAAAGTTTTTCCTCAGGTGTTGGGTCACTTTCACCTTTCGGTGTAATTTTCCCAATTAAAATATCACCTTCATCCACTTCAGCCCCAATCCGGATCAAACCATCCTCATTCAAGTCCTTGGTAGCTTCGGCACTCACGTTGGGAATATCATTGGTAAGTTCCTCGATACCTCGTTTGGTGTCGCGCACATCTAAAGAAAATTCCTCAATATGAACAGAGGTGAATATATCTTCCTTTACAATCTTTTCAGAAATTACGATAGCATCTTCAAAATTGTAACCTTTCCAGGGCATAAAGGCCACCATAAGGTTACGACCCAAAGCTAACTCTCCATTCTGGGTAGCGTAGCCTTCGCATAGCACCTGACCTTTTCTAACTTTATCTCCCTTGCGCACTATTGGACGAAGGTTGATGGATGTATTTTGGTTGGTACGTTGAAACTTAGTAAGGTAATAGGTTTTTAAATCCTCATCGAACGAAACCAGACGATCAGCTTCGCTGCGATCATACCGGATAACAATACGCTCGGCATCAACATATTCCACAACTCCTTCACCTTCGGCGTTGATCAACACACGAGAGTCACGGGCCACATTGCCTTCGATACCGGTACCCACGATGGGGGATTCAGCATTCATTAAAGGCACAGCCTGACGCATCATGTTCGATCCCATCAACGCACGGTTGGCATCATCATGCTCAAGGAAAGGAATCAAAGAAGCCGCTATGGAAGCGATCTGATTAGGTGCGATGTCGATCAAGTGTACCTCTTCACGCGGGGTAATAGGATAATCTGCTTGATAGCGTACTTTTACCTTTTCGCGCACAAACCCTCCCTTTTCGTCAACAAGCGTACTGGCTTGGGCAATAATTTTATCTTCTTCCTCTTCTGCGCTAAGGTAAATCGGGTCATGGCTGTAGTCGATAGAGCCCCCGATAACATTCCGGTAAGGCGTTTCGATAAAGCCAAGGTTGTTGATCTGAGCATAAACGCAAAGCGAAGAAATTAGACCAATATTAGGTCCTTCAGGCGTTTCGATAGTACATAAACGTCCATAATGTGTATAGTGAACGTCACGCACCTCGAAACCGGCTCTCTCACGCGACAGACCTCCCGGCCCTAAAGCGGAGATACGGCGTTTATGGGTAATTTCGCTCAGCGGATTAGTCTGATCCATAAACTGAGACAACTGGTTTGTCCCAAAGAAAGAGTTAATTACCGAAGAAAGTGTCTTGGCATTAATTAAGTCGGTTGGGGTAAATACTTCATTGTCTCGCACATTCATGCGTTCACGAATGGTGCGCGACATACGGGCCAAACCAACACCAAACTGATTCGACAGCTGTTCACCTACAGTTCTAACCCTACGGTTACTCAGGTGATCGATATCGTCAACAATGGTTTTGTTGTTAACCAGTTTGATTAAGTATTTAATAATAAGTATGATGTCCTCTTTGGTAAGTACTTTTACATCCATCGAGGTGTCAAGATTCAATTTTTTGTTGATACGATAGCGACCCACTTCACCCAGGTCGTATCTTTTATCTGAAAAAAAGAGTTTTTCGAAAATCCCACGTGCAGTTTCCTCATCAGGAGGAAGTGCATTACGCAATTGGAAGTAGATAAACTCAACGGCCTCTTTTTCAGAGTTTGTTGTATCTTTTTGCAGCGTATTAAAAATGATTGAATAGTCGGCGAGGCCGGGATCATCTTTATGCAAAAGAATAGATTTAACGCCAGCCTCAACAATTCTTTCGATGTGATCATTTTCAAGTACGGTCTCACGCTCGATAATCACGTCGTTACGTTCGATGGTAACCACCTCACCTGTATCTTCATCCACAAAGTCCTCGAACCAGCTACGAACAACGCGGGCAGCAAGTTTACGACCCAGTACACGTTTAAGACCGGCTTTACTCACTTTTACCTCTTCAGCGAGGTTAAATATTTCCAGAATATCTCTATCCGATTCATAGCCAATAGCACGAAGCAGGGTTGTGACAGGCATTTTTTTCTTCCGATCGATGTAAGCGTACATCACGTTGTTTATATCGGTAGAAAATTCCATCCACGATCCCTTGAAGGGGATGATACGAGCGGAATACAACTGGGTACCATTGGCATGGCGATGCTGTCCGAAGAAAACACCAGGAGATCTGTGCAATTGTGAAACAACAACACGTTCAGCTCCATTTACCACGAAAGTACCTTTGGGAGTCATGTAGGGAATCATACCAAGATAAACATCCTGCACGATGGTTTCAAAATCCTCATGATCCGGATCGGTACAATACAATTTAAGTTTTGCCTTTAAAGGCACGCTGTAAGTTAGTCCACGCTCGATAGCCTCTTCGATTGAATATCGGGGAGGGTCGATATAATAATCCAGAAATTCGAGTACAAAGTTGTTTCTTGCATCAGTGATCGGGAAATTTTCAGAGAAAACTCTAAAAAGTCCTTCATTTCTACGATTTTCGGGATTTGTTTCCAACTGAAAAAAGTCTTGAAAAGACTTTAACTGAATATCTAAGAAATCAGGATAAGGCAGTTGGTTTTTCGTCGATGCGAAACTAATTCTTCCGGTTTGTATTTCAGCCAAGACTTGTGGTATTAAGTTATTACAAAATCTGACAACTAGTCAGTTAATTGAAAGAATGAATTATAAGAGCATATAGGCACAAACCTCTACCCCAAAATGGGGCAGAGGTAAGCGCCTTAAATGGTACGATTGAAGTACTATTTTACTTCAACTTCAGCACCAGCTTCTTCAAGCTGAGCTTTTAATGCATTGGCTTCATCTTTCGATACGCCTTCTTTGATAGCTTTTGGTGCAGCGTCAACTAATTCCTTAGCTTCTTTCAAGCCCAGACTGGTTAATTCTTTAACCAATTTTACGACGGCCAATTTTGATTGACCGGCGGCTTTTAAGATTACGTCAAATGAAGTTTGCTCTTCTGCTACAGCTTCAGCCGCGCCAGCACCAGGTGCAGCAACAGCTACAGCAGCAGCTGCAGGCTCAATACCATATTCTTCTTTCAGAATGGTTGCCAATTCGTTAACTTCTTTAACAGTGAGGTTTACCAGTTGTTCTGCAAATGCTTTTAAATCTGCCATTTTATTGAATTTTTAAATGTTCGAATGAATTTACTTTAACAATACTAATTAATTTTCTTTCTCCGATAAGGTTTTCAAAACACCAACAAGTGTTTGTCCACCGGATTGAAGAGCAGAAATCACATTTTTTGCAGGCGACTGCAGCAATGCGATAAGATCGGCCACCAGTTCATTTTTAGATTTGATGGAAATAAGAAAGTCAATCTGATCGTCACCCAAATAAGCCATTTCTTCGATGAAGGCAGCTTTTACAATAGGGTAAGTTCCTTTCTTTCTATAATCCTTAATCATTTTGGCGGGGCCATTACCTGCCTCGCTGAACATGATAGCTGTTTGTCCTTTTAGCGCTACATAGAGCTCTGAAAAGTCGCGGTCAACATTTTCCATAGCTTTTCTAAGCAGGGTGTTTTTAACGACTACCAATTTGATATCGTTTTTAAAACTCAACCTACGCAGATTGCTAGTTTCTTGGGCATTAAGCGTCGAAACATCTGTAAGATAGAAATTGTTGTTCTCGGTCAACTGCTTCGTTAAGGACTCGATGAGTACTTTTTTATCTTCTTTTCTCATGGTTCCCAGTTATTTAACTTGCAGTGGTTACTGATTTCACGTCAATTTTCACACCCGGACTCATCGTGCTCGAGAGGAAAATACTTCTTACGTAAGTTCCTTTAGCAGATGAAGGTTTCAACTTGATGATCGTTGAGATAAGCTCATTCGCATTCTCGACAATTTTTTCATCACTAAAACTCAGCTTTCCGACACCGGAGTGAATGATTCCGTACTTATCGACTTTAAAATCGATTTTCCCGGCTTTTGATGCCCTAACGGCATCGCCAATTTCCATGGTTACAGTTCCGGTTTTTGGGTTAGGCATCAAGCCACGGGGGCCTAATATACGTCCTAACGCACCAACCTTTGCCATAACACTGGGCATGGTAATCACCACATCGATATCTGTCCAGCCGTCCTTGATTTTCTGAACATAATCGTCCAGACCAACATGGTCAGCGCCGGCAGCTTTAGCTTCTTCCTCCTTGTCAGGTGTACACAAAACGAGAACCCGGATATCTTTACCCGTACCGTGGGGCAGGGTAACAGAACCACGAACCATTTGATTCGCTTTTCTCGGGTCAACGCCTAATCTAACGCTAACATCAACGGAAGGGTCGAATTTTGTATAAGAGATTTTCTTTACAACTTCCACCGCTTCTGTTAAGGAGTACTCTTTACTTTTGTCGAATTTGGCCAAAGCTTCTTTGTGTTTTTTGGTCAATTTTGCCATATTCTTCTCCTTTTAACAGATTTGTTATTAAACAACGGAAGGAAAATCGCCCTTCACTCTCACGCCCATACTTCTGGCTGTTCCTGCCACCATGCGCATTGCCGATTCAATAGTGAAAGCGTTTAAGTCTTTCATTTTTCCTTCAGCAATAGTTTTTACCTGTTCCCAGGTAATGGTAGCTACCTTATCGCGGTTTGGTTCTGCAGAGCCTTTTTTCAATTTGGCCAACTCCATAATCTGTACCGCAACCGGAGGTGTTTTAACGATGAACTCGAATGATTTATCCTTATAAACAGTAATGATAACAGGAATAACCTTACCGGCCTGATCCTGTGTACGTGCATTGAACTGTTTACAGAACTCCATAATGTTCACGCCTTTGGCACCCAAAGCCGGACCTACTGGCGGAGAGGGATTTGCTGCCCCTCCTTTAATCTGTAATTTAATTAATCCACTGATTTCTTTTGCCATTTTAAACCAACGTTTAAAATTTAGAATACGTTTACCCTATTCCTTTTCCACCTGCATAAATCCCAATTCCAGAGGAGTCTTCCGTCCAAAAATTTTCACCATAACCTTCAGTTTCTTCTTCTCTTCATTGATCTCTTCGATAATACCACTAAAGCTGTTGAAAGGGCCATCGATAACAGTGACCGTTTCTCCAACAATATATGGTACGTTAACTTCTTCGCCTTGCTCAGCGAGTTCGTCAACTTTACCAAGAATCCTTTTCACTTCTGAACTTCTGATCGGTTCGGGTTCCCCATGAGAGCCGAGAAATCCCAGCACATTGGGAACATTTTTGATGATGTGAGGAATCTCACCCGTAAGCTCTGCCTCTATCAGGACATATCCAGGAAAATAGTTTCGCTCTTTGCTAACTTTCTTTCCTTTGCGTATTTGATAGACCTTTTCAGTTGGAATAAGAACCTGGGTAATAAAATCCTGAAGCTTGTTATTGGTGATCTCGCTCTCAAGATACTCTTTTACCTTTTTCTCTTTCCCGCTAATTGCTCTAACAACGTACCATTTTTTCCCTGATTGCTCGGTCATTTTTGCAGGTGTGTTGTGATTAGTAATAAACAGTTAATTATATATAATATGTCGAACAGCTCTTATAGAACATCAACAGACTAAAACAGTCCGTAAAAACGCTCTAAAATACTGGAAAACGAAATATCCATCATATAGACCACAATTGCGATCAATAGGGAAGCAACGGATACCACGATTGCACTGTTCTGCAGCTCACTCCATGTTGGCCAGGACACTTTATGCATCCACTCGTCGTAACTTTCTTTAAAATAATTGCTGATACTGAACTTCGCCATTTGAGATGTTTTAAAAAATCTGCACGGGTGGTAGGAGTCGAACCCACAGCCTACGGTTTTGGAGACCGCCACTCTACCAATTGAGCTACACCCGTGTGAGGTCAAAACCGGAAGCTTCTCTATCCAGAGATTCTTCCGGTTTTTTCCAAATTTATTTTATTCTGTATTAATCCAGAATTTCAGTTACCTGACCTGCACCAACGGTACGTCCACCTTCGCGGATAGCAAAGCGAAGACCTTTGTTCATGGCGATTTCTGAAATCAGGTGGATTTCAACGGTAAGGTTATCGCCGGGCATCACCATTTCAACACCTTCTGGCAACATAATTTCACCGGTTACATCAGTTGTACGGAAGTAAAACTGAGGACGGTATTTGTTGTGGAATGGAGTATGACGACCACCTTCTTCTTTTTTCAGGATGTAAACCTCAGCTTTGATTTTTTTATGAGGAGTTACACTACCTGGTTTGATAATAACCATACCACGACGGATACTGTCTTTATCGATACCGCGAAGCAACAAACCAGCATTGTCACCAGCCTGACCTTCGTCGAGGATTTTACGGAACATTTCAACTCCGGTAACAACTGATTTCAATTTTTCAGCACCCATACCAATAATCTCAACGGGATCGCCGGTGTGAATGATACCAGTTTCAATTCTTCCTGTAGCAACGGTACCACGACCAGTAATTGAGAATACGTCCTCAACAGGCATTAGGAAAGGTTTATCCTGATCACGCTCTGGAAGTGGAATCCACTCATCACAAGCAGCCATCAGTTCTTTAACTTTTTCCACCCATTTAGGTTCTTGGTTTAATGCACCAAGAGCTGAACCCTGGATAACAGGTGTGTTATCACCGTCAAATTCATAAAATGAAAGTAAGTCTCTGATTTCCATTTCAACAAGCTCGAGCAACTCTTCGTCGTCAACCATGTCAACTTTGTTCATAAAAACTACCAGACGAGGTACACCAACCTGACGGGCGAGCAGGATGTGCT
>DJVY01000127.1:40743-41049 GCA_002440885.1 Bacteroidales bacterium UBA6244
AATAGTAATACCTCTTTCTCTTTCTTCAGGAGCGTTGTCGATGGAGTCAAAAGATGCAAATTCAGCCAAACCATCAGCTTGTAATGAAAGCGTAATAGCGGCTGTCAAAGTCGTTTTGCCGTGGTCAACGTGTCCAATTGTTCCAATATTTACGTGTGGTTTGGAACGGTCGAATTTTGCTTTAGCCATATCAATAACTTATTTTAATTAAATGAGATTCGTATTATAACAGTATTTTCAAACAAAAATGAGCCGAGGACGAGAATTGAACTCGTGACCTCTTCCTTACCAAGGAAGCGCTCTACC
>DJVY01000006.1 GCA_002440885.1 Bacteroidales bacterium UBA6244
TAATAAGTATTGGCGACAAATTGGTTGTACGCATGGTGGTAACCACCGATCGTGATCTGGAATTTGTTCACTTGTCGGATACGCGGGCCACCGGCCTTGAGCCCATATCGAACCTGAGCGGTTATGTATGGTCGGGTGGATTAGGTTTTTACAGACAGGTAACCGATACAGGAATGGACTATTTCATCCGTTATCTGCCCAAAGGCACGTACGTAATCGAATATGGTTTATTTGTGACACAAAAAGGAACTTTTACCAATGGCATAGCCACAATACAGAGCATGTACGCTCCCGAATTTGCAGCCCATTCAGGTGGAAGCCGGGTTATTTCAGAATAGACAGAAAAGTTATGGTTTTTAATCATTATTTTGTTCTTTCTATTGTAATTTGTACATTTCTTGCATCGGCATCTCGTCCCAGGTTTGCCCTTCGAGCAAACGTCCGTTTTTCTTTTTGTTGGTTCCTCCCCATTGTTTGAAGAAGAAGGGAGTATCCTGAAGTTTGCATTGTTCTTTTATCTCCAACACCCATGCTTTATCCATAGGCCGCGGTTTATGACCACTTTCACCACCAACTATTACCCAGTCAATTCCAGTTAAATTCAGGTTATTTAAAGGGCCGAGCAATGGCTCGCACGATAGAAATTTTATTTTGGCAGGTATCATTCTGAGAGAATCTACACGATATGAAACCTCTGAGTTTTCAATAGAGGTACCCATCCAAATATTTGATGTCCACTTAAGAACACTGCTTAATTGATGTGCGCGGCCGATACGTTTCGTAAGCACTTGGAATGTATGCTGGGGATTATCATTCATTACCTTAAAAACCTGTTTTATAAACTCTACTGAGACAGCATGATGAAACAAATCACTCATTGAATTAACAAACACCATTTTTGGACCTTTCCACTCGTAAGGCTCAGAAAGTGTGATAGGGTGGGTTCTTACCATCTTAAAACCATCTTTATACTTTTCGAGTCCCATTGCCTGAAGCCTACGTGTCATTGACTCAGCATAACAAAATTTACAACCTTCGGATAACTTAGAGCAACCAGTAACCGGATTCCATGAAAACTCTGTCCATTCTATTGATGATTGTGCCATGGTTATACCTCCTTTTTGAGAATGTCATTGGCTATCTTGATCGCTACCTGCACATTCGAGGCCGACATAAAATGAAACAATACAGCATTATTACTGTTCCTTAAGGCCAGTGGTTCCGAAACATATTTAAATATAGTTTTCAGCCGCTCTTGATATAGTTTTGCCGCAACTTCAACGGCGTTTTCAATTTTTTTAAATCTTTGTTCTCCAAAAATGTCCATTTGAGGGTCTTGGTAGTAAAATTTTTCTTCTATTTCTTTGGGGTCAAGACCAAAAAAAGTGCCCAGTGTTTCGAACCAAACCAGAGAGGACTTCTCTGCATTTTTTAATAATCGGTTAATCCCTATACCAGTGGGCACTAAAATCCATAAATCCAGACTTAAACCTTTTAAACTTTCAAGTGAACTCCATTTAACTTGCATCCCATAAGGATCAATAAATGCAATAGCTTTGTAGTTTTTTCCTTTAAATCCTCTTAGAAAGTTCCCCATGTCAAGTAGTTTGACATTACAATCTTCACCACCTCTTACAAATGCAACTTCTGTTTTTTCCGGATAATCAGTATTTATTATTCTTTGTAAACGACTTGCGTTATCAATATTTTTTTCAACAAAATAGAACAAGTCAAAAGCTCTTGGTTCCTTTATATTCAATACATGCCGTGCTGTACCTTCAATTACTTTTTCGGTTTCTTTCTTAGAATGTATGTCTCCTGATCCGGCAAATCCATCAAAGTATATCAACTTCCATGGTTTTCCCTTCATGATTTGCATATATGCTTTCAGGTATTTTTTAAAAACATTAATTTTAATTTCGGTCCATTCTCCTCCAAAATGATTTGACATAATATAGATATTAAAATGGTGAATTTGGATTGTCTAATACCTGCATCAATTCTGATTTCCAATTAAATCGACCTTCCCTGATTGCCTGAAAAAAATCGGTGTAGTTGTCAGGGCTAAGAAAGAAAAAATAATATTCCCAATCAATTTTTTTTGCTTTCAATTTTTCATTTAGCACCTTAAAATGCTCTCTTGCATCTCTGTACTTTGCCCGGTTCTTGGGATGGCTGTCACCATCAGCTTTGATTTCAACGACCAGAATTACATTTTTACCATTGAGTTTTAGGAAAAAATCTGGATTAAAATTTTCTCTTTTAACGTGGCTGGAACCAGTATCTGCTGGCTTATAAGAATATGGGAAAGAATAAAACCCTTTATCTGGTGATTTTAAAAATGCACCAATCAAATCAGTATTCGCCATCAATGTTATTATAAATTGACGTTCGGGTTCGAATGTGACATATACAAGATTTTGAACAGTTTTTAGCTGGCTGTCCTTAACTTCAATAAAGTTATCTTTTAAAAAAGCAATTTCAGCTAGGCTACCACCATATTTCTCTATTGATTCCTTAACAACAGTATAATTTTCTTTATCTCTGATGTAATCTTTAATTATAGCAAATTCTTCATTTTTAAGTTCATTAAGCCCCTCTTTCGAGTAGCATAAATAACCATTTCGTTTTATACTACTTTCAGAAAAGGTTTGTGTGGGCAGTTTTTCAAGTTTTATCTCATTGGTATTGTGCGCTTTTATGTTTAATCTTACGACTTGTTTTCCCGTTTCACGAAACATGGGACCAAATGCTTGTTTAAACGTGGCCAGATTTTTTTTACTGACGTAGGTGGAGTCGTAATCCAGGTTATCTAACTTTTCTTTTAGGAAATTTTGAATTCGCTGAATTGTCCAGTTACGCGAAATCTCAGGATCTTTATCTTTAAGGAACAATTTAATTTGCCTTGCTGCTACTTCTATTGTTTCATTATCGTGAATTTCAATGTCAAAACTCATGGATCCTGAAGCTGAATACTCACTTTGTGTTCGTTTTATTTTGTTCTGGGGTTTTAACTTCTCAACTTTTGGTTCTTTTGTTGAGGGCTGTTTTTCGCTTCCTACCGTCTTTTGATCTGCAATGTAGTCCAAATTAAAAAGTGGAAAGGCATACTGCTTTCTGCTTTCAGAATAACCATAACTAATTCGGTTCTCCAATTCGAGCACTTCCTCGTAAAGGTTTTTAATTTCTTGCGACCATTTTTCATGGTTGTTGATACGAACATAAACGGGCTGTTGAAGGCCGCGCGGCACCCTTAATCCTCTTCCCAATACCTGAGCAATTAACAACTTTGAATTAAACGCTTTTTGTTCATGTGGAACAATTTGGAAGACGTTTTTTACATCCCAGCCTTCGGTCAGCATGGCTACCGAAACAATCCATTCCACCGGGTTTTCTGGTTCATCCACTGTTTTTAAAATGGACAGGTTTTCTTTCCGTACTTTTTCAGGGTTACCGACAATTGTCTCGATAATTTTCTTTTCCTGGCTGTTTGAGGGAATACCCGAGGCTACCCAGATGACTTTTTTTGATGCTTCATCAAATGAAAGGTTTTCTTTCCTGGCAATATAGTCAGAGAGTTCTTTCCATATTTCAACTGTTCTGAAAATACGGTCTGCAACAACAATTGTTATGGGGCGAAGCTTGCCAGCATAACGTACTGAAATCTCATGGTGATTGTGCCAGGTTTCGTCCCAGCCTTTGTTGTGATCGGCTTCTTCGAGTTTATAATCAATTTTTTTAATCACTTCGTCTTCCATAGCCTGCTTAATACCATAACGGTAAATCACATCATGGAAATAATCGTTGCCAATGTAGGGTGTTCCCGTTACTCCAATATGATAAGCAAACCCATATTCTGGATTGGTAATAAAATCAAACCATTTTTTGGTTGCGGCTTCATTTGGGCTGTATATGTGATGTGCTTCGTCGCTAATGACCAGGGTTCTTTGTCCTTTACCTGAAAAGCTATCCTGAATGGACGATCCTGTTCGTTCGTAGGCCGCATGGATATTTTCAACACAGATATCACCTGTCAGGATTGGTACATTGGCGTTTTTTATGCTGGGAGCAGGATAAACTGCCCCCAGTTCTTTTAAAATCTGTTGATTTGTCTGGCAACCTGCCAGTTGTTCAAATTTTTTCTTCAGTTCTTCTTCAATAGTAAGTGATGGACACAAAACCAATACTTTGTCAACCAACCCTTCTGCCAAAGCTAGCTGTGCAACTCCATATATCACCCAACTTTTACCAGTACCTGTTGCAAGGTCAATGCTGGCTGCCTTTTTATCTTTAATTTGTACGTTAAGCAAGTATTGCTCCAGCGCATTGTATTTTAATTGAAGTTTAGTGTTATTATTCCAGTTTTCAACTGCCAACTTACCCGTATCAGGGTATTGATCAGACACCAGAAATCGCAAGGCATGGCGTATGGCTTCCCTCACATGTTCAAATTCAGGCGTAGTGATAGCATCCAAATAAGCCTCATACTTACCTACGATGTTATTTGTCTTGTCGGAATAATCGTTTATTTTTAATACGAAATCGTCCTGTTTATATTGAAGGCTCATGCGAAATCATTTTTTGTACGTATCACTTTTAACTCATTTCCATATTTATCCATGAAGATAATCATCATGTTTTCTCCTATAAATGTTTTTTCAGGTATGCGAATAATGGCCTTTCCGGATTCGACATCCATTACCTTGTCAGCCCAAAACACTTGATTTAAATGAAAATATTCTCCATTATAATTGGTGTCGATCATAACCATGGAAAAGGTTTCAAAATTTTCAAAGTCCTCCGGATCATAGGCCAATGTATTCGATTTGAATTCAGAAATTTCAATAATGTAATCGTTGTTGGCGATATTGAACAGATCTGTTTGCTCGGGAATACCTCTCCAATAGGTTGCTTTCACCAATGGTTGCGAAATAAAGTCGAAGCCAATGGCATCCATCACTTCATTTACATCGGTTTCGCTCACAGGTTGTTTCAGTGCTCCGGGTTCGCCTTTATTAATTAACGCCATTAAAACCGATAGTGGGACTTTAAGGAAAACATAGGTGGTATTTCCATGTTTGATCTCATCCTGCATGAAACCAAGTGACGTAATGGGGGCAATCACATAAAACTTATCTCCTGCTTTACCACCAAGTACAGCGTGCAAATTTTGGACATATTCTTCATCTAAAAGCAGGTCTTTTTGTTGTGGATAATCCCAAATATAGGCGGAATGAATGCCAATAAAGCCATCCGCTATTAAACCATGAATTTGGTGTTCTCCCAATCGTACACCAAACAACTGCGCCACAAATGGCCGGTATTGTTTCCAATCCATTTGCAGGATAAGCTGGTTATCGTAAATACCGGCATGGTAAAGCGTGAACTTTTTAGCTTTGAGTGGCTTGGGCTTTATTGCCTTTTCTTTGGGCTGAATAAACGAAATAAGGAACTTCACCTTCCCCACCTGAATTACTTTCTCACCGGCTTTGGCTTCGTTGTTGTCTTCATTGTCCAATATTTTCAGCCTGTTCACCTTGAATTTACCCTCAGGGCAGGCCAGCGAAAATTCTTCTTCTTTACTACCAGACAGGTTATTGGTAATAAATTGGGCCAGGTTTTCAAGAAAAGTATCGGTAATATTTAAATCTCCTGCCCGGGCTTTTTCATAGACTAAAAATAGGCCTCTTGAATTAGATTTTGAGTGTTCGGTAAAATCTAAGATTCGATCATACTCTCTGTTTCGATTTATTTTATTACTACCAACTAAATCCTCTAATTCAAGCAGTCTACTTTGAACTGTATAAATAGAAAGTTTACCACAATCAGTACCAATCCATTTTCTTTTTAGCTTTTCTGCAACAGCGATTGTTGTTCCACTGCCTAAAAAACCATCAAGAACAATGTCTCCTTCCTTTGAAGTTAATCTTATTATTCTAGACAATAGTTTTTCAGGTTTCTGAGTGGGATATCCTGTTGTTTCCCCACTAATTTGTCCACTAATATCATCCCAAACTGTTGTTACTAATTTCCCATCCTGTTCATCTAAATATCTTCTCTTGTATATTCTTGATCCTTTAACTTCAAGCAAATGCATTTCATCATACTTTTTCATAGTTGTAATAGGGCATCTCCAACCATTAGGTGGTGGTTCACAGCCAAGGTAATTATAGAAATATCCTGGGCTACCTTGTGGTTTCGTAAAATGATCAAATCGATATCTTCTTGAATTTCCATTATCATCAATCTCAATGTTATTATAAAATTGATTTAAATAGTGCTCGGAATATTTTAAAAACACCGGATAAAAACTATAATTCTCAGATTTCGAATACCAAAATATTTTATTGTCAACTACAGCAAGCCTTTTAGAATCATTGTGAGAATCAGCTCCTTTCCATGTGATTTCATTAATAAAATTTTGCTCTCCGAAAATTTCATCCATTAACGCTTTTATATAATGACCCTTCTTCCAATCTAAATGCACATAAATAGATCCATCATCTGCCAGTATCTCCCTTAACAGGATCAAGCGTTTTCTGATAAATTCAATAAACTGTGCGCCAATAATTTTATCACGGTAAGCCTTTTCGCGGTCTTTCATAAAGTCCTGCTTGGTGGCAAAGGGCGGGTCAATGTAAATGAGCTTTATTTTGTTTTTGGTTTTGTATTGATTGGGTCCCTGTTGATCTTCGTAAAGGGCTTTGAGTGCCAGTAGGTTATCCCCAAATATGAGCATGTTGCTCCAGTCATCTGTAAAGGCGTTGTCAGAATTAAAGCTCCTGATCATTTGTAACGGAGCAGCGGGTGTGTTGGCAATAATGTCTTCTTTTCGGGCTTTTCCCTTGTAAATAAGCTTGTAGTCTTTTGTAGCTTCCACATATTCAGTATCATCCGGATCGAAAAGCTTCTGTTTATAAATAGAGGGTATTGGAGTTCCTTCATCGAGGCACTTTTTGATGATCTCCTTATCTTTATCTGTTAAATTCATTCGGGTGTTCTTAATTTATATTGGCCAAATTTACGATTAATACTTTGAAGCAGTTTTAAAATGTCGTCAAATCAGTATTTTTTTTTAAACTTTGAAAACAAGTTTATTTTTCTTGTTTTTTGCTACTCAAGTGCTAATACTAAAGGTGTATTGTAATGTATGCCATTGATTAACGAACTAGTAAATAGTACTATACAGGTTTTTTTAACATAAGTGATTTGTAAAAAAAGTGAATTTCAATTTTCTTAGGCTGGTGTAGTATTATTTACATCATCAAGGTAATTATTAAAATGCTATGCATTTAGAAGTCTTAAGACATGGAACATCAATATTTCGTTTGTTTATCACATGATAACACTTTTGATTTTTCTATGTAATCCAGGACAGCCGAGACCTAATAATTTCTGAATGATTCGAGCTTAAGCAGAAAACTAAATGGAACATCAAGCCGTCTGCTCCATGATTTTTCGCTGTGATCGTCGCCGGGGAAATAGTTTGTTTCCCAGTTTTGTGAGGCGCTGTAACCTTTTAAAGGCATCAGGCTGTCAATTTTTGCCTGTAGTGGCGGGTAAAGTGCATCGAGGGTTTGATCGCCGTAATCGAAATAAATTAAATGGCTGCCCGGATCGGGTAATGATTGGCTGAGGTAGTTGGCAAAGGCTTCCGGAATGGGATTGTTTTCAACAGAAAAAATGCCGGGCCAATGTGTACTCAGGCAGGCAGCACCCCCAAAAACATCCGGGTATTCGCAAAGTGCATACATCGATATCAGCCCACCCATGCTGCTGCCGGCAACAAAGGTGTGCGGCTGATCGGTATAAACAGCATATTTATTGTCGATAACAGGTTTGAGCTCGGTCACAACAAATTTGAGGTAGTTGTCGGAACGAACAGCAAAATCCTCTGTTATTCTTCCCGCTTTTTTTAAGTCATTGGTTGCAAATTCGATTTGCTCTGCCGTTAACGATTCCATTGGTTTTTGCGGAAAATAATCTCCATGTCTTAAATGTGGCACATTCCAGATGCCAACGATAATGAATTCCTGAACAACACCTTGATCGATTAGCCTTGCAGCTACTTCATCGGCCTCCCACGATTGGTGATTCCAGGTGCTCGAAGAATCGAACAACATCTGTCCGTCGTGCATATACAACACAGCATACTTTTTATCCGGTGCATAGCCCGCGGGCAGCCAAATGTCGATATGGCGCGGCTCAACAAATTCAGAGGGAAAATTTTCAATGCGCTCCACTTTTCCTGAGCTCACCGTGGGCAGCGGTTGTGCCAGGCTTTGCATCGCAACCATCATAACAACAATTAGTGATTTGATATTCATGTTTATAGAATATTTGTTTCATTATTTCTGTACCAGATTCGGAACCGAGTGGTCGGCGGCCACTATTTTGTAGAGTTTATCGCCCCGGCGCACCAAACTCTTAACGGGTAAGGAGCACAAATCTCCCTTTTTTACTTTTTCCACACCTGTTAAATCAAGTCTTAATTCACCGATTTCATCTTCATAAACTCCTGTGGTTGGCCCTATTATCATTATGTTTTCACCAACTGAAAGCTGATGCGATTCGATTTTTATTTCGGCCACTCCAATTTTACTAAAGTAGTTTGTAACCAGCCCTACATACATTTTGCGTGTAGTGGCCTGATTGCCATAGTTTTCAGTCCATTCGCCCAGCTTTTTGCCCATATAGTACCCATCCCAGAACCCTCTGTTGTACACACCGGATAGTTCGGCATTCCATCTGTCGATATTTTCCTGAGTGTAGTTTCCTTCAAAATAGGCGTCCACAGCCTGACGGTAAACCTGCGCCACGGTTTTTACATATTCCGGTGAACGGCCTCTTCCCTCGAGCTTCAATACCCTGACGCCGGCATCGAGTATTTGGTCTAGAAAAGCCACTGTTTTCAGGTCTTTTGGCGACATGATGTACTCATTGTCAATCTCCAGCTCCAAATCGCTGTCTTTGTCTTTTACGATATATTTTCGCCGGCAAGGCTGGAGGCAGGCTCCCCGGTTTGCTGAGGAGTTCAGGTTATCGAGACTCAGGTAGCATTTGCCACTCACGGCCATGCACAAAGCGCCATGAGCAAAAATTTCAATTTGCACCAGCTCCCCCGATGGGCCTTTAATTTGTTGTTCTTTAATGGCTTGCGTTATGGCTTTCACCTGCTCAATTTGAAGTTCGCGGGCCGTTACCATGACATCGGCAAACTGAGCATAATATTTAACCGCTTCCGTGTTGGTGATATTGGCTTGCGTACTCATGTGAATTTCTATCCCCACCTGATGAGCGTATTGAATAACAGCCTGATCGGAGGCTATTATGGCTGTGATGCCATGCTTTTTGGCCGCCACCACCAGCTGTTTCATTTGTTCCAGTTCGTGATCGAAAATAACGGTGTTCAGGGTGAGATAGGTTCTTATGTTGGCCTTTCGGCAGATCCTGGTTATTTCGGCCAGATCGTCGAGGGTAAAGTTTTGTGAAGATTGGGAGCGCATGTTCAGGTGACCAATTCCGAAGTACACAGAATTAGCACCACCCTGAATTGCAGCATGCAGCGAGGCATAAGAGCCCGCCGGAGCCATAATCTCGATGTCGGATGCAGTCATTTTTTAGAAAGTTTTGGTGCGCAAAAGTAATGATTTTGATCCCTTGAAACCCCGCAAATTTGTTAAGCACTTGAAGTTTACCGCTGTTAAGTATACATTACTTTTTAGTATGTCGGG
>DJVY01000075.1 GCA_002440885.1 Bacteroidales bacterium UBA6244
GTGAACCCGGCAGGGGTCGAACCTGCAACCTCCTGATCCGTAGTCAGGTGCACTATCCATTATGCTACGAGTCCAAAATCGGTGCAAAGATACAAAAGTTTTTTATTGATTGATCGGATTGCTCCTAAAAAATTGTGTGAGTTTGGGGGCAACCGGATCACCTCAGCCAATCACCTCGGTGTTTTCTGGCAAGGTCATCTTCCAGCGCTTATGCGACCAAAGCCAGTTTTCGGGTCGTTCGTAGATGATTTCCTCCAGTTTTTTAGCATATAAACGGGTAATTTCCCCTTTGGGCAACTCGCGTGGGTTATCACACAGGGTGGTGAGGGTAATTTCGTAGCGTCCTCTACCCAAGCGTCGGGCGTCGCCAAAAACAACGGGTAAGTCGTGTTTTACAGCGTAACGCTCAATGCCATTGAGGAAGGCGGTAGGGCGACCAAGGAAATTAACCCAAATAGATTTTCTTGGGTTTCCGGGGTTCTGATCGCCTGCCATCATGAAAGCAGCACCTTTATCGCTGTAGTAGTTGAACGTTTTCTGGGTTTCGTAAATTGAAGCCAGGGTGGTATTCGTTCTGCCACGGCTTTTCTTGATTAAGGCGTCTATGTATTTGTTCGACAAGGGTTTGTAAAGTCCAACCATTTGGCTTTTGAGCTGAAGGCCAGCCGATACACTCGACCATTCCCAGTTTCCATGATGGCCTGCCGCCAGAATTACACTTCGCCCTGCCGACTCAAATGGTGCAATCTCCTCTGCATTAATGAATTTGTAACGGTTGATGAGCGATTTTTTCGACATGGTAAACGACTTAAAACTCTCTACCATGATGTCGCTTAAATTGCGGTAGCTTTTCCGCACAATTTCCATGATCTCTTTTTCGCTTTTATCTGGGAAACTGGACTTAAGGTTCTGTATCACTACCTTTTTACGGTAACCCACGATACGATATAGCACAAAACGCAAAAAGTCCGAAAACACGTACAAGAGTCGGTAGGGGAGTAAGCCCAGCAAAAAAACGAAGACAACAAAAAGTGCAGCGGATATCCTATTCATGCCGCAAAACTACAATGTATTTTAATTTGACAGACAAAATCGCATTAATTAATGGTGTCGGTAACATGAAAAAGTCCTTGCGTGTAAAAGGCATTTGTATTTTTGCAACACATTTTGCACCATTTAAATATGCTTTTAACTTCGGGCGAAAAGAGAACCTTCAGACTTCATTTGCTTTACATGGTGATTGAAGGCATTGTGCTGGGTATATTGGCGCTCAACGAATTTGTGTTTATTAAAAGTCTTGGAGGAAGCAATTACCAAATGGGCTTGCTGTTTCAGTTCAGCATGCTGGTCTTCGTTTTCCTGATCTTGATAAACGAAATGCTTAAACGTATTGCTAACCGAAAAAAATTACTCCGGTTAACTGCTCTGCTTACCCGATTGCCTTTGATGCTGATTTTGTTCTTTCCTCGCGATATTCAGCTGCTTGTGTCGAATCCGGTTTATCACCTGATTTATCTGTCCTTGTTTTTGGTTTATTATTCAGGAAATGTGATCATTTATCCCAACATAAATTATTTGTTGAAAAACAACTATTCCCATGTCCATTTCGGGAAACTATACAGTTATGCCACTTCCGTGAATAAGATCATGATGTTGGTGGTAACCTTTGTTTATGGCTATTGGCTTGATATTGATCAAACTGTTTTTGTGTCTATCCTTCCCGTTATTGGCGTATTGGCCGTGCTTTCCGTATTCGTGTTATCCGAAATCAGCGTACCTGAAACGACACGGGTTCCACATTCAAAATTTTTGGCTTCTGTGGGTAAATCGGTTCGCGAAATGGTATCAATACTTAAAAGCAATGTTCCTTACCGTCATTTTGAATGGGGTTTTATGCTTTATGGTTTTTCGTTTATGGTAACTTACACCGTGATCACGATATATTTTTATGAAAGTTTGAATTTGAACTACAGCAGTGTGGCTTTTTATCGCAATGCCTACAATATCCTGGCCATTATTTTATTGCCCTTTTTCGGGAAACTCCTGGGTACGATTGATCCAAGAAAGTTTGCTGCCCTTACCTTTTCGGTACTAGGACTATACATTGTGGCGGTGGCGGCAACAGAAGTTTTTCAGGGCCGGGTAGTGTTTTGGGACATAACACTGTATTACACCTTGATTTTTTATGTGTTGTTCCACGGGGTTTTTGCCGCAACCATGGTGTTGTTATGGAATATCGGATCATCTTATTTTTGTCAGCCCGGTGAGGCCGGAACTTACCAATCACTGCATCTTAGTCTGACGGGCATGCGTGCCATAATCGCGCCACTCGCGGGGGTGTTTTTTTACGAATTGTTTGGGTTTACCGCAACTTTTCTGCTCGGAGCCGGGTTTGCCTTTTCAGCTGTTGCGCTGATGGTATGGAGTTACAGACGCGATCAGTCGCTTTCGCGCAAAACGGCAAACGCATCATCATAATCCACTGTTCCGTCTTTTTTAACTTCATACGGAAAGTAATACAAAGGAATGTTCTCCTGATCAACCGTGGCGATGTCCATGCAAATGGTATCGATGGGAGCTTTTCCCTCTTCCAACGTGACGGAAGCCTCAAAAACCAAGGCGTAACCTGTGATTTCATTTTTTGCGAACTCCCCGGTACACCAAGCCGCCAGGGCTTCAAGCACTTTGCTGTTGGGAGGAATATTGTTTTTGTCTACCTCAAATTCCAGGGGATGCACCTGTCCGGCCTTGTCGGTAAATGCAGCAAAAGGATAAAATTCGCCCGTATCGTTTAGTAAATCCGACGCATATTCATAACTGTGGTCGATCAATGATTGTAATAGGTTAATTTCCATAGCTTTAATAGTTATATTTATTTTTCCATCTTTCTCTCATGCGTTTTCGGTCTTCGTTTTCACGAAGGTTATCACCGGGACGATAGAACACTTTACCTGATAAAGAATCTGGCAGAAATTCCTGGGCAACAAAGTTTCCCGGAAAATCATGGGCATACTGATAGGATTTTCCATAACCGATCTCCTTCATCAGTGGGGTAGGAGCATTCCTGAGATGTAACGGAACCGGGAGGTTTCCAGTTTTTTGCACCGTTTGTTGGGCTTCGCCAATGGCCAGATAGGTGGCGTTACTCTTGGGTGAATTGGCCAGATATACCGCTGTCTGCGACAGGATAATCCGACCTTCAGGCCAGCCAATTTTCGCAATGGCATCAAAGCAGGCGTTGGCTAAAAGCAAGGCGTTTGGATTTGCGTTTCCAATATCTTCTGATGCGAGAATAAGCATCCGTCGGGCGATAAATTTCGGATCTTCTCCTCCTTCGATCATGCGTGCCAGCCAATATACAGCCGCATTTGGATCACTTCCGCGCATCGATTTGATAAAAGCCGAAATAATGTCGTAATGCATCTCGCCTTGCTTATCGTAAATGGCGAGGTTCTCCTGTATGACCTTTTGCACCAGCTGGTTGGTGATAACCACCTGCTTTTTATTTATTTTTTCCTGGTAAACAACAAGTTCCAATGCGTTGAGCAGCTTTCGGGCATCTCCACCCGATACCGACATCAACGCTTCGTTTTCTGCAATAGCTATGTCGAGCCCAAATTGGCTGCTTAACAGCTTTTTTCCGCGTTCCAATAAAGTTATTAAATGGTTGTTCGTCAGTGGCTTGAGGATATACACCTGACAACGGCTCAGGAGAGGTGATATGACTTCAAAAGAAGGGTTTTCGGTGGTAGCACCGATGAGGGTTATCGTTCCTTTTTCAACAGCGCCTAAAAGTGAATCCTGTTGTGATTTGCTGAATCTGTGGATTTCATCGATAAAAAGAATGGCTGATCCGCCAAAAGTTCCTGCTTGCGCAATCACCTGTCGCACATCTTTTACCCCTGAACTGATGGCACTTAGCGTGTAAAATTCGCGCTTGAGCGTTTGGCTAATGATGTGGGCCAGGGTTGTTTTCCCGACTCCCGGTGGTCCCCAGAGAATCATGGAGGGAATGTTTCCGGCAGAAAGACTTCGGCAA
This sequence comes from Bacteroidales bacterium UBA6244, assembly GCA_002440885.1. Lineage (GTDB taxonomy): Bacteria > Bacteroidota > Bacteroidia > Bacteroidales > F082 > UBA6244. Next base: position 4,040 of record DJVY01000075.1, read on the forward strand.
AGTATGGCATCAGATCCCGTAAGATGTTCCTGACCAATGTAATCGGTCAAATTTTGCGGTCGCAGCTTTTCTGCAAGAGGGACATGGTGCATGGCGTCGGAGCGATGATTTATTGAAAAATATTTTTGGCAAATATAGTAAGAAATGACAGGCTTTATGTCCGGTTTTTGATCTCTGCCTTCTGTTTGACCGTAAGGCGAAAAAGTGCCCTTAAAAACCCTTGAAATTACTTTCGGAACAAATCTATCAACTGTATGAAACCTATATCACATTTTTCACAATCATGCATTACAAAGGATCGTATTTAAAATCGACCTCTTATGGTTATCAGCCAATAACAATGCACACTATCCCAACAGCTTACAAATCGAAATAGGTAGATGTTGACATATTATTTAGAAATCTTTACAAATAATTGAATATCAATAGTGTAAAATTTTTCAGTCTTATTTTTGTAGGATTAAAAGTGCACTTTATATGAAAAAAATTGGCGAGATTATTTTGATTGTTATCCTTCCCTGGATTGCGATCCTTACCTTGGTTTTTAATTACAACAGCGATTATGATTCGGGGTATTTTCCTGATTCGATGATTTCAATAAAAAAAGAAAAGAAACCGATTGATCATTCGGGTTTTGCCGAATTGAACAAGGATTTCACCTCAGGAACTGAAGTTACGGCTGCTTGTCTCTCATGTCATCAGTCTCGGGGAGAAGAATTTATGAAAACCCAACATTGGCTTTGGCACAAGCCTGATACCACGGCAACAGAGGGGGTGCAGGATTTGGGGAAAATTAATTTGCTAAACAATTTCTGCATAGGTATTAATTCCAACGAAAAAATGTGTTCGATGTGTCATGCGGGTTATGGATACGAAGACCACAACTTTGATTTTTCCAATCCTGAAAACATTGATTGTTTGGTTTGTCACGATGCTACCGGGTCGTATCGCAAATCAAAACCCACGAAAGAAAATGGATTCAGAGGAGCCGGTTGGCCTGATTTATCTGTTGACCTGAAGCATGTGGCCACAAATGTTGGACTTCCCAAGAGCAACAATTGTGGCAATTGCCATTTTACCGGAGGAGGTGGAAACAATGTAAAGCATGGCGATCTGGAAAAAGCCCTCTTGCTGGAACATGCCGCAATGGTTGGCCAAATGGATGTGCACATGTCCAGCACCACGAGCGATAAAAACCTACAGTGTGTTGATTGTCACCAAACCGATGAGCACCAGATCAGCGGTCAGTTGTACTCAGTTTCATCCTCTAACAACAACCATGTTACCTGTGTTCAGTGCCACACCGACCGTCCACACCAAAGCCAGCTGCTGAATAACCACTACCGCCGCGTGGCTTGTCAAACCTGTCATATAAGCGAATACGCCAAAATTCAACCTACCACACTTGTCTGGGATTGGTCGACAGCTACGCGATTGGATGAAAACGGAAAACCCATTGGCGTTACAAAACTACCCGACAGCACCTACTTTTTCGATGGAAAACAGTACGAGCAAGTCAGGGTGCAATACGACTCAAAACATGGAACATTGGTAATGAAACAGGGAGTTATTCCTGAGTACAGGTGGTTTAACGGCAATGCTGATCACCATAAACTAACCGACCTGATCGACGACACCCTGAAGGCCTTGGTATTAAATCCGTTACAAGGCTCTTACGAGGACAACATCAGGCCTGAAGATCCGGACAATCCTTCTAAAATAATTCCTGTAAAGGTTATGCGCGGACGGCAGCCATATGACACAAAAAACAGGTTGCTTATCCAACCAAAGCTTTTCGGTGAATACAAAGGCAGCGGTGCGCTGTGGACAGATCTGGATTGGGATGCTTCGTTTACTGCCGGAATGGAATACACCGGATTGCCTTATAGCGGTGCGTATGGTTTTGTAAAAACAGAATCCTACTGGCCACTGAACCACGAAGTTTCAAGTGCTGATCAGGCGTTGCAATGTGCTGATTGCCATGTAAAAAATACTGGAAGACTTCAGCAAATGGCAGGGTTCTATTTACCCGGTCGCGACAACAATCCCTGGTTGGACGGTGTTGGGTTAGCCTTCATCATCCTTGTTCTGGCAGGAGTCTCCATTCACGGATTGCTACGCATATTTACAAAATAATTCAAACCACTACACATGAAAAAAGTACTGATATATAAAGGATACGAACGTTTTTGGCATTGGACACAAGCTCTGTTAATCTTGTTGCTTGCACTAACCGGCTTCGAGGTTCATGGAACTTACCACCTGATGGATTACGACAAAGCCGTTTTCATACACCAAAATTTAGCCTGGGCTTTTATGGTGTTGATTGTATTTACACAGTTTTGGAACTTTACCACCGGCGAATGGCGTCAATATATTCCTACCACCAAACTGTTGAAAGCACAGGTGGCCTACTACATCACCGGGATTTTTAAACATGCGCCCCATCCAACCCGAAAAACCGTCTACAACAAATTCAATCCGTTACAACGACTTACCTATCTTGGATTGCGGCTGCTCATAATTCCCGTTGTGGTTTTTAGCGGGATACTGTACATGTACTACGTTTATTTTGTCGATCAGGGTGTGGTAGGCGATCTGGCCCCCATTGCCTACTTTCATACGTTGGGCGCGTATTTACTCATAGGTTTCGTTATCGCCCATGTTTATCTCACCACCACAGGCCATCGCCCGTTGTCGGCCATAAAAGCCATGATAGTTGGTTGGGAGGAAATGTCGGATGAAGATGCGCGTGTGGCCTTGGAGGAAAACCTGAAGGTGGCGCTGGTAGAGAGCCGCAAAAGCGTAAGCGGAGCTAAGGAAGCAGACAAGAAAGAGATGTTTGAGGTAGCCATAGGAGAAGTAGCCCAGAAGCTTGGAATTAACATGGAAGGGTTGGCTTTAAGAGAGAAACTACTCCATTCCAATGTGGGATATTTCAGGATTAACAAGCAAGGATTATATGAAGAAGTGAATAACGTTTGGCTCGATCTGTACAAATGCACCAGTAAAGCGCTAGTGATAGGATCGCATGTAACACTCGACCGCACGGAACCCGAAAAAATCCGCATTATGCAGTTGGTAGACCAAGTGCTGGCAGGTGGCACAGTTACCGGCGAGCGCATCCAGCGTTTGTGCAAAGATGGATCAATTGGTTATCACACCGTTTCAGCTACTTACTATAAAGACGAAACCGGAAAAATAGCCGGACTTGAAGGGTTTATCATCGATATCACCCACCAGGTAGAAGCCGAAGAAGAGTTGGAAAAGAAGATTTCGAAAGCCCAATCCGGGAATGATTTCTATTCTAAGATCTATAGATCGGAGGGCGTTGGGTATTTTAAAATTGACAAAGAAGGCTTTTATCAGGATGTTAACCCAACCTGGTTGAAATTGTATAAATTCACTAAAAAGGATGAAATCGTTGGAAAACACTACTCGTTAAGTCGCACGAAAGAAGATTTTATACGATTACAGGCCAATGTTGATAAAGTGCTCAAAGGCCAAACCATACCCCTTGATATTACCCGACGTTTTTGCAAAGATGGCAGCATAGGATATCATTCCATCACCATGACACCGGTTTACGAGGGCGATGAAATCACTGGTTTTGAAGGATTTATCGTGGACAAAACTGACACCAAACTGGCTGAGGCAGAGCTTCTTCACCAAAAGGATTAATTTTATTTCAGCGCCGGGAATAAGGGTTCGGGCTTTTGTTTACCTTTGTTGCGTCATTGTTTTATGCCATTTCAATGATCAGGTAACAACAGGTTTATAAGGCGGGTACCTTATTAAGTTGTACTGAAGGAGCAGCTTGCATATTAAAAAAGAGGCCATACAAAAACCATGAAGAGATGAAATTATTGATGATTTACGCCAGTCGTTTTGCTTATCAGCCCATGTCGAAAACACTGGATGATTTTGACGACCATGACCAGGGGGCAGAATTTGATCAGGTATTGGTGGCTTTTATCCACGCCGAAGCCGAAGATGAAAGCGATGCAAAAGGGGTGGAGGACAAGCTCCTGAAAAACCTCAAGTGGGCGGCCAAGAAAAACGACACCACCAAAGTGATTCTGCATTCGTTTGCCCATTTGTCCGATTCCAAAGCCACACCACAGTTCACCAAGCAGTTATTTGACAAAGTAGAAGTCAGGCTGCAAAATGCTGACTACCAAACAGCCCAAACGCCTTTTGGCTATTTTCTCGACCTCGACTTACAAGCTCCCGGCATCAGCCAGGCCCGTATTTTCAAAAGCTTTTAGGCGCGAAAGCCGGATGTTGAATGGCATGGTATTTACGCTTCTTATCTCATTAAAAAACGCATTCATTATTTGTAAATTTTTTCATTACATTTGTGGTTGTTATTAACAATCTCTATACTTTTTGACATATGTTAAACATTGGAGGTATAACAACAGAGCTGCCTAAGCAAAATAAATGGACTCAATCAGACCTTGCCAAGCGGTTAATGCTTCACGAGACATTATTGGGAATAAGTACAATAGTATTGTAGATAGCATGAAGTTGGGCACAATTGCAGAAAAGAACACTTCGCTTATAGAATAAATTCTTTTTGATTACTTTTGAAACATGAATAATATTGAAAACAAAATACTATCGCAGATAAAGAGAATAGTCAGAGAGCAAGAGCCTTCTGCTAAAATATATTTGTATGGTTCAAGGTCCAAAGGAACCGCGAGAAGTGAATCAGACTGGGACTTATTGATTTTGCTCAATAGGGATAGCATATCTTATGAAGTTGAACAAGGAATAGCTTCTCCGCTTTATGACCTTGAGTTCGACATCGGTGAAGTCATTAGTCCTATGATTTACAGTGAAAAGGAATGGAATTCGAAATACAGATTCACCCCTTTTTATAAAAATGTGATGCGCGAAGGAAAATTATTATGACAGAATATAAGCCTGAAGATTATATAAAATACCGATTTGGCCGTGCGCTGGAGACCATTGGAGAAGTGCAAACGCACATTGACAACAAATTCTGGAATACGGCAATTAACAGACTTTATTACGCTTGTTTTTATGCTGTTGGCGCACTGTTGGCCCTGCATAAAATTGAAGCATCAACCCACGCTGGAATTCGACAAAAATTTGGTGAGCATTTTGTTAAAACAGGTAAAGTAGAACGGGAATTGGCAAAGCACTACACAGAACTATATGAAAAACGACACAAAGGTGATTACAATGACTTCTATGATTATGACGAAGAAACAGTTTTAAAACTATATCCGAAATCAAAAGAATTTATTGAGCGAATCGGAGAAATCCTGTCGGAATAGCAACTGTGGGCAACATTGCCCCCCCTCTCCCGCCAGTTTGCAACTGGTGGGTCAAACATACAAAACAATCTTCGGTATGACTTAAAAGCATCTCGTTTTTCAAAAAAGCAATTCAACATGAATAACATAATCAAGCCCGGCATAATTTCTTGCACTACTGTACAGATAATCCTCCGGCTGTAACACGATGCCGGCTTTTACCGGGTTTTCATGAATATAATCCAGTTTTTGGTCAATTACAGCATTGGAATACAACACAATCGGATGGTTATCCTGCTGCCAAAACTGATATACTTTATTATTCGCATTACCTTCCCCTGCTTTCCTAAACAATGAAATCATCCATTCTTTCCGTGATTCTCCTGTGTTATCCTCAATTGCTTTCAGTATTTTCTTGGATGTAAACTTTTTAAAGTCACGAATAATGCTGCTAAGTTCAAATCCAAATTCTGCGGCTACGATTAAATGCAGATGATTCGACATAATCACATAGGCAAACAAGCGCAGCCCCTTTTCCTTTATGCAGAAATCCAGGCTATTGATCAATATATCACGGTATTCCTGACGAGTAAAAACATTTATCCATTCCACTGTTGAAAAGGTGATATAGTATAGTCCTTCGGGATCGGCCATCTTGTATGCACGACTCATTTATTATTGATTGTTAAAGATCAAAGGTATAAACTTTCTTTGTCATGGCAATTCATTACTTATTTTAGGTTGAATAAATGAAACAAGGCCCACCAGTTGCAAACTGGCGGGAGGAGGGGGGCAGTTACTTACTGCCCTGTTTTCAAAAGAATTGGTTAAAGGGCAACCCATTTCCAACTTGGAACCGATTTGTTTTCATAGGAGGACGAGGGGGGGGGGGTGAGGCGGCCAATTTCGTTGCACGCATGGATTACAAATCCGCGCAAGCTGGTACGAGTTTATCCAATATTTTGTGTTT
>DJVY01000125.1 GCA_002440885.1 Bacteroidales bacterium UBA6244
ACGAGATCCCTTGCAATACTGCACAGGTTAGTGAAATAGCTTCCCAATTTTACTGAAACCGGAATACTGACTTCCTTTTTAACGGCTTTTAATATTTCTACATATTGTCCTTCAATCTCGGCACTGGTGAGTGATGCGTTGAAAGGAAAAATACTGATATTTAACTCTATAGCGTCAGCTCCTGCTTGTTCAATAGATTTGGCGAAACGTGGCCACTCGTTTGAAGTTTGGCAATTGATACTGGCAATTACAGGAATAGAAACGGCCTTTTTAGCTTCCTTAACGAACTTCAGGTATTTGTCGAGGTTGGCATCGAGCGTCAATCCCATTACATGTTCTTTGGCTTCAGGGAACCAATGGTACATCTCATTGCTGTTGCTTACGCCATGTTCGGCTTCGGCTCTGATTTGCTCCTCAAAAATAGATTTCAGCACTACAGCACCAGCACCAAAACGTTCACATTCAATAATTTTCTGAAGATCGCCGGTCAAAGCGGAGCTGCTAATTATTACAGGACTAGTGATGTTTAGTCCCATGTAGGTTGTTGAAATATCTGTCATGATAACATGCTTATTGGTAAATTCTTTTTAATTAATGCCCATCCGGCCAACTGGCGGGTGAGGAACTGAAAGGCCTGTTCAAGGTTCAATTTGGCGTTGTCGGTCAACCCTTCTTTCAATTCAAACTCATATCCTTTAATGGCCAGCACGTAAGTTTCAGGTGATTTATTAAAAAGTTTTTGTGCCAAATGGAGAACATATTCCGGAGAAACCGCATGCATGGTGAATTCAACCTGTGCCTCAGAGGGTTCAACAGGCTTAAATTTGTATTCATTGATACGGGTTTCCTGTGTGGCATCAACAAAAACCACAATATCCCATGTTGAAATTTTTTCAGCATCCTCAATATTCAGTTGGTAGTTGCTGTCGGTTTGCATACAGGTCAGATGATGTGTTTCAATCCAACGCTGAATCATGTTGACCATTTCATTTCCAATGCCATCATCCTGACGACCTGGATTTCCATAGCCATAAACGAGCACTCTTTTTTTTGGTTCCATGATTATTTAGTTTTTTGGTCGAGAATTTCATTTTTGGAATTAACCAACGTCATTTGCAGAGGCATTTTACCCAGCGCATGTGTGGCACAGCTCAGACAAGGATCGTAAGCACGTATGGCCACTTCCACGGCATTCATCATTCCTTCAGTGATTTCTTTTTGACCGTTCATAAATGATTTAGCTGTATGGTTAACGGCAACATTCATGGGTTCATTGTTGTTGGTAGTAGAAACAATGAGGTTTGCCAGGGTAATCTGGTCGTTGTCGTTAATTTCGTAGTGATGGAATAAAGTTCCACGAGGAGCTTCAATTACGCCCACTCCCTTGTGTGTTTTTTCACCTTTAATCACCAGGTCTTCATTTTGCAGATCAGGATCTTTAAGCAAATTTCTGATTTCTTCTGCGGCATGTAGGGTTTCAATCAATCGTGCCCAATGGTAGTGCAGGGTCATGTTGTTTGGCTTTCCGTTGGTATAAGCCTTAAACTCTTCAAACTCTTTCTGCGCCAGCGGAGTAGGAATAAAGTCGCAGGTATTCAAACGCGACAGAGGACCCACACGGTACCATCCTTTTTCTTTTCCCAGATGTTTCAGGTAAGGGAATTTCATATAGCTCCAGCTGCGCACCTCTTCTTCGATGTATTTGTTGTAGTCCTGACAATCCACATCATCGAGAATCCGGTTTCCTTCGCTGTCGACAGCCCTGAGCACGCCATTGTACAAATCCAATGCGCCATCGGCGGCACGGACGATGCTCAGGTGGTTTGATGGAAATTCGGCAAAGGTATCCACCAGTGTTTTATTGTTTTTGTGAAAAGCCTTAAAGAATTCCAGTGCAGCCACCGACCACTCGACCATTTTATCTGCGTTAAGCGGATCTGCACCATGCAGCAGGATATCTCTTTCTTCGATGCTCAGGTTTTTGTTTATCCCGCCCGGGATAGCCCCTGTACCATGAATTTTTTTTCCCGCAGTGTACTTGATTACTTCCTGTCCGTATTTACGCATCATTACTCCCTGAACAGCGAGATCTTTGTGGTGCATGGCTACTCCGATGATGTTCCGTATGGCCGGATCGGCGTCAATACCAAAGAGGAAGTCGGGTGAACTCAGGTGGAAGAAATGCAATACATGCGATTGGAAGAATTGTCCGTAGTGCATGAGACGGCGCATTTTTTCGCCTACTGCTGTAAGTCCCAGACCTGTGCCTGCACCTACGATAACATCGAGGGCTTTGGCGGCGGCCAGGTGGTGGCTCACCGGGCAAATTCCGCAGAGGCGTTGAACCAAAACAGGAGCTTCCCAGTAGGGTCTTCCCTGAACAAAACGTTCAAATCCTCTGAATTCTACAATATGTAATCTGGATTCGCGTACCTGTCCGGCATCGTCGATCTGGATGGTTACTTTTCCGTGGCCTTCCACTCGGGTTACAGGCTCTATTGTGATTTTTTTTGGCATAATTTCAATGGTTTGTGTTGAGTTAATCGAATTTAACAACTTCGTATGGCAGTGCAAGTTCATTTCCAGTAATTAATGCCACCAGCGCATCCCATATCAGGTCGGCACGTGGAGGACATCCAGGCAGGTAGTAATCAACCTTCACCACTTCATGGCAGGGATATACTTTGTCGAGCAACATGGGAAGCTCGTCATCGTTTGGCAGAATTTTGGTTGTGTTTAAGCCCACCGTTGGCCCTTCAAGATAGGCTTCACGCAAACATTCTTCAATCGGAATACCATTACGCAGGGCTGGTAGTCCCCCCATAATGGCGCACTCGCCAAGTGAAATAAGAATCTTGCAGTTTTTTCTGAAACTCCTTAACACCTCAACATTTTCACTGTTGCAACAGCCACCTTCAACGATGCCAATATCAACAGGCTTGGTAAAGGTTTTGATGTCGTCGACGGGTGATTTGTTAAATTCGACCAATTCGATCAAATCGAGAATACGTTCATCGATGTCCAAAATCGACATGTGACATCCGAAACAGCCGGCCAGTGACGTGGTTGCTATGATCTTTTTTTCCATTTTCTTTTGTTTTCAGCGTTAATTATCAATTTCACTTCCTATAGGCATTTTGTCGTATTTACGTGTACCTATGGGCTCGGCAAATCCAATTTCTTTATAGATAATTGAGCCTACAGGACAATTTTCCATGGCTTTCCTGGCTAATGCCCTTGACATTTCTTTGCCCATTTGTTCATCCAGAATGACTTCAAGTTTATGTCCTCTTTCTTTAAAAGCAAAATAATGTCTTCCCTGCTCATCTTTTATGGTTTTGATACAGCGTTTACACAAAATGCATCGGTTTTGATCCTTTATAATAAAAGGAGCAGTTCCATCTACACTTTTCATCGGGAAATCGTAAGGGAAGCGTGGTACCATCATCTGGTATCTATATGCTAACGCCTGTAACTCACAGTTTCCACTCTTTTCGCACGAAGGGCAGAAATGGTTTCCACTAACAAACAGAAGCTCAATAATACTTTTTCTGAATTCTTCGATCTCCGGCGTGTGATTTTCCACTTCCATACCTGAAGCGGCAGGAGTTGTACAGGCTGTCATAAACCTGTTGTTGATTTTAATGGTACACATCCTGCAACACCCTTTGGGCAAAGCCCCGGCAAAGTTGCAGAGCGTTGGGATAAAGACACCATTTTCACGAGCGGCTTCAACGATGGTTTTGCCCTCGTCGGTAATAATTTCCTTACCGTCTATTTTTATTTTAACTTTATTGGCCATTTTATGTCTAATTTAATCAGTGATGATGAAAAATGGGTTGACGACCCACAACTTTACATGACTCCAACACGGAGGATTCCAAATCGAATCCACTGTCGTAATCCACTTCCTTTTGCACCAGTGCGTCGTACAGGTGGCGGAAATTGCGGATACTTGAAACAATGGGGTTTGCAGCAGTTTGCCCCAATCCGCAACGGCTTACATTGAGCACTTTTGCCCACTGGAGGATGTCTTCAACATCTTGTTTCACTCCACGACCGTTTAGTATTTTCAGGAGTTTCTCACGCAATACATAAGGCATGTTTCTGCACGTTGAGCACGATCCACATGATTCTTCGATAAAGAAATTAGTGAAATTCAAAACCACCTCACGAAGCAGATTGCGGCTGTTGTTGAATACAATCATCGACCCTCCAGTTGGGAGATCCGAGTAACTTAATTCACGACCAAAATCTTTTTTCCCGATAAGTGCTCCTGATGGTCCTCCCACCTGAATTGCTTGTACCTCGGTAGCGCCACACATGGCGAGGACTTCGCTAATGGTCATCCCCCACTCTACTTCGTAGATGCCTGGAAACCGACAATCGCCCGAAATGCTCAACACTTTTGTGCCAACGGAATCCTTGTTACCAAGTTTATTAAACCAATCAGCTCCATTTTTGACAATCTTCACAACAGTAGCCAAAGTTTCCACATTATTGACGATGGTAGGCAGGTTCAAATATCCTTTCTCTACAGGGAATGGTGGCTTGTCGCGCGGCTCACCCCGTTTGCCTTCCAGCGATTCAATCAACGCCGACTCTTCACCACATATATACGCTCCTGCACCCAGTTGAATGCGAATGTCAAAATTAAAGTCTTCGATGCCTGCCACATTTGTTCCCAAATAATTGTTTTTCCGCATGTTGTCCAGTATGCCATTCAGGTAGTTAAGCAGGTATTTATATTCATAGCGAAGGTAGAGTAACCCTAAGTCTGCTCCAACAGCATAACCGGCTACAGCCATTCCTTCAAACACCATCTCGGGATATTCGGTGAGCAACACACGGTCTTTAAAAGTCCCGGGTTCTCCTTCGTCGGCATTGCAAATAATAAAGCGGCGTTCGCCTCTGGCTTTACTACCAAATTTCCACTTTAATCCTGTTGGAAATCCGGCACCACCGCGACCGCGGATATTAGACTCAGAAACAATATCAATAATCTCCTCACTTGAAATGTTTGGTAGCATATCCCTCACTACAGAATAGAAAGGATAGTCATTATTCAACAAAGCACCCTTTCGTCTGATGTTGTTATACACGGTGGCATTCACTTCAGGCAAGGCGTTTTTTCCATCACCACAGGATTCCACGGTGATTTCGTCAAGCGACTTTCCGCTCTTGAGGTCTGCGATAATCTGGCTAACACGATAGGGTGTTAAACGAGTAAACACCTTGTCGTTGATTAACGCGGCAGGTTCCTGGTCATTCATTCCGATGCAAGAAGTTGAAAACAAACCCAATTGCCCGTCTTCGGAAACCTCTCCTTCGCTTATTCCACAAGCGTCTTCAAAGGCTTTCAGTACTTCCGCACGTCCAAACATGTTGGCCGTTACACTGTCGTTCAGGTAAATATTTACTTTTGCTCGTGGCTTATCACTATAAAAATGATAAAAAGATACGGTTTCTTCAACCTGGGCTGCAGAAAGTGACAACAGGTCTGCCAACAGTCCCATGATGTCACCTGCGATGTATCCTTCAGTATCCTGAATATCGTGCAGGATGTCCATCAGCCGGCTGCTGTCACCGTTGTATTTGCTGATAATTTTGAAAATTCTGTCCTTCATTGATAATGTCTTTTTGTGGTAAAAAGTATTACAATCTTATTGTTAATTAATTAACAGCAAATATACTCGAATATATTGTTAATCGATTAACAATAGAAAATTTATAATCAATTTAAATTAGTTTTGTGCCGACCCTGTTAAACCAAAAAGCCTTGTAAAAAAAGCAGAAACAGCCGCTTGATTTGTCGTTCGCACAAAAACGAAAAGGAACCAATAGTCAGCAATGAACAAAGGCTGAATCCGTCAGTATATAATAATAAAACGACTGAAGGAATACCCTTTCCCGATTCATAAAAAACAGATATAATGCCGGAACAAAGATCTTATGGGTTGATCACTTTCTCCATTTTCAGCACATTATTTGACCCCATACGCTGGTAAGACACTTTATCCATCATTTTCCGTATAAAAAATATTCCAAGTCCTCCAATTTTTCTCTCTTCGGCAGACAAGTTTATATCAGGATCGGGAGCAATAGTTGGATCGTAAGGCATTGCATCATCTATTAAACTGACAAGCAAGCGTTCATTTTGTTTTTCAAAAACAAGTACTATCTCATGTGTTTCGTTATCCTGGTATCCATAATTAACAATATTGGTAAATGCCTCCTCTAAGACAAGATTCAGCTTCATTACAAATGGTATCGACAAATCCCAAGCTTCCGCCAACTCATCCAGGAATCGGCTTATCGTTTCCAGTTGATCCAACTGGTTCACCAATTGGATTTTTCTTATTTCATCTTGGTTATCCATCACTAAGCCATGAAATTAATCGACCAAAAACCCGGAATCACAGGCTTCGCGGGAGCGGTTTTCTAGCTTCCTGAAGCATATTCAATCGAGTCTTCAATGGTGAAAATCTGTGAAAACCCTGATATGTCAAATATTTCTTTTATCGATGGTTGCAGACAGCATACTTTCAGCATCCCCTTATTTGTTGATATATTTTTTTGCGCCATCAAAAACACCCTTAATCCTGAACTACTTACATAGTCGAGTTTAGTGCAATCGAATATCATCTTAGTAACTCCGTCTGACATCAAATTCATGATGCCGCTTTCAAAATCAGGTGCTGTAATCGTATCAATACGGCCTTCGATTTGTACAACTTTATAATTATTTACTTCAGTAAAATTGAGATTCATCATTTTCAATGTTGATTTGGTATGAACAATATTATTACCAGACGGACAAATGTAATCAATTAGTTAATCACGGCAACATTATTTTATCCATGATATTTTCTGTAATTTCCCATTTTGTCGGCTGCCATCATTGCGAACAACACTTTTTCAGGAGTAATTTCACCAGCTTCGTGATGAATACTTTCCTGTGGTTCACAGGCTTTAACAGCTACCTTCATCAGATTCTCGGTGTTTAAGTTTACTACACCCAGTTCCTTTAGTGTGGTGGGCAAACCAACCTCCTCACAAAACTTATAAACCGTTTCCATTTCAGCCGGAGAAGCATCGGTCAGGTGAAGCCCGGTTAGCACACCAAAAGCTACTTTTTCGCCATGGAAATAGTCGTGGGTTTCAGGCAGAGCCGACAGTCCGTTATGAACGGCATGGGCTGTGGCAAGACCTGAACTTTCAAAGCCGATTCCGCTCAAAAGCGTATTGGCTTCAACTATGCGGTGTAATGCCGGAGTAATCAACTTGTTTTCACAAGCCATTTTAGCCATAGAGCCGTAAGTAAGGAGGGTATCATAACAGAGTTTGGCCAGAGATAAACCAGCTTGGGTGCTATAACCGTCACACGCGTTCATTGATTGGGTTCGTTCGCACGATCTGGCTTCAAACCAGGTTGATAATGCATCGCCCATGCCAGAGACAAGAAAACGTACCGGAGCATTGGCAATAACTCTGACATCGACGATTACAACCTGTGGGTTCATTTTAAGATAATACACTGATTTAAAAACACCAGTTTCAGAGTAAATAACACCACAACCACTTACCGGGGCATCAGTAGAGGCAATAGTCGGAACGATAATAACCGGGATATTGGTCATGTCGGCTACTATTTTTGCCGTGTCGATTACTTTCCCACCACCCGTTCCGGCCAACACATCTATTCTATTGATCAACACCAGATTGCGTAACCTATCTATTTCTTTTTCAGTACACTCACCACCAAATTCCTCAACTAAAATTCCGTCAGATTTGAAGGTATCCAGATGCTCCATCAATATATTTTTTTTAACGGAACGGGACGAAAGAATCATTTTCTTCTCTCCGAATGATTTCATTATCTCGGGTAATTCACCCATTACTCCTTCACCCTGAATGTATTTTCCGGGGAAAACCGACTTAAACACTCTATTTTTTGTTGACATAGTACAATATATTTTATGCACGAACACCTAACTACTAACTGAATCCAGCTAATAACAACTCTTTATATTGCATATCAGGTTGATCTTTTTATACTAAATAATTTATCTTTCTAAATGGTTTAGAATTAAATAAATACGACCAATTATCTTTTCAACTTAATATGACTCAATCCTTCCATTGCTTTTCGCAACCAATCGAAATATAACGCCACATAGAGCATAAGAATCATTAGCCAAATGACGCCCACGTTAAACACAAATGTATCGATGGAAACACCGACGACCACTTTCTCAGCACTCAGAAAATGAGCCCGTCCGTTGTTGAAATCGGGTTTTTTATAAATGGGAGCAACTTTTTGCATAATGTTATTGTTGGTTTCACGAAAATACTCTTGTGTCGACATGTTCATAACCATGTCCTGTAGTGCCCTGTTGTGATGATGCTGCTTGAGCAGGAACAACTCGTTTTTTTCCATCTCCTGATTCAAACTTCGTACTATTTTGTCTTTTTCATTTCTCAGCTCGCTATTGTATTTGATCAAAGCATCCTTTTGTTGTTGCAAATATTGCTTAACAGAATCTGCAACGGCAGGTGAAAAGCTACCTAAAACCAAGTCGTCAATTCCCGAAAAAGCAGGCAATTGGTCTCTTTCATGGAGTTCCCGAATTTCATTTTGCAGAATATTCAGTTTAACAACAGTTTCATCTTCTGGTTTTTGCGTGTTGATATAGCCCGAAATCTGATCTACTCGGCCAATTAATTCGGTAATTAACAAATCAGACAGATACCTTGAACGCGCCAATCGCTTTTCCACATCGAAAAAATGAACCATATAGCTGTTTTTCGCAAACTGTTCCACCGCCAGTGCTTCAAATGCCCAGCGTGAAACCATGAGCTCGCCTACAAGAGGCACCACATCTCTGTCAGCCTTTTTATCCTGTAAATCATCAAATTTAACTATTACACCGCAAAGTAATATTTGAGGGATTAACAAAAGCGGAATGAGAATGTAAATTGTCACCACTGAGTTAAACGCGGACGAAATATTTAAACCCAGCATATTTGAAAAAACCGCCACTGAAAAAAGCACCATCCAAAAGGCCAGATTCATACCCTGTATACCCAGGATATAATTTCCCACCAAAACAAAAGTTAAAGTCTGAAAGGCGGAGAGCAACAGCAGAAAAACAATTTTTGAATTAAGGTAACTGAACCTGCTCAGATTTAGAAACGACTCCCGCTGCAGGATTTTGCGGTCTTTGATAATTTCTTCAGCACTCACACTCATCCCCATAAACAACACCACTACGATAGACATAAACAAATAAGAGATCAGGTTTTTATTCTCAAAAAACAGGTAGTGATTGTCTTCGGAAAATCGTGTAAAGTAGGCCACGATTGCAGCTAACAGCGGTGCTTCAATCAAATTAATCAAAAGATATTGCTTATCGGTTACTTTAATTCGGAAATTTCTCTGTAAGAAGATGAAAAATTGCTTCAGTCGATTTGGTTTATGAAATTCCGATTTTGGGTTTTCAATATCCTTAAAACCATAGCCAGCAGGCTTAGTCTCAATTTTCTCTTTGTATAGTTTGTACCAGTCGTCGGCTGAAAAATAGCGCTCAGACATCAGGTATCCCGATTCATCAATTTTCTTTGTTTCTACAATTTCGAGCACTTGCTCAGGGTTCACGTGGCCACATTGCAGACATTCACATTCAGTGGCATTCACATGGCCGATGGCTGATTTAAAGTAGATTATGGCATCGAGCGGATTACCGGTGTAAATAGGACGACCACCTTTGTCCATAATCCAAAGTTTGTCGAAAAGCTTGAAAATGGTTGAGGATGGCTGATGAATATTTACCAGAATGATTTTACCTTTCCGTGCCTGCTCCTTCAATAAAAGCATTACTTTTTCCGAGTCCATAGAGGAGAGTCCCGACGTCGGCTCATCAACATAAAGTATTGATGGCTCACGAATAAGCTCCAGAGCCACGTTCAATCTTTTTCGCTGTCCTCCACTGATGGTTTTCTTCAACGGGCTGCCTACCTTCAAATCTTTGAATTCTGATAGTTCCAATTCTTGGAGAACGGTGGCTACCTTTGTATTGATTTGATCTTCTGTAAAACCGTCGAAACACAAACGGGCATTATAATACAGGTTTTCCCATACAGTCAGGTCTTCGAAGAGCAAATCGTCCTGTGGTACAAAGCCAATTAATCCTTCAATTTCCTTCTTATCGAGATGAATATCCAGGTCGTTAATGTAGATATGCCCCTTGTCAACGGGAATCGTTCCATTGAGAATGTTTAATAAGGTTGACTTGCCAACGCCGCTTCCCCCCATGATGGCCACCAGTTGTCCCGACCGTTCGCTGAAAGAGAATTCATACAATCCATTGCTGCTATTTTTGAATCTGAAATCAATGCCTTCAGCGCGAAGCACAAAAGGTACAGCATGTGATTGATCAAAAAAACCAGACACTACATCGGCAAAATATATGGGTTCAATACGTGGTCCTCTAAGGATACCACCCTCTCTGAAAGCATAAAATCGGTTGGGCAGTACAGGGTTGCCTTCAAGGTAGATATTTTCTTTTCCCCTGAAATTAAAAATATAATGACCAAGAGTCTCCAGAAATAAAAATAAGAGCTCACCATCAAATGACTTGCGCTGCAAATGCTTAACTTTTGGATTGTTAGTTTTATCCGCTGCACTAATTAACAGAAACCCATATGAATCAAGAGATTCCTCGCCTGAATAAAAAATAAACTGTTTATATTTCTCTGTTTCCTCCGGACTAATTGCAAAAGTACGGGCAAGAATTTGAATTAAATCATCACCCTTTTCAATATCTCCGCTATGCGACAGTTCCAAAAAGCGCAGAAAAACCATTATTTGCTCTGTATGATGAAGTCTGCTTTTCAGGTTGGTGGCGATGCGCTCCGCCTGCAAATTCATATCAACCGGAATCATTGGCTCACCATCAATACCATACAGATCAATCAATTCATCAAACAAACTCTGGTATTCATTCGACGAGGCCATGCCAAGCTGTTGCTTTAAATAGCTTGAAAAAGCAGCTTGCGCATCTTCTTTTCCAGACTTAGTTTGAACCGAAAATATTGCGAAAAGATTAATCAGTGCATTGAGCGTGATTTCATTCATACCTCAACAAATAAAAAATTAACAAAAAAGGCTTGTCGCTTATCCCTTTCGATAAACGACAAGCCTCGAGAACAAGCAGATACTAATTAAACATTTCGTTCCTGATCGACTCGATCATGGGAGCCAATTCGTCCAGTTCTTTGGTGGTGAAATTTTGATGAGCAGCAAAATAATCTGCTATGGGCTTCATCTTTTCAAAATAAGGCTTTACTGATTCATCTGCCGAGAGAATTTCAAGCAAATTCAACATACTGTGGGCTAGGTCACCCTGCTGCGAAAAATAATCCAGCATTTTCTGGTTGTCTTTGGCATACAACGTTAATTGACTTAACAAGTAGAGTGCTTCTACATTACCACCAATAAATATGAGTGCATAGGCATCTGGCATATCGCTTTGTGCAAATTCCTGGTGATAATTGTTCCACACTTTATCCAGATAATAAGTCAGTGAGTCGCTGTTGTCTTCCATTTGACTAATCCGATTCAAATACTGCTTGTTTGCCGAAGAGGATTGAATACCAAGTTTACCTGTCTGAAGCTTTACAATTTCGCTCAATTGTTTGGCTACATCTACTCTGTTGTAGGTATTAGCATAAAACATGTCCATGGCATAAGCTCCAATGGATAAAGAAATCCGGGTTTGTGTTTCATATTTGTCCACATCTGCCATGGGCAAAGTCAGATCGAAAATATAGGACGCGCCAACATCATTGAGAAAATCAACCACCTTAATACCTTTAGGTGCTTTTTGGATGATAGAATTAATTTGATTTTTGAATGCTTTTACATCAACGGTATCAACAGTTTTTTCTTCACTTTGATTTTTGGTTGGTGCCTGATTACATCCCGAAATTAAAGCAATCATAAGCATGATCGACAATGATTTCTTTAACAGGTTAATTTTCATAACGCTTTCTTTTTAATGATTATTTCTTAATTAGACATGGCAACAAATATAACAATACTTTTGAAATTGGCATAAACTTCTTTAACAAATAGGTACTGATATTTCGCAATTAATAAGCAACCGATAACCAAGTTGATTGTAAGCAGGGTCTTCATCTTTGATATGTGAAATCGTCACTCTTTTCCTCCAGTCATCTATCATGCAATCAAGATGTTAATTACCCAGCAATTTCAACGAGAACATCCATTCTTCCTGAGGAAGCCCTTTATTTTCAAATTTACGGGCGTATCCTGCTGACCAGGTAGTTTTCAAATAGGAAAACAACACCATCTCCAAATCAATTTGCGCTCCGGCATTGAACACATTGCGGCGGGTAGGGTCATCATCCGGATTGATGAGTAAATAGGTGCTAAACAAAGAACTCTTTATATAGGTAGGATACAACCAGGTGGTTCCTACACTGCGCAGCCTGATGGGCATGAGATCAAGTTCGCCCATGGTTTTAATAAAATTATGGGCACTCAGCGCATCAATATTTACACCGGGAAAGGCCAGAATTTTACGGTATTGTTCAGGCTGTTGCCAGTCGACATAATTATTACGAAATCCTCCAAAGTAAAAAGTTGAAAAGGATGACCCACGCTTTCCAAAAGACTGCCCCACGCTATTACGAATCCAAAAACTGGTGTTGCGCAGCCCCGGCACCAACCACCCGAAATTTTGTTCGGAGACCAGTGATGGATAAAGACTTCCTTTCGCCATGTAGCTGTAGGCTGTCAGTGTCCATGAATAACCTTTCTCGTCCACCACAGCTCCCAGCGTACGACGCAGTTTCGACACGCCAATTTCTCCGGATATGCTTTGAAAGTTTTTTACAGGAGTAGCAATGTTCTGGAACTGTGGCAACACTTCCAGATCGCCATAGTGCGTTATGTCGAACCCATAGAACCACTTGAAAGGTGTTTGGATTGAGAAATTCTTTTTATACCCTACACCGAGCGAATAACCGGCCCGGCTTCGTTTGGTAGGACCAAACAGATCATAAAAATCTGTACTATTGTAGGTGGCATTAAAACTCCATTGCCAATAATCCCATTTAATTGCTCCATGTATTTTTTGTTTGTCGGCATAATTACTCCAGGGCGAAGTCCCCACAAAAACCATCAGGTTCGACAGGCCAATCCTGTCGCGCCAGTTCATGCGGTATCCAACGGCAATTGTTTCCTTAAACCCGGTAATATCGGGATAGGCACTTGACAGCGACATATTTTTTATCGGCACATAGGGAGCTTCTTTTATTGTTAAAGAATCGATGTTTATTTTGGAGGCTGGCGGCAGCGAGTATTCTATCACCTCCGGATTACGTTCAGAAGCCAGATTACCAAGATAAACGATGGCATTTGCATCGGTGATCACCTTCATAGGGATGATTCCGGGCTGCATGCCATTTCGGTGAAATTTTAAGACAAAAAGTGAATC